>DASWVQ010000022.1:0-12130 GCA_036401195.1 Gemmatimonadaceae bacterium
CCCGAGCAGCCCCCGGTGCACGTGGTGCGCGACGCGCGCACGGGGCGCGTGCTCGTCACCCTCGAGAAGGCCGACGTCTCGCGCCTCGTGGCCGCCGGGTGGAAGGCCCCGATCCCGATCACGGTGAAGGCGCGCGACGGGAAGACGGACCTGTACGGCCTGATGTACGTGCCCACGGCGCTCGATAGCACCCGCAAGTACCCGATCATCAACCACATCTATCCGGGTCCGCAGACCGGGAGCGTGGGCGGGCGGCAGTTCGTGGCGGCGCGCGGCGACAACCAGGCGCTCGCGGAACTCGGTTTCGTGGTGGTGGAGATCGACGGCATGGGCACCCCGTGGCGCTCGAAGAGCTTCCACGACGCCTACTATGGCCGCATGATCGACAACACCATCCCCGACCAGGTGGCGGGGATGAGGGAGCTGGCGCGCCGCTACCCGTGGATCGACATCGATCGCGCGGGGATCTGGGGGCACTCCGGCGGTGGCTTCGCCACCGCGGCGGCGATGTTCCAGCAGCCCGACTTCTTCAAGGTCGGCATCTCGGAGTCCGGCAACCACGACAACCGGCAGTACGAGGACGACTGGGGGGAGCGCTATGAGGGGCTGCTGGTGAAGCATGCCGACGGCACCGACAGCTACCAGGAGGAGGCGACGCAGACGTACGCGAAGAACCTCAAGGGGAAGCTCCTCCTCGCGCACGGCACCATGGACGACAACGTCCCGCCGAACAACACCCTGCTCGTGGTCGAGGCGCTCATCAAGGCGAACAAGGACTTCGACCTGCTCATGCTCCCCAACCAGGCGCACGGCTACGGCAGCATGTCGTACTACATGATGCGCCGCCGTTGGGACTACTTCCTGAAGAACCTGGCGGGCGTCGAGCCGCCGAAGGAATTCCTGCTCGGCCCGCAGCCCACGCGCTGAGGATCGGGTCCGCGCCGGAACCGGGCTTGCAAGGCCGGGGGAGCATGACGCGCTCCCCCGGCCTTTCCCGTTCCTCCCCCCGCACACCGGACGTGGTGATCGTCGGCGCCGGCGTGGCGGGGCTCGCCGCGGCCGCCCGGCTCACCGAGGCGGGGGTCGCCGTCACCGTGCTCGAGGCCCGCGACCGGATCGGCGGGCGGGTGTTCACCACGCGCGACGCACGGATGGAGCACCCGATCGAGCTGGGGGCGGAGTTCCTCCACGGGGCCGCGGAACGGACCTCCCGCGTCGTCGGCGCGGCCGGCCGCACCGTGCTCGACATCCGCGGGGAGCGCTGGGAATCCGGCGTGCGCGGGCTCCGGCCGCTGCCGGATTTCTGGAAGCGGCTCGACCGCGTGATGCGCCGCCTCGAGGACGGGCGCGACCCAGATCGCTCCTTCGCCGAGTTCCTCGCGCGGAAGCCGGGCGGCGCCTCCCTCGCCGGGGAACGCCGGCTCGCGGAGCAGTTCGTTCGCGGCTTCCACGCCGCCGACCCGGCGCGCGCCAGCGAGCGTGCCCTCGCCGAGGGGGGGAGCCCGGAGGGCGACCCGGAGGAGCAGCGCATGGCGCGCCTCGCCGGGGGTTACGCGCAGCTGCCGGAGCTGCTCGCGGCGCGCCTCGCGACGCCGCCGCGGCTGGGCGCCGTGGTCACGGGAATCCGCTGGCGCGGCGAGCGGGCGCTCGTCACCTGGCGCGAGGGCGGGGCGAACCACGAGGCGCGCGCCGGCCAGGTGATCGTCACGGTCCCGGTGGGGGTGCTCGAGGCCGCCCCCGGCGCGAAAGGAGCGATCGAGTTCGACCCACCGCTCCCTCCCCGCTGGCGGGCGCGGCTCGCGCAGCTTCCCATGGGGCATGTCATCCGGGCGACGGTGGTGCTCCGCGCCCCGGTGCGGGAGCTGAAGCCGGCGGGAATGCGGGACGCCCCGGAGCGCCTGCGCCGCCTCACCTTCCTGCATGCTCACGACGGCGCGATGCCGGTGTGCTGGACCCTCTATCCGGCGGACGTCCCGGCCATGGTCGTGTGGTTCGGCGGCCCGGAGGCGGAGGCGCTGAGCGGGATGGGAGGGTTGGAGGAGGTGATCGTGGCCGCGCTCGCGGCGCGCGTGCACCTGCCGCAGCGGCGGCTCGCCGACGCGGTCGCGGCGGTGCACCTGCACGACTGGGGGGCCGACCCGTACGCGCGCGGCGCCTACAGCTACGTGGCGGTCGGCGGCACCGGCGCGGCGAAGTTCCTCGCACGCCCGCTCGCGCCCACCCTGCTGTTCGCCGGCGAGGCGCTCGCTCCCGGTGGGCAGAACGGCACCGTGGAAGGGGCGATCGCGAGCGGGGAATCCGCGGCGGATCGCGTGCTCAGGGCACGCCGCGCCGCGGGGTGACCGTCAGTCCTTCAGGCTCTTTGCGAAGCAGGTCTCGTTGCAGGCGAAGCGCCGCGCGCAGCCGAGGCAGTCGCGGCGGATCTTCTCCGGGTAGCGCGCGCGGTCCACGCGCGTGTAGCCGCAGGCGGCGAAGAACTCCGGCTGGAGGGTGAGCGCGAACACGTCGTAGATGCCGCGCTTGCGCGCCAGCGTCTCCACCGCGCGCACGATCGCCTTCCCCAGCCCGCGCCCGCTCGCCTCCGACGCGACCGCGATCGCCGCCACCTCCGCCACGCTCGGCGAGTACTCCTTGAGCGCCCCGCAGGCGAGGATCGTCCCGCGGGCATCCACGGCGACCACGTAGTCGTCGATCGCCAGCCGGATCATCTCCGGGGTGCGGCGCAGCATTAGCCCGCGGGCGGCGTACTGGTTGTTCAGCGCGGCGATCGCCTCCGCCTCCTCCGGCCGCGCCTTGCGCTGGGTGGGGAGCACGAGTCCCTCCCCCACCGGCTGGACCGGGGGGGTGCGTCCCGCGCGCGCGTCGACCAGCGACAGCACCCGCGCTGCTTCCATCAGAGGATGTCCTCGAGGATGCGGAGCCCCAGGGTCAGCTCCTCCTTCGTGACCACGAGCGGGGGCAGGATGCGCACGGTGTACTCCCCCGCCGTGCAGAGCAGCAGCCCCTGCTCGGCGGCCTCGCTCACCACGTGCGCCGCGGTGCCGGAGACGTCGATCCCCCACATCAGCCCCACGCCGCGCACCTGGCGGATGCGCCCCCCCGTGTTGAGCACCAGCTCCTCGAGCTGCGCGCCGAACCAGGCGCCCAGCTCGCGTACGTGCGCCAGCATCGCCGGGTCGCTCAGCCGCTCCACCACGTAGTTCGCCACGCTCGCCACGAAGGGGCCACCCCCGAAGGTGGTGCCGTGGTCCCCCGGCTTGATCGCCGCGGCGACCTCTCCCGTCATGACCACGCTTCCCATCGGCAGCCCGCCGGCGAGGGGCTTGGCCAGCGTGACCATGTCCGGCTCGATCCCCGCCTGCTCGTGCGCGTAGAAGGTGCCGGTGCGCCCCAGGCCGCACTGGATCTCGTCGAGGATGAGCAGGCAGTGCCGCTCGCGGGTGAGCGCGCGCAGCTCGCGCAGGAAGCCGTGGTCGATCACCCGCACCCCGCCCTCGCCCTGCACCGGCTCCACGATCACCGCGGCGGCGGTCTCCGCGTCGAGCGCGGCCGAGAGCTCCTCGAGGTCGCGCTCGAGGATGGTGATCCCCCCCGCGAGGGGGCGGAAGGGCATGCGGTACTGCGCGCGATCGGTGGCGGCGAGCACGCCCATCGTGCGACCGTGGAAGGCCCCACGCAGCGCGACGATCTCGTGCTTCGCGCTCTCCCCCTCCCCGGGCGCGTGCTGCGCGCGGGCCCAGCGCCGCGCGAACTTGAACGCGGCCTCGTTGGCCTCCGCGCCGGAGTTGCAGAAGAACGCCTTCGACGCCCAGGGCTGCGCCAGCTGCACGAGCTTCGACGCGAGCGCCTCGCCGGCGGAGGTCTTGTACAGGTTCGAGACGTGCACCAGCCCGTCCGCCGCCGCGTGCAGCGCGTGGACGAGCCCCGCGTCGCCGTAGCCAAGGGCGTTGGTGGCGATCCCCGAGACGAAGTCCAGGTAGCGCCTTCCCTCCGCGTCGTACAGCCACACGCCCTCGCCGCGCACGAGCTCCATGGGCGCGCGCTTGTAGGTGCCGAGGATGCTCGACTCGGTGCCGGCAACCGGCGTGACGTTGGCCGGCGGGGAGGTTGCAGCGACGGACGTGGCCATCAGACGGGGCTCGCTTCGCGCGCGATCACGGTTCCACGGTGCGGATCGGCGATCGCGGCGATGTCACCGATCCGTACCCGCTCGACCTCCCCGTCGAGCGCCATCAGGGCAGCTTCCAGCTTGGCGGCCATCCCGCCGGCGGCGGTGCCGTCGTCGATCAGGGCGCGAGCGCCCTCCGGGTCGAGGCGCGGCACGGGCTGGCCGTTCGCGAGCACCCCGGCGACGTCGGCGACGAGCAGCAGCTCCTCGGCGCCGAGGGCCACCGCGAGCATCGCGGCCGCGTCGTCGCCGTTCACGTTCAGCGCGGAGCGCTCCCCGCCGCCGGTCGTCGCGTCGGCGGCGGCGTCGCGCGAGAGCGGGGAGATCACCGGGAGGAAGCCCGCGTCGAGCAGCACGCGCACCAGCTCCGTGCGCACGCGAAAGGGCTCCCCCACCCGCCCCATGTTCGTGAGGTCCATGGCGCGCGCGCTGAAGAGCCCCGCGTCCTCGCCGGAGATCCCCACGGCGTTCACGAGGGCGGAGTTGAGCGCCGAGACGAGGCGCTTGTTGGCGCTGCCGGAAAGCGCCATGCGGAGGATGGCGATGTCCTGCTCGCTGGTGACGCGGCGCCCCCCCACGAAGCGCGGCTCCACCCCCGACGCCCGCTGCAGCGCACTGATCTCGTCCCCGCCCCCGTGCACGAGCACGAGGGCGTTGGCGCGCTGCGCCCAGGCGTGCGCGATCGCCCCCGGGAGGAGGGGATCGGATTGTGGGCGGCCGCCGATCTTCACCACGCGGACTCTTGCGTTCACAGCGGGAGCCCCGCGGTCTCGTCGAGGCCGAGCATCAGGTTCGCGTTCTGGAGCGCCTGACCGGCGGCCCCCTTCACCAGGTTGTCGATCGCGCTGAAGGCGAGCAGGGTGGGAACGCGGGTCCCCTGCGCCATCACCCCGTGCATGCGGCAGCTGTTGCGGAAGTTCACGTCGCGGAGGGCGGGGGACTCGCTCGCCACCTCGATGAAGGGCTCCCCGGCGTACGCCGCGTCCCACGCCGCGTTCGGGTTCGCGCCGAGCACCGCCGCACCCTCCGGGGAGAGCGGCACGTGGATGGTGGAGAGGATCCCGCGGGGCACCGGGAGGAGGTGCGGGGTGAAGATGAGGTCGAGATCCCCGCCCACGCCGCGCACCAGCGACCGCATCTCCAGGAGATGGCGGTGCGTGTTGCCGAGGGCGTAGGCGCGGTAGTCGTCGGCCACCTCGGCGAAGAGCAGCTCGCGCTTGGGCGAGTTGCCGGCGCCGGAGACGCCGGAGGCCGCCGCGACGGAGACGGTGGCGCCCGGGAGCACGTAGCCCGCCTGCACCAGCGGCAGGAGGGGGAGGAGGACGGAGGTGGCATAGCACCCCGGGTTGGCCACGAGCGAGGCGGTCGCGACCTGCCCGCGGGCGAGCTCGGTGAGGCCATAGACGGCGTCCGGCTCGCACCCCGGGTTGCCGGGGCGAAGATCGGAGGAGAGGTCCACGACCTTCGCGCCGGCGTCGCGAGCCCGCCGGGCCCATTCCTTACTGTGGCCGTGGGGGAGGGCGCAGAAGACCAGCGCCGCGTCACCGAGGGGGGCGTCGTCGGGCGCGGAAAAGGTCACCGACTGGCGGCCGAAACGGACCGTCTGGCCGCGCTGGTCGTTGGCGGTCGCGAAGGCGAGCTCGAGGCCGGGATGGCCGAGGATGAATCGGGTCAGCTCGCGGCCGGCGTAGCCGGACGCGCCGAGGACCCCCACTGGAATGTTAGCCACGGCGTATGTATAATCATGCACGAGGCGGGGGTCAATGATCGAGCATGATCCCTACCGCGCGGACCCGAACCGTGATACCTAGATGGCAACGGCACTTCTGGACGGGCGAGTGAGCGCGAGGCTGGCCAACAAGCACGAGCGGCAGCGGCTGATCCTGGAGCTGGTGGAGCAGGAGGTGGTCAGCTCCCAGGAGGAGCTCCGGCAACTGCTGCTGGGGCGTGACTGTGACGTCACGCAGGCGACACTGTCCCGGGACCTCCGCGACCTGGGGCTCGTGCGGGTCAACACCCCGGAGGGGCTTCGCTACGTCGCCCCACAGGCCCTCGCGGAGGACGAGAGCCCCGACCTCCAGGTGATGCTCCCCCAGTTCTTTGGCCGCATCGCCGGCGTGAACGAACTGGCGGTCCTGCACACTCTCCCCGGCGGGGCCCAGCCGATCGCCGAGGCGATCGACGCGGAGGCCTGGGAGGAGGTGCTCGGCACGATCGGCGGGGAGAACACGATCCTCATCGTCTGCCGGTCGTCGGCCGATCGCGAGGCAGTGGAGGGGCGGATCCAGCGACTCGCGGCCAGCGGGCGCTAGCGGGCCGGTCAGGCGCAAACGGGGCGGGGACGGAGGGCCGGGAGCGATCCCGGCCCTTGGCGCATAAACACGCGCGCTCGTGCATTGACATGCAGGCGCGATGCATTATTATGCATGAAGTCTGCATAACCTTGCGTCCAACAGGAGCTCCGCCCATGTCCCGCACCATCGTCCTCGCCTACTCGGGCGGTCTCGATACCTCCATCATCGTCCCCTGGCTCAAGGATCAGTATCCGGGCGCCAAGGTGGTCTGCGTGGCCGCGAACGTCGGGCAGGACCAGGCCGAGCTGGAGGGGGTGAAGGAGAAGGCGATCGCCTCCGGCGCCGACGACTGCTTCGTCAACGACCTCCGCGAGGAGTTCGTGCGCGACTTCATCTTCCCGATGGTCCGCGCCGGCGCCATCTACAACCGGAAGTACCTCCTCGGCACCTCCATCGCCCGCCCGCTGATCGCGCGCGCGCAGGTGGACGTGGCGCGGCAGGTGGGCGCCGACGCGCTCGCGCACGGCTGCACCGGCAAGGGGAACGACCAGGTGCGCTTCGAGCTCACCTACGCCTCCTTCGCCCCCGACCTCGACGTGATCGCCCCCTGGCGCGTGTGGGACATCCGCTCGCGCGAGGACGCAATCGACTACGCGAAGGCCAAGGGCGTCCCGGTGACCGCGACGAAGGAGAAGATCTACTCCCGCGACGCGAACCTCTGGCACCTCTCCCACGAGGGCGGGGAGCTCGAGAACCCGAACAACGCGCCGAAGAAGGACATGTTCCAGCTCACCACCGATCCCGTGGATGCGCCGGACACGCCCGAGGACATCGTCATCGAGTTCGTGAAGGGGACCCCGGTCGCGGTGAACGGGCAGGCGCTCGGTCCCGTGGAGCTGGTCGAGGCGGTCAACGCCATCGGCGGGCGCCACGGCGTGGGCCGGGTCGACCTCGTCGAGGACCGGATGGTGGGGATGAAGTCGCGCGGCGTCTACGAGACGCCGGGGGGCACCCTCATCTACACCGCGCACTCGGAGCTCGAGCAGCTCGTGCTCGACCGCCGCACGCTGGCGGCCAAGGACGCGATCGCCCCCCGCTACGCGGACCTCGTGTACGAGGGCCGCTGGTGGACGACCGAGCGCGAGGCCTACGACGCCTTCGTGAACGTCACGCAGGAGCGGGTCACCGGCACCGTCACCCTCCGGCTCTTCAAGGGCTCGGTGCAGGTGGTGGGGCGCGAGTCGATCCACGCCCTCTACGACGAGCGGTTCGTCACCTTCGGGGAGGACGACGTGTACGAGCAGGCCGACGCGGCGGGCTTCATCCGCCTCTTCGCCCTCCCGGCGCGGGTCCGGGCCCTGAAGGACCAGGAGCTCGCGGCATCCACCGGCGCCCCGGCGCCGGCGGACTTCGCCGCCGCCGGGATGACCGGCGAGTTCGAGCAGCTCACCGCGCCGGCCGTGCTGGCCGCCGCCAAGAAGAACGGCCGCAAGCTGGCCGCGGTCTGATGGCCACGGCCGTCACCCCGGGCGCGCCGGCCGCGCCGGCCGCGTCGAAGCCGTCGCACCGCCTCTGGGGCGGGCGCTTCGGCGCGGGCCCGACCGCGGAGTTCGACGCCCTCAACAACTCCATCGGCGTGGACTTCCGCCTCTGGCCCTTCGACATCGAGCTGTCGAAGGCCTGGGCGGTGGCGCTGTGGGGGGCCGGCGTCCTCTCGGTGGAGGAGTCCAGGACGCTCGAGCGCGGCCTCGACGCCGTCGCCGATCGCTTCGCAAAGGGCGAGGCGCCGATCGCGAGCGACGAGGACGTGCACACGATGATCGACCGCCTCCTCCACGAGGAGGTGGGCGACGTGGCGTCGCGCCTGCACACCGGCCGCTCGCGCAACGACCAGGTGGCCACCGCCACGCGCCTCTGGACGATCAGCGCCCTCGGGCGGCTCGATGCGCGGGTGCGGCAGCTCCAGGAGGTGCTGGTCCAGCAGGCCGAGGGCGCGCAGCAGCTCCTGATGCCCTCGTACACGCACCTCCAGCGCGCCATCCCGGTGAGCGCCGCGCACTGGATGCTCTCGCACTTCTGGCCCCTCGAGCGCGATCGCAAGCGCCTGGAGCAGGCCGTGCACTCGGCCGCGGTGCTCCCCCTCGGGAGCGGGGCCGTCGCCGGATGCGCCTATCCCATCTCGCGCACCCTCCTCCAGGGGACGCTCGGCTTCGACGCGATCTCGCCGAACTCCATCGACGCGGTGAGCGATCGCGACTTCGTCGCCGAGGCGCTGTTCAGCGCCAGCCTCATCGCCACCCACCTCTCCCGGCTCGCGGAGGACCTCATCATCTACGGGTCCAGCGAGTTCGGGTTCGTGCAGTTCGGCGAGGGCTTCACCAGCGGCTCCAGCATGATGCCGCAGAAGCGCAACCCGGATGCGCTCGAGCTGGCGCGCGGCTCCGCGGGGCGCGCGCTGGGCAACCTCACCACGCTCCTCGCCACCCTCAAGGGGCTGCCCACCTCGTACAACAAGGACCTGCAGGACGACAAGCGCGCCCTCTTCGACTCCCTCGACCTGCTCATGCTGGTCCTCCCCGCGGTGGCGGGGGCGATCGCGGAGATCACCTTCCGGCCCGAGCGGATGCGCGCGGCACTCGCCAGCACGATGATGGCGACCGACCTCGCCGACTATCTCGTGCGCAAGGGAGCCACCTTCCGCGAGGCGCACAAGGCGGTGGGCACCCTCGTGCGCGAGGCGGAGCAGCGAGGGTGCGAGCTGACGGCGCTCCCCGCCGCCACCTTCAAATCGGCGCACGCGCTCTTCGGCGACGACGTGCAGGAGGCCCTCTCGCCGGTGAACTCGGTCGCGCAGCGCGAGGCCGAAGGGGGCACCGGGCCCGAGGCGGTGACGGTGCAGCTGCGCGAGGCGCGGCATGCCCTCGCCGACGTGGTGCGCATCACGCGGGCGGCGAACGACTTCTTCGCCGCCTGACCCTGAAGTCATCCTGAGCGACGCGAAGGATCTCGCCGCCGTGCACCGTGGCCGGATCCTTCGCGTCGCTCAGGATGACTTCTGCACGGTGATCACCTGCTGCGCCGCGTCGAAGCTCGTGCCGTACTCGGCGAGCGGCCGGGGCGCCGGCCCCAGCACGTTGCGGCCACTCGTGTCGAACTCCGATCCGTGGCAGGCGCACCGGATGCGCGACCCGTTGAAGGAGTCCACCAGGCACCCTTCGTGGGTGCACACCGCGGTGAAGGCGCGATAGCTCCCGGCCACGTTGATGATGATGACGTTGGCCGGTGCCCCCTGCACGGTGGAGATCACGCGATAGCCCCCGCTGCCCGCCAGCTCCGGCACCGCGCTGAGCGGCACGCGCAGCACGTTCCCCTGCAGTGTGACTCCCGCGGGCGCGGGCTGTCCCCCACCGGGCCCCGTGACGTCGCCCCCGCCACAGGCGGAAGCCAGGGCGGCAGCGAGGATGGAATAGGTGGTGGTCGCGAGGAAGTCGCGCCGCGTGAGCGCATCGCCGCCGCGCGCCGCGCCGGGGTCGCCCGCCACGGGCAGCATGGGAAGGAGGGGTCTCGTCATGTCGCACGGGACCGGGTGACCGGCGGGAGTATTCCCGCGAGCGCGCCGGGAATAGGAGGCCACAGGGTGTCGTCAGCGGGTCGTGCGTCCCGCGACGCGTCACCCATTCCCCACCTCGCGAGGTTCCCATGCCTTCCCGCCTGCAACTCGTCGTCGGCTGTTCGCTCGCCGTCCTCACGCTCGGCGCCGCCTGCTCCGATGGCGGCGACGAGGCCCCTCCCCCGGCCGGGCCCCAGCCGCTCGTGTTCACCGCGACGCTGAGCGCCGCCAACGAGCGTCCCAATCCCGCGGCGTCGTCCGCCACCGGGACCGCGCGCGTCGTGGTCACGGGCAGCAGCGCGACGTACACCGTCACGGTGAACGGGCTCACCGGCGCGCCGCGGCTCTCGCACATCCACGCGCCCGCCGACGCGAGCACCAACGCCTCGGTGATGGTCAATTTCGATCCCTCCGCCGTCACCACCGGGAGCGGCACCTTCAGCGGCAGCTTCTCCGCGGCCGACATCGTGGGGCAGGGGGGCAATCCCCCCATCGCCTTCGATTCCCTGGTCACCCTGCTCAGGAATGGGCGCGCCTACGTGAACGTGCACACCGCGCAGTTCGGCGCGGGCGAAATCCGCGGGCAGCTGACCGGGCCGTGAGCGTCAGTCGAGCTGCGTGAGCGACGCCGAGACGGCGGCCGCCGAGGGTGGGCGCGCCGCCGGCTCCCGCGCGGTGAGTTGCGCGAGCAGCTGCTGCAGCCGCGGCGGTGCCCACGGCACGCGGCGATCGGGGAGCTCCGGCGCCGGCGCGTCGAGCTTGTGCGCGAGGAAGGCTCGCGGCGTGTCCTGCGGAAAGGGGGTGGTGCCGGTGAGGCATTCATGCAGCAGCACCCCCGCCGCATACAGGTCGGTGCGCACGTCGGGGGGGGCACCGAGCAACAGCTCCGGCGCCATGTACTCGGGGGTTCCCACCACCGCCCCGGCGAGCCGCGGCGGCGCGACGGGAGGCTCCGAGGTCGTCCGCGGGCGCCGCACCAGCGACGCCAGCCCGAAGTCGGTCACCTTGAGCAGCCCGTCGCCGGCCAGCAGCACGTTCGCGGGCTTCAGGTCGCCGTGCACCACGCCCTGCTCGTGGGCCGCTTCCAGCGCCCGGAAAAGCTGCTTCGCGATCGCGACCACGGCGGGCGGGGGCAGCGGGCCATGCCGCTGGAGGATCGCGCCGAGCGACTCCCCCGCCACGTATTCCATCGTGATGAAGGGAACGCCCTCGCTGCTGCCGAAATCATGCGTGCGCACCACGTTCCGGTGCGACACGCGACGCGTGAGCCGGAGCTCGTGCTTGAGCCCTTCGCGCAGGCGCGGGTCGTCGTCGAGCAGGTCCGGCCGCAGGGCCTTGAGGGCGATCGTCTCGTTGAGCGTGAGGTCCACCGCGCGGTACACCACGCCGATCCCCCCCGATCCCACCTGCTGCTGCAGGGCATACCGTTCCGCCACCACGCTCCCGGCGGTCATCCCCCCGGCCGCTGTCGGCAGCGGGAGCCCGGCCCGCCGCGCGGCGATGGTGCCCGGGCCGCTCACCGCGCCGATCCCGCGGCGCGGAAGCTCCGCGTACAACCCGGGGATGCGCGCCCCGTCGACTCGCGCCTCGTCGCCGGCCGGCGACGCCGGCGCCAGCGTCGCGACGAGCGCCTGCTTGTCACGAAGCTCATCGAGCAGGGTCGTGAGCGCCCGCCCGAGCGCCGCCACCTCGTCGCGCGGCGCGCCCTGGGTGGCGGCGAAGGCCTCCCGCGCGGCGCGCGCGTATTCCCCATCGAGCGCACGCGTCGCCGCCGCGGCGAGCGCGCGGGCGGGACGGGTGATCCGGCGCGCCGCGCTCCACGCCACGACGAGCGCCAGCAGGAAACCGAGCGCGCCCGCCACCAGGAGCGAGCGCCGCACCCCCGCGAACCCCACCGGCGCAGGCTCCTCGGCCCGGATCACCAGGAAGCCGCCCACGGCGTCGCCCCCCGCGGTGGTGAGCGACGCCCCCTGGAAGGCGTAGGAGGCACCCTTCACCTCGGCGCGGTGCGCGACGTCGGCCGGCCCCCGGCGCAGCGCCGGCGCCGCGGCGACGACG
>DASWVQ010000023.1:0-7042 GCA_036401195.1 Gemmatimonadaceae bacterium
GGACTGGCTCAAGCTCAAGCTGGAGCACGAGCAGGAGTTCGTGGTGGGCGGGTGGACGGAGCCGCGCAACAGCCGGCCGTACATCGGGGCCCTCCTCCTGGGCTATCACGACACGGAGGGACGGTTCATCTACGCGGGGCACACGGGCACCGGCTTCTCGCACGCGGGACTCCGGGCGATGCATCGCGCCCTGCTTCCCCTCGAGCGCGCGACGTCTCCCTTCGTGCAGCCCCCGAAGACCAACGAGGTGCCGCACTGGGTCTCGCCGAAGGTCGTGGTGCAGGTCCGCTTCAACGAGTGGACTCGCGACGGGAAGCTGCGCCAGCCGGTCTTCCTCGGCGTGCGCGACGACAAGGCCGCGCGCGAAGTGGTGCGCGAGCCGGAGATCCTGCAGGACGCTCCCGCGGGGAAGCGCGCCACGAAGAAGGCCGCGGCGAGGAAGGCCCCGGCGAAAAAGGCCGCGGCGAAGGCGCCCACGGCCAGGAAGCGCGCCGCGAAGGAGCGCGCGCCGGCCACGGGCACGGCGCGCGGGGCCAGGGGACGCACCGGAACCAGGAAGGCTACCCGATGACCGTTCGCAGGAAGATCGCACGCAAGGCGGGACGGCCCGGCGCGAAGCGCGCGACGCGGCGCGGCGCCGCGACCCTCGACGTGGTGCGCCAGGTGGCCGACCTCTGCGCCGACGGGGGCTCCGGCGCGCTGGACCTCGGCGCGGGGCTCACCCTCAACGTGTCGAACCTCGACAAGATGTTCTTCCCGAAGGCGCGCGCGACCAAGGGCGACCTCATGGCCTATTACGCCGCGGTCGCCCCGGTGCTCCTCCCCGCGCTGCGCGATCGCCCCCTCGTCCTGCGCCGCTTTCCCAACGGGATCAAGGGCGAGGCCTTCTACCAGCAGAAGGCGCCCCCGAGCCCGCCCAGGGGAGTGCGCACCGAGGTGGTGGAGGACGAGGGGCTCGAGCCGCAGCGCCGGCTGATCGGGGGGGACCTGATGACCCTCCTCTACACCATCCAGCTCGGCGCCATCTCCACCGATCCCTGGCACTCGCGCGTGCCCGAGGTGCAGTACGCCGACTACTCCATCATCGACCTCGATCCCGGCCCCACCGCGAAGTTCCAGCGCGTGGTCGACGTGGCGCACTGGGTGCGCGAGGCGCTCGAGGCGATGAAGCTGCACGCGGTGCTGAAGACCTCCGGCTCCACCGGGGTGCACATCGTCATCCCCCTCTGCGAGGGGACGCCGAACGAGGGCGCACGCATCGTGGCGCAGATGGTCGCGCACCGCGTGGCGGAGGAGCACCCGAAGCAGGCGACGATCACGCGCAAGGTTGCCGCCCGCGCCAACTCCGCCGTGTACGTGGACTACCTCCAGAACATCCGCGGCAAGACGGTCGCCAGCGTCTACGCCGCGCGCGCGCGCCCGGAGGCGTCGGTGTCCACCCCGATCACCTGGGAGGAGCTCGACCAGGTGCATCCCACCGACTTCACCATCCGCAACGTCCCCCAGCGCATCCGTGACGTGGGGGACCTGTGGGCGAAGGGGATGAAGAAGAAGAACGACCTCCGACGGCTGCTTCGGTGATCCGGGCGTCATGGTGAGCTTCCCCCTCCCCGTCACCACCGCGCCCATGGAGGCGGTGACCGACGACCACCTCCCCGAGGGCGACGCCTGGCAGTACGAGCCCAAGTGGGACGGCTTCCGCTGCCTCGTCTTCCGCGAGGGCGACGACGTGGAGCTCCGCTCCAAGAGCGGCCAGCCCCTCGCGCGCTACTTCCCCGAGGTGGTCGAGGCGGTGCGTGCCCTCCCCGCGAAGCGCTTCGTGATCGACGGGGAGCTGGTGGTGCGGCTGGCGGGTGAACCCTCCTTCGACGCGCTGCTCCAGCGCATCCACCCCGCGGCGAGCCGCGTGAAGCGCCTGGCGGAGGAGACCCCGGCGACGCTCGTGCTCTTCGACATCCTCGCCGACGCGAAGGGCACCGACCTCACCGCGAGGCCCCTCGCCGAGCGCCGCGAGCGGCTCGAGCGGTTCGCCTCGGCGGCGCTGCGCCGGGGCCAGGCGTCGATCGAGCTCTCCCCCGCGACGACGTCGCTCGCGCGCGCCCGCCGCTGGCTCGAGGGGCACGAGGGGACCGACGGCGTCGTCGCCAAGCGCCTCGACGAGCCGTATCGCCGCGGCGAGCGGGCCATGCGCAAGGTGAAGCGCATCCGCACCGCGGACTGCGTCGTGGGCGGATTCCGCTGGGCGTCGAAGGGAAGGAAGCTCGGCTCCCTCCTGCTCGGCCTGTACGACGACGAGGGGAAGCTCCATCACGTGGGCTTCGCGGCGAGCTTCCCGGCGAAGGACCTCGCCGCGATCGAGGCGAAGGTGCTCCCGCTGCGCGGGGGCACGGGATTCACCGGGCAGGCGCCGGGCGGGCCGAGTCGGTGGAGCACGGAGCGATCGGCGGAATGGGAGCCGCTGATGCCGAAGCTCGTGGTGGAGGTGAAGTACGACCACTTCACCGGCGGCCGATTCCGGCACGGGACGAAGCTGCTCCGCTGGCGCCCCGAGAAGGCGCCGCGCCAGTGCACCCTGGACCAGGTCCTCCCCCGCGCCGCGGCGCCCGCGAAGAAGTCGCCGGCGAAGAAGTCACCCGCGAAGAGATCCCCCGCGAAGAAGTCGCCGACCAGGAAGGTCGCGCCCGCGAAGAAGGCGGCGGCCAGGAAGCGCCGTTGACGTCATCCTGAGCGAAGCGAAGGACCTGGCCCTGGCGCGGCGAGGCAGAGCCGCCGCACAACGGGTCGGTGCACCATGGCCCCCCCCGAACGGCAAACGCATCAACGCGAAGGTCGCCAGGGAGCGAAGGTCGCAAGGGCACCATGGCCCGTTGCGACCTTCGCCCCTTCGCGACCTTTGCGTTTCCGGCTGTAGACCGTACGTGCTGCGATGGCTGGGCGAGCCCACCTCGCGCACCGGCGCTCCCTGGCCAGGTCCTTCGGCGTGCGCCTCAGGATGACGGCGGGGTCACCCCGCCCGCTTCAGCCGCGCCTCTTCCTCGCGCAGCAGCTCGAACAGCCGCCGCTCGTAGAGCAGCGTCTGCATCGGCGCCCGCAGGCTCGCCGGCGCCGCGGAGGCGAGCGTCAGCGCCTCCTCCCGCACCTCCCGGGGCAACCGGGCCCCCGCGGGGGACTCCACGAGCGCGCGGATGCGCGACGCGTCGCGCCAGGCCATCGCCTGGAGGAGCGTCGCCACGAGGTCCAGGTCGTCGCGGATCACGCGCTCTTCCGCTTCGCCGCCTTCTTCGCGGTCTTCTTCGCCCCGCTCCGCGCACCGCGCGCACGCGTCGCCTTCCCCTCGCCCTTCGCGGACGCGACGTGCCGGCGCGCGGTGGAACTCCCCCCGTTCCGCGCCCGCTTTCCCATCGCGAGCGACTGCTCCAGGCGCGCCACGAGGTCCACGACCTTGGTGCCCTCGGGCTCCTTCTCCTCCTGCACCTTGATCTTCCGCCCCTTCAGCTTCGCCTCGATGATCTCCTCGATGCGCTCGCGATACTCGTCGTGATACTTCGACGGATCGAAGGGCTCGGCGAGGTTCTCGATCAGCTGCCGCGCCATCGTCAGCTCCTGCGGGCGCAGCCCCTCCTGCTCCGGGAACTTGTAGTCCCCCGTCTCCACCAGCTCGTCGGCGAAGCGCATCGTCTCCAGCACCAGCGCCTCGTCCTGCACGTGGATCGCCACCAGGTACTGCTTGCCCCGCATCGTCAGCTTGCCGATCCCGACCATCCCCGTCTCGCGGATCGCCTCGCGCAGCAGCGCGTACGCCTTCGTCCCCTGCGCCTCGGGCAGCAGGTAGTACGGCTTCTCGAAGTAGCGCGGATCGATCTCCGTCTCCGCGACGAAGTCCAGGATGTCGATGCTCTTCGACTTCGGCGGCGTCGCCGCCTCGAGGTCGTCCTTGTCGATCACGACGTACTTGTCGGGGGCGTACTCGTACCCCTTCACGATGTCGTTCCAGTCGACCGGCTCCCCCTCTTCCTTGCAGAAGCGCTTGTACTCGATGGGGGAGAGGTCGTCCTTGTGCAGCTGGCGGAAGCTGATCCCGCCGCCATCGCGCACCGCCGACTCGAGATGCACCGGGATGGTGACGAGTCCGAAGGAGATCGCGCCCTTCCAGATAGGAGCCATGGCCGGCTGTAGGGCACGCCACGCGCCACCAGCTTTTCCACGACCTTTTCCACGGGACCCCATTGTGGACAGTGTGGATCACTGTTCCCCGGCTGACCGGATCACTCCGCGACACTGGCGCCAGCATCGGTTCTCCACATCGGAACCTCCGCCACGAGGCCGAGATGCCCGGTTATCCACACTGCGGGCCGCGTCTTATCCACAAGTAGGACAACAACTTACGGAAAATCTGTCCCTTGCGTGCCCCCCCGGCCGATCCTAGACTGCCCCTCCGCAGCAACGCCCTCCCTCCCGCGTTCGCCGACCACTCCCGTGCCCCTTCCAGAACGTCACTCCGTGGTCTTCCCGGCCCCTCCCCAGGGGGTCATGGCGCTGATCCCATGCTCGGCGCCCACCTGCGACCTGGAGCCCGCGCCGATGACCGCGCTGGTGCCGGTGCCGCGGCCGGAGACCACCGGTTGGGCCGCGTTCTGGGGCCGGGACGACGTCTATTATGCCCGCCACGCCGGCAGCGCCGGGGAACCCGATCGCTGGTACCGGCTGGGCGTCGCCGACGAGGGAGTGCCGCATCTCCTCCCGGCGAGCTGGCGGCGCAGCACCGGCGAGCAGCGCGCGGTGCCGGCGCATGGCCCCACGCGGACCATGCTGGTGGGGACTCTCGGCGCGGGACACGACGGAACCCGATGTTCGGTCGTGCGCGTTCCCAGCACCCAGCGGCGTGCATAGGCGAACGCGATGCACTCCGACCCCACTGCGGTGCCGCCGACCTGGCACCGCCCCTCGGGCGCTTCCGCCGCGCCTTTAGCAGACTCGTCTGTTCTTGCTGCGCGAGAACAGACGGTCACATTGGAAGTCGCTCGCTCTGCGAGCTCGCTCCCGCTCCTCTCGCCGAATCTGGTGCGTGAGGGCGCCGCCTCAGGCCATCAGGCCAGGCAACGGCAGTTGGCTCCCATGCCGCCGCGCGATGACGATCGCCGCCTCCTCCAGCCATGGGAGGGCGGGATCCAGCGCTCCGCGGCCGAAGCTGACGCCGCGCACCGTCTCGAAGTGGCGTTCCAGCTCCCGCAGCGTCTCGGCGCGCGGGGCCCGGCGCAGGTGCGCCACCAGCGTGGCCGCCGCCCCGGCGAGTCCGTAGAGGCCGGCCAGCTCCAGGCGCATCTGCTGCGCGTCGGCCAGGGCGAGGCCGCTCAGGAGCTCCGGCTCTCGCGCGAGCCGCGCCTCCCGCAGTCGCCCGATGCGCTCGAAGGCGTGCTCCAGGCCGTCCGCGCCATGCGGGTCGAGGAGCTCCAGCCAGGCAAGCGTCGTCTCGCGCCGCAGCTCGGCGTCCCAGCGCCTCGCGTCGAGGGCGGCGATCCGCGCCGACGCCTCGGCGTGGCGCAGCCAGAGCGCGAGCTCCCCGTGGAGCTCCGCGACGAGCGCCAGGGACACCACGCGCAGCACGTGGAATTCCAGCTCCGCGTCTCCCTCCGTGGGGAGCGGCAGCACCCGCAGCAGCTCGAAGACCCGCTGCGCGGCGACGCGAAGGTCATCCCGTTTCCTGGCGGCGTCGCCCCCTGGACGGCGCGCTGCCTCGAGGCGTTCGATCGCTTCATGCTCGAGGGCGGCGGTGAGCAGCTCCACGTCCGCCGTCTCGCCCTTGGTCAGCAGGCGCCCCGTCGCCCCGAGCTGCCGGGGGGAGATCACGTGCTCCCAGGCGCGGTGCGCCGCCTCGGTCGCTCGTCGTCGCCGCTCGTCGTCCAGGACGACCGGCGCGCGCGCCGGGTCGGCCATGCCGCCTCCCCCCGCGCCGGTCATCCCGGCCCCGCGATCATTGCCCTTCCCACGCATCCCGGTCGCCCTCACGTGATGAGGTCCGCCGCTGCTTCACCGTCCGACGCCGGTGGGTCCTGGCCCCCCGGCGCCGGGGAGCCGCTCCGACACGATGGGCTTTGAACCCGCCGTCGCCGCCGCCCGGCGACTCCAGCATATCTCCATGACGACGCGCGACGAGGAACTTCGTCGCACCCTGTCCACCCTTGTCGCGTTCGACGCATCTCCTTCCGCAATGCCCGTCGTCTCCGGCGCTGTCGCCGCTATTGTACCACCTGGATCCGAATTGCGCACTACTCCCGTTTGCCAGCCGGGGGGAGAAGACGCCGATCCCTTCCCCGTGGATGCCCTGTTCTCCGAGCTCACCTCGGGCGCCAATACCCGCGAGCTCCTCGCGCTCGTGGCCGAGCAGCGGCGCCTGATGGCCCGCGTCCTCGCCGCCGTGCGCCAGGGGAGCGGATCGCTTGCCGAAGGCCTGGTCGTGGACCTGGAGCTGGCGATGAACGCGGAGCTGCACCTCACGGCCTGAGGGGCCCCATGCGTGAACGCCGCCGTGCACGACGCACGGCGGCGTTCTTCATTTCGGGCGTCCGCTCGACCATCGCGGAGGCGGGCGACCCCAGGTCTGGTCCGCCGCGGGGCGCGCCGTCACCTTTCCCGGGGTCGCTCACTCCCACCCCCGGAGCTTTCCCCCGGTGAACCTGGTCTTCCGCCTCGCCTGGATCGCGCTCACCGCGAGGTTCCGCCCCCGTGTCGACCTGCTGGGCCCCGCCCGGACCCGCTTCCGCGTCCTCCCCACCGACTGCGACGTGCTCCTCCACGTGAACAACGGGGTCTATCTCTCGCTGATGGACCTCGGTCGCGTGGACCTGATGCTCCGCAGCGGCTTGTTCGGGGAGCTGCGTTCGCGCGGGTGGTACCCGGTGGTGGCCGGGCTCACGATCCAGTACCTGGCATCGCTCAATCCCTTCGAGCGGTTCGTGATCGACACCCGCATCGTGGGATGGGACGAACGCTCCTTCTACGTGGAGCAGCGCTTCCTGCGGGGCGGCGCCGTGGTCGCCCAGGC
>DASWVQ010000024.1:0-2185 GCA_036401195.1 Gemmatimonadaceae bacterium
TCCCTCGGCATGACGAGGGAACGATCACCGCCCCGCGATCGCCTCGCCCACGGCGGTGAGGAGGTCGGCGGTGGCGAAGGGCTTCGCGAGGATGGGGCCGCGCACGTTGCGCCCGCGGCGCATGCTCACCGTGGGGCCCACGTGCCCCGACATGAGCAGCACCGGCAGCGAGGGACTGCGCCCCTCCAGCCGCGTGGCCAGCTCGCTCCCGTCCATCCCCGGCATCATCACGTCGGAGAGCACCAGCGCCGGGGCGGCGCCCTCACGCTCCATCTCGTCGAGCCGCACCAGCGCCTCCAGCCCGTTCGCCGCCTCGCGCACGACGTACCCCGCGCGCCGCAGCACGCGCGCGGCGATGCGGCGCACCTCGTCGTCGTCCTCCACGAGGAGGATCTCCCCGCTGGCGGCGCCGTCGCCCGGCACCACGCTGCGCGCGGCGGGGGCGGAGGTCGCGTCCCCCGCGCCATCCGGCGCGGGTGCCACCGGGAGCCGCACGGTGAAGCACGATCCCTTCCCCGGCGCGCTGCGCACGCGCACCGAGCCCCCCGCCTGCCGCACGATCCCGAACACCACCGGCAGCCCGAGCCCCGTCCCCTGCCCCGCCGCCTTCGTGGTGTAGAAGGGCTCGAAGATCCGCGCGAGGGTGTCGTCGCTCATCCCGGTGCCGGTATCGCTCACCTCCAGCACGACCACCTCGTCGCGGGGACCCTCCGCGTCCCCGCCCGGCAACTCCCGGAGCTCCTCCGCCGGGAGCCGTTCCACGTGCGTGGCGATCGTGATCGTCCCCCGGTCGGGCAGCGCATCGCGCGCGTTCATCACGAGGTTCAGCAGCACCTGGTCGAACTGGTTGCTGTCGAGGAGCACCGGCGGGAGCGTGGGGGCGAGCTGGTACTCCACCCGCGCCGTGGCGCCGAGCACCGGGCGGAGCATCCCCTCCGCCGCCCGGATCGCCGCGTTCACGTCGAGCGGCTGCGGGTCCGCCGGCTGGTTCCGGCTGAAGGCGAGCAGGCGCCGGGTGAGCGCGCTCCCGCGCGCCGCCGCGCGCTCGATCTCCCGCACGTCCTCCTCGTCCACGCGCTCCCCCGCCGCCACCGCGGAGCGGACGAGCTGCGCATACGACTGCACGATCGTGAGCAGGTTGTTGAAGTCGTGCGCCACGCCCCCCGCGAGCCGCCCCAGCTCCTCCAGCCGGTGGATCTGCGCCCGCCGCTGCTCCGCCTGCACCAGGTCGGTCACGTCGCGCCCGGCGACGAGCATGTAGCGCTCCCCCTCGAGCGCCACGCGCGAGGCGCTGATGCGCGCGTGCCGACGCTCGGTGCCCCCGCCCGGCAGGTGGCGGTTGAAGTCGAACTCCATCTCCGCCGGTCCCTCGCCGCCATCCAGCACCCGCTCGATCGCCGCGATGGCGCCCGACACGTCGTCGTGCACCCCCGCCTCGTCGATCCGCCGCCCCACCACCTGCTCCCGCGGGAGTCCCGCGGTCACGCACCAGCTCTCGTTCACGTCGAGCACCAGCCCGTCGCGCACGCGGAGGAGGATGAGCGCGTCGCTGCTCGTGCGGAACGCGGCGTCGAGCAGCCGCTGCCCCTGCTGCTCGCGCGACTCGGCCTGGTCGCGCTGCCGCTCCGCCTCCACCAGCGGCGACACGTCCGCCACCACCGCCACCGACCCGATCACCGCGCCCGTGGACCGGCTGCGGACCGGGCTCCCCGTCACCATCGCCGGCACGCGCGTGCCGTCGCGGCGCAGCAGCCGCACCTCGTACGTGCTCGTGTAGCCGGCGGCGCGGTCGGCGCGGTGCCCGAGCCAGGACTCGAGGTCCTCCGGCGCGATGAAGTCGCGCGCGGGGCGACCGAGCATCCCGGCGGGGGTGACGCCGAGCATCTCCGCCATCCGGGCGTTGGCGTACAGCGTCTTCCCGTCGGGGTCGAGCCGCCAGATCCCCTCGTGCGCCGTCGCCAGCAGGTGCCAGTAGCGCGCATCGGTCTCGAGCCCCGCGGTGCGCGCCGCCCCCAGGAACAGTCCCGTGGTCCCCAGCGTGAGCAGCAGGAGCTGGATCGGCCGCACCGCCTCCGGCGTCGCGCCGTTGGTGTAGGTCGCCGTGAGGGAGACGAAGGCGAGGCCGAACAGCGCCATGGTGATGGCCGCGCCGCGCACGCCATGCCGCAGCGCGATCACCGTGAGG
>DASWVQ010000025.1:0-2102 GCA_036401195.1 Gemmatimonadaceae bacterium
TCCGAGCTGCCGTGCGCAGCTACATCGATTTCTACAACAGCAAGCGCTTACACTCGGCACTTGGCTATCGCTCTCCCATCGAGTTCGAAGCCTTGGCTGCCTAACCAAAGAGTGTCCACTTTTGCGTAGGAACTCTCCGGCTTCGCCGCCGCTCAATTCCAGCGTTAGGCCTTATGAATTCTCGCGTCAAGGACATCGCTTTGCTTTTGGCTGGCCTTCTGCCCACAGCCGTTGTCGTCTTTCTTGCGTTCGTCTTGGTGCCAGGTTGTATCGCCATCTACGGGCCTGTCTCCGGCCAGCTGCCACCTCAAACCAAGTTTGTGTTCTCGTTCTACTATCTATCTTTGGTGTTGCCGGTTCTGGTTGCAGGCGTCTGGTTGTTTTGGCGCGGGCGGTGGCAGCGTGGAGTCGTGGCTGCTTTGCTCGGTTCCGTTGGCAGCGTTGCGGTAGGTGCGTTCGGTTGGTGGGCCGTTTACCAACCGCAACTCATCCTGCAGCTTATAGGGCAGTCGGGCTCGTAGGTCGGCCTAACCACTCGTTCGAGGCGGACGGCTCCGCCGCCGCTCAACTCAAGCGTTAGGCATCAAAAACATGCGCACATGGGTAATCGTGAGGTGGGTAATCATTGTCGCATCAGCGGTTGGTGCACTGTTCACACCACTTCGCCCTCAAGCGTTGCCCCCAATCGACTGGGGTTCGTTACTGGCAATCTTCCTATTCTGTATCGTTGGCATGGTCTTTGTCCTCGGGCTTCAAGTGTTCAATCCGCACTCCGCAAAAGAGTGGCTCCGCCCGTCATGGCAACTCAACCCGTTCAATTTTCATCAACCTCTTCAATTCTTCCACCTAGGCGCCTACGTGTGCTTGGCGTCAGGCTTGGTGGTTTTGGCTCGTCTAGCCATCTCGCAGGTTCCGTTCTATGTCGAGGCCTTGGTGCCTGTTGCCATGGCTGTCGGAGTACTTCTCGGCATCCAACTTGTCACATTGGTGTTTCGTGCCAAGATCGAACATCGCGCCTAACAGGTCGTTCAAGGCGGACGGCTTCGCCGCCGCTTAACTCCAGCGTTATGCCTCATATGAGCCAACACTCCCGCCCTCTCGTCGTAGGAGCTTTAGCATCCAGCTTTACTGTACCTGCACTGATGGCGCTACTCATGGCGTTCTCGTCAATGAGCATCATGACTCCGCCCATACTGATCTTCTTTGTGGGCGTTCTAATTACGGCCCCCACAACGTGTCTGGTTGCGATGCCGCTGGCGTTGTTGTTTCGTCGCTTTGGCAGACTAAATGCGATCTACATGTGCCTACTCGGCACGGCACTAGGCGCATTGGCGCTCGGCCTTTATACGCTAGATAGCACGTACTATCCTCAGATGAACGACAAGGCTTTTGCTCTCTGGGTCGCGCGGCAAGCAGCGTTGAAGTCCCTCATGCCAGGAGCAGTGTATGGTTTCGTATCGGCGGCAGCGTTTTGTGTCGGTGCCGGCATAACAGTTCGTCCAAGCGGACGCCGTACCGGCGCCGCTTAACTCAGGCGTTAGCCTCTCCCAAATTTATGCCAAACGTCCCTCATCCTGAAGTCGAAGAGCTCGCTGCCTGTATTGAATCCGCTGCGTTCCTTTTGCGTTCCTGCAACGAGAATCACTGGGGTTCGTGGCTAGCGAAGGACGCGGCGCTCATACGAGCAAGCGATTTTGGTGGTGTGGAGCACTTCTTGAATGCATTTGGTGGCATGGGCAGCATCAACGATCTAATCATTTCTCCAATCAATGGCCATCAAGTTGGCTCCAACGAAGTAGACCGAGCCAATAGCGAGCTTAGGTCCATGCTCAGCAAGGCATACAACCTTGCCGGCAAGCTGCAAAAAGAAGAGCTTGCTTCTCGGCATGGCGGCTAACCAGTCATCCAAGCGGACGGCTTCGCCGCCGCTTAATTCCAGCGTTGAGGCTGTAGAAAAAGCTCTTTCCACGGATGGATAGACGGCCAAAATGACAGCCGTTGCATCACGTCACTCAACGGCGTGGTTTCTTGGGGTTTCGCGTTACGGGTTGCCCGGCTTGATCTGACGCGATGGGTGGGCGTCCCAGGCGCCCATGGCGCGC
>DASWVQ010000026.1:0-6047 GCA_036401195.1 Gemmatimonadaceae bacterium
CATGCTGGTCCCAAAACTGGTCACCACGCTGCGCGCCGGGTACTCGCGCCAGCAGCTCACGCGCGACATCAGCGCCGGCGTGGTCGTCGGCATCGTCGCCCTCCCGCTGGCCATCGCCTTCGCCATCGCCAGCGGCGTCACCCCCCAGGCCGGCCTGTACACGGCGATCGTCGCCGGCTTCCTCATCAGCGCGCTCGGCGGCTCCCGCGTCCAGATCGGGGGACCGACGGGCGCGTTCGTCGTGATCGTCTACGGCATCGTCCAGACGTACGGCGTGGATGGCCTCACGATCGCGACCATCATGGCGGGGATCTTCCTCATCGCCCTCGGGCTCTCGAAGCTCGGCGGCGCGATCAAGTTCATCCCCTACAGCGTCACCATCGGCTTCACGAGCGGGATCGCGGTGATCATCTTCAGCTCGCAGGTGAAGGACCTGCTCGGGCTCCGGATGGGCGCCGTCCCGGCGGAATTCGTGGAGAAGTGGGAAGCCTTCTTCTCCCACATGGGCGACGTGAACCCGTACGCCATCGGGGTCGCGGCGATCACCCTGCTGATCCTGGTCGGGTGGCCGAAGGTCAGCCGCCGCCTCCCCGCCCCCTTCGTGGCGCTGGTCGCCACCACGGTGCTGGTGCAGCTCGCCGGATGGCCGGTGGAGACGATCGGCTCGCGCTTCGGGGCGATCGACGCGTCGCTCCCCGCGCCGCAGTTCCCGCACGTGACGCTGGCGACGGTGCGGGCGCTGGTGTCGCCGGCGATCACCATCGCCCTGCTCGCGGCGGTGGAGTCGCTCCTCTCCGCCGTGGTGGCCGATGGCATGATCGGCGGGCGGCACCGCTCCAACATGGAGCTGGTGGCGCAGGGGGTGGCGAACGTCGTCTCGCCGATGTTCGGCGGGATCCCCGCCACCGGGGCGATCGCCCGCACGGCGACCAACGTGAACAACGGCGGGCGCACCCCCGTCGCCGGGATCGTGCACGCGGTGACCCTGCTCCTCATCACCCTGTTCTTCGGGAAGTGGGCGGGGCTGATCCCCCTGGCCACGCTGGCGGGGATCCTCACCATCGTGGCCTACCACATGAGCGAGTGGCGCACCTTCCGCTCGGAGCTGCGCGCCCCGAAGAGCGACGTGGCGGTACTGCTGGTGACCTTCGCCCTCACCGTGCTGGTGGACCTCACCGTCGCGATCCAGGTGGGGATCGTCCTCGCCGCCTTCCTCTTCATGCGGCGGATGGCGGAGGAGACGAACGTGGTGGCCATCACCCGCGAGTTCCGGGACGTGATGGAGGACCCCCCGATGGAGCTCGACGCCCTGGAGATCCCGGCGGGGGTGACGGTGTACGAGATCCAGGGCCCCTTCTTCTTCGGCGCCTCGGAGAGCTTCCGCGAGGCGCTGGGGCAGACGAAGGGGCGTCCCAAGGCGCTGATCCTCTGGATGCGGGAAGTGCCCGCGATCGACTCCACGGGGTTGCAGCGGTTGCGGGAAGCCTGGAAGCGGGCGTCGCGGGAAGGGATCCTCCTCCTGCTCGCCGACCTGCGGTCGCAGCCGCTCGCGGCCCTCCGGCGCGCCGGGCTGCTGGAGGAAATCGGGGAGGACCGGGTGGTGGGCAGCCTGGAGGAGGCGCTGGACATCGCCGCCCTGGCGACCACGGGGTCCCACTGGACGGGCGGGACGCCGGCCCGCGGGATAGCTTCGCAGGAGAGTCCGACGTAGGCAGGCGCCGGGGCCGATCGGGACGCGGCGGACCGGCGAAAGGCAGGCGACAACTGGCGTTAGGGCGACGGCATATCCCTTGCCGCCGGGTGGGAATAACACCCGGCTGGAATGCGTCGCTTCGATGGAGCGGCACTTCCTCACATCGCGGCACGTACCGCGGGGCCCCATCATGAATCGAGTCCTTCGCGTCACCCCGCTGCTCGCCACGCTGGTCGTGGCGGCAGCCGCCCTCGTCCCCTCGGCGGCCCAGGCGCAGTACTTCGGCCGGAACAAGGTCCAGTACGAGACCTTCGACTGGCGCATCATGCGCACGGACAACCTGGACATGTACTTCTACCCCGCCGAGTCGCTCTCCACGGCGGACATGGCGCGCTCGGGGCAGCGCTGGTACAGCCGGCTCTCGGACCTCTTCCGCCATTCGTTCGACCGGAAGTCGGTGGTGATGTACGCCGACCACGCGGACTTCCAGCAGACGAACGTGGTGGGGGGGGAGCTGAGCGAGGGGACGGGGGGCGTCACCGAGGGGCTCCGCACCCGCGTGGTGATGCCGCACACCGGCAGCTACCGCGACGACGACCACGTGCTCGGCCACGAGCTGGTGCACGTGTTCCAGTACAACGTGGCGGAGCAGGGGCCGGGGGGGCTCAACCGGCTCAGCGCCCTCCCCCTCTGGCTGATCGAGGGGATGGCGGAATACCTCTCGCTCGGCCGGGTGGACGCGCTCACGGCGATGTGGCTGCGCGACGCGGCGCTCCGCGACCGGCTCCCCACGATCAAGCAGCTCAACACCGACCCGCGCTTCTTCCCGTACCGCTACGGGCAGGCGCTCTGGGCGTACGTGGGCGGCCGCTGGGGCGATCGCGCGGTGATCGACGTGTACCGCAGCTCGCTGCGGCTGGGATGGGACCAGGCGCTGGTGCGGGTGCTCGGCGTGTCGAGCGACTCGCTCTCCAGGGACTGGATCGCCTCGACGAAGGCGCAGTACCTCCCCCTGCTCGAGGGGCGCACGAAGCCGAAGGAGTCGGGGGCGCTGCTCCTGCCGATCAGCGCCAAGACCGGGGACTACAACCTCGCCCCCACGGTCAGCCCGGACGGCCGCTTCCTCGCCTTCTACTCGCGCCGCGGGCTGTTCGACATCGACGTGTACGTGGCCGACGCTTCCACCGGGAAGGTGATCAAGAAGCTGGGCGCGGCCACCTCGGGCGCGCACATCGACGCGATCTCCTTCATCCAGTCGTCGGGGACCTGGTCGCCCGACGCGCAGCGCTTCGCCTACATCGTGTTCGCCGAGGGGAACAACGAGATCGCGATCTACAACGTCCGCAGCGGCGACGTGGAGCGGCAGATCAAGATCCCCGGGGTCGGGGCGGTGCTCAACCTCGCCTGGTCCCCCGACGGGCGCACCCTCGCCTTCTCGGGGATGCACGGCGGGGTGAGCGACCTGTTCGTGCTGGACGTGGCCTCGGGCACGGTGCGGGCGCTCACCAACGACCGCTTCGCCGACATCCAGCCCACCTGGTCGCCCGACGGCACCACGCTCGCCTTCTCGAGCGACCGCGGCGAGGGGACGGACTTCCGCGCCCTCACCTACTCGCCGATGCAGCTCGCGCTGATCGACGTGGCGTCGGGGCGGGTGCGGTCGCTGCCGGTGTTCCCGAACTCGAAGCACATCAACCCGCAGTTCTCGCCGGACGGGCGCGACCTGTTCTTCATCTCCGACTGGGACGGCTTCCCGGACATCTACCGGGTGGGGATCCAGAGCGGCGCGGTGGCGCGCATCACGCGCCTCGCCACGGGGGTGAGCGGGATCACGTCGCTCTCGCCGGCGATCTCGGTGGCCCGCGCCACGGGGCGGCTCTACTTCTCCGTGTTCGACGACCAGGGCTACCCGGTGTTCGTGCTCGACCCGAACCAGCTCGTGGGCACGCCGGTGACGCCGGGGCCCGCGTCGATCACCGCGGCGGTGCTGCCGCCGGGTGACCCGCCGGCCGGGTCGCCGATCACCGCATACCTGCACGACCCCTTCACGGGCCTCCCCCCGACGGGCGCCTTCGAGATCCGCCCGTACAAGCCGAGCTTCGCCCTCGACGCGATCGGGCAGCCGAGCCTCGGCGTGGCCTCGGGGCCCTTCGGCACCGGCGTGGCCGGCGGCGTGTCGGCGTACTTCGGCGACCAGCTGGGCGACCAGATGATCGGCACCGCGATCCAGGCGCAGGGGACGGTGCAGGACATCGGCGGGCAGGTGTTCTACCTGAACCAGCGGAAGCGGATGAACTGGGGGGCGGAGCTCTCGCACATCCCCTACCTCACCGGCTACACCGGCTTCCGCGACGCCGGCAACGGCTTCGTGGAGTACGACCAGTACCTCCAGCGCATCTTCTACTCGTCGGCGTCGGGGATCGCGCAGTATCCCTTCTCGACCACGCGCCGGGTCGAGGGGCAGCTCTCCGCCTCGCGCATCGGCTTCAGCAGCCAGGTGGACCGGATCATCGTGGACCCGGCGGGGAACATCGTGGACCGTCGCATCGAGGACGACACCACGCACTACCCGGCGGTGTACTACGCGCAGGCGCAGCTCGCGCTGGTGGGCGACAACTCCTTCTCGGCGTTCACCGGGCCGGTGCAGGGGCAGCGCTACCGCTACGAGGTGTCGCCCACCTTCGGCACGCTCCAGTTCACCTCGGCGCTCGCGGACTACCGCAAGTACTTCTTCATGCGCCCCTTCTCGCTGGCCTTCCGCGGCATGCACTATGGACGCTACGGGAAGGACGCGGAGGACTACACCCGCCTCTCGCCGCTGTACCTGGGGGAGGAGCCGCTGATCCGCGGCTACGGGTACGGCTCCTTCGACGTGTCGGAGTGCACCGGGGGCGCGAGCTCGAACTCCTGCCCGGTGTTCGACCGGCTGGTGGGGAGCCGCTTCGCGGTGTTCAACACGGAGTTCCGCATCCCGCTGGTGGGGACGCGGGAATTCGGGCTGCTGAACATCCCCTTCCTGCCGATCGAGGTGAGCCCCTTCTTCGACGGCGGGGTGATGTGGACGAGCGACCAGTCGCCGAAGCTGAAGTGGACGCGCGACGGGGGGACCCAGCTCGCGAACTGCAGCCGGCAGACGACGCAGTTCATCAACTGCGTGGAGCGGGTGCCGGTGTTCTCCACGGGGGTGTCGATCCGGGTGAACGTGCTCGGGTACATGATCCTGGAGACCTACTTCGCGCACCCCTTCCAGCGGCCGGCGAAGAACTGGGTGTGGGGCATCCAGATGGTCCCTGGTTGGTGAACGAGCGCGGGGCGCTCCAACGGAGCGCTCCGCGGCCGTTCACCAACCAGCTGGGAGCTGAGGGCTGAAGGCTGAATCGCTGGGAGCTTGGGTTCGCTCGTGGCGCAGGGAACCCAAGCTCCCAGCGGTTCAGCCTTCAGCCTTCAGCTCCCAGCCTTCCAGCCGTACAACGCGCGATAGATCTCCACGTTCCGCTGCACGATGCGCACGTAGTCGCGCGTCTCGTCGAAGGGGATCCGCTCGGCGAAGATCTCGGGATCGGCCGCGCCGGCCTTCTTCGCCCAGCGACGGACGCGACTCCCGCCGGCGTTGTAGGCGGCGAGGGCGCGCACGAGGCTCGGCCATTCGCGCAGTCCGGCGGCGAGGTGCGAGGTGCCCAGCTCGAGGCTCACGTCGGGCTCGTACAGGAGCGCGGGGTCCCAGAGCGGGTAGCCGCGCGCGCGGGCGATGTCGCGGCCCACGTCGGGCATGAGCTGCATCAGCCCGCGGGCGCCCACGGGGGAGCGGGCGCGCGGGTTGAAGCTGCTCTCCTGCCGGATGAGCGCGGCCACCAGCGCCGGGTCGAGCCGGTTGCGGCGCGCCGCCTCCTCCAGCGCCTCCCGATGCAGCACCGGGTAGGCGAGGCGATAGGCGCGCTGGTCGCGCACCCCTTCGCCGATGGCGCGGAAGGCGAGGGTGGTGGCGCGCGAGGGATAGCCGGCGTCGCGCAGGGCGGTGGCCACCGCGAGCAGGCGCAGGGAATCGCGCCCGGCCCCCGCGACGAGCGCGTCGAGCTCGAAGCGCGACTCGGTGTCCATCCCCAGCAGGTCGAGCGCTTCCATGCGGGCGACCGCCTCGCCCACCGCGGCGGGGATCGTCACCGTGTCGCGCACGACGCGGGGGGACCACGCCGCCGTGTCGAGGCGCCGCGCCGCCAGCATCGCGTAGTACGAGAGGGGGGAGCGGGCGACCAGGTCGCGCCAGCGTTGCTCCGCCGCGACGGGGTCGCCCCCCTGCGCGCGGGCCCGGGCGCCCCAGTAGCGCGCGGCGTCGGCGTCGGGGGCCGAGGGCCAG
>DASWVQ010000027.1:0-6486 GCA_036401195.1 Gemmatimonadaceae bacterium
CCCAGTGGAAGCGGTGCAGCACCCGGTGAAAGACCGGCGTGAGCAACAGCGCCGCCAGCACGAGGAACACCAGGCCGGCGTACAGCGCGAAGAAGGCGGCGAACAGCTTCCCGCCGGTCGAGGCGCGACTCAGGTCCCCGATCGGCCCCATGCCGCCCAGGAGCATCGCCGCGTTGAGGAAGGCGTCGATCGGCGATTGCGCGGCGAGCGTGGTGAACCCGATCGTGCCGGCGGCGAGCGACAGGGCGATGAGCGCCGCGCCGTAGCCGGCGTGGCGCAGCAGGCGCGCGAGGAAGCGCGACGTGGGGACCGGGGGGAGGGCGGAGTGTTCGTACATGGGGGCAGTCAGCAAGAGGGTCGCGCCGGCCGGCGCATCGCATCGACGCCGTCCTATCCGATGCCAAGGTCGCGGTGGAAATGGGCCTCCGGCACCAGGCGCTCCGGCGCCGCGCCGGTCTCCCGCACGATGATGTCGATCAACCGCGCATGGAGCTGGCGGCGCGCCTCGGCCCCGACCGCGCCGGCCCGGTGCGCCACGAGCGCCTCGAACTCGCCGACCGTGCGCACCGGCGCGAGCTCGGCATCGGGGAGGTCGATACCGAATTCCCTTTCCACCGCGAGGACCATCTCGACGATATCCAGGCCCATCGTGCCGGGTGACCGGAGTGGGAGTGTTGCAGTGCGCTAGCGTGCCGCGTCCCGGGCCGACGCGCGCTCGACCAGGTCGAAGAGAGTCCCGTGTGGCCGGGGGGCAAGGCAGTCGTCGGTCCTGCTGGGGACCGCGCACCCGAGCACGTCGACGTAGAACGACTCGGCGGCGGCCGGGTCGGCGACGTGCAGCGCGAGCTCGTTGTTGGCGGCGAAGGAGCCCGGTGCGGGTGACATGCTCGGGGAGCCCATCTCAGCGCCACTCGAAGTCGACGACGACCGGCCGGTGGCGGGACATCCCAACGACCGGCGCGGGGGTGAGGCCGAGCGCGGCCCGCTCGGCGGCGGGGAACAGGTCCCAGTTGACGATGCGGGCGGCGGGCGCCCGGAGCGTGGCGTCGCTGAACAGCACCACGTCCATGCGGGCGCTGTGGAACGGGCCGCCACGTCCGTCCCAGGTCCAGGTGGACCACCCATCCGCGTGGACCGCCGGGGCGACCGCGAGGTGGCGAGGGCCGCCGGGCGAGAGCGAGAGCAGCGTGTCGAGCGGCGCGCGCCCCGCGACGAGGTTCATGTCCCCGCCCACCACCACCCCCTGCACGTCCTCAGGCGCCGACGCGAGGCGTGCCAGCACGGTGGCGATCGCATCCCGGATGGCGGACGCCTCCACGCGGCGGCGGGTCTCTTCCCAGCTGTCGGGCGCGTTGCCCCGGGCCCACAGGTCGAGGCCGACGAGGAGCAGCCGCCGCCCGCGCACCTCCACCACTGCGCCATTGGCGGCGACACCGCGCGCGAAATCCGACTGGAGCCTGGCGCGGAGCGAGTCCGGCGCGCTGCGCAGCACGAGGTCCGCGGTCGCGGGGAAGGCCAGCGGGGAGAACTCCGGCAGCGGCTGCAGCGGGGTCCGGGCCGCGATCACCGTCCGCTGGTAGTCCCCCCCGGGCCCCCATGAAAGGTGCCAGACGGTGTCGGCGTCGCCGCGGAGCCCACGCAACGTGCGAAGCAGGTCGTCGCGCGTGGTGTGCTCCCCGACTTCATCGAAGCTGAAGATGTCGGCATCGGTCGCCTGGAGGATCCGGTGAAAGGCCGCCGGCCGCCGGACGAAGGACGACTCGGCGACGTTCCAAGCGCTCACGCGGAACCGGCCCGCGCTCGCGGCGGGACGCGGCTGGTGGACCGCTCGAGCGTGGCATCCGGACACGAGGGCCGCGAGCCCGATCGCGACGATCGCCGCACGCCGGGCGGCCACCTCAGCGCTCGATCGTGAAGATCTCGCGCCGGCCATGGTCGATGAAGTCGTGATAGCCCTTCATGGCCGCCTCGAATTCCTTCGCCGCCCCGGGATCCATGTTGTCCATGGACATGAACGCTGCCAGGTCGGCGACCTCGTATTCACCCACGAGCGTCCAGAACTGCTCCCCGCTCACGTCGGTCAGCACCCGCATGCGTCCCATGCCGTGCCGCTCCATCAGCGCGGCCATCGCCAGGAACTTCTCCTTCAGCGGGCGCACCTGACCGGGCTTGCAGTGATACACGTCGCGGATGAGCAGCATGGGGCCTCCACGGAACGGGTGCGGTTGGCAGGTCGAATGATCGCCAATCTGCCACCGCCCGGCCGGTCGGGACAGGGCGCCCCGACCGCGGCTCAGCCGGCCCGGGCCTCCGAGGCCAACCGTGCCAGCGTGTCCGGATCGATTGCGTGGCCTCCGGGAAAGCTCACGAACTCCACCGCAAGCCCCGCGGCGGCGAGCCGGGCGCGCTCCTCGGCGACCACCTCGGGGGTCGCGAAGTCGTCGCGGTCGCCGACGACCATCGTCCAGTGCGCCCGGCGCAGCGAGGAGTCCTCGCCGAGGGGGAAGATGTCGACGGGCACCTTGCCGCCCCACAGGATCACCGCGTCGGCTCGCGCCACGCGCGAGCGCGCGAGCCAGCGGCCGATGGTCGCCACGCCCTGGGAGAAGCCGAGCACGGTCACGCGCGCGGTGGCGAGGGGGTAGCGGGCGGCGAGTCGCTCCCAGAGCAGGTCCAGGTAGCGCACGTGATCGGTGATCTCGAGGTCGCGGGCCTCGCGCGTCATCCAGCTCGCGCCCACCTTCACCTCGCCGGCGCGGATCGCCTCGGCGGGGGCCAGGTAGTAGCGCGACAGCGCCTCGGGAACGACCACCAGGCGCGTGGGCGACGCGACCCGCTCGAAGCGGCGGGCGAACGACGTGGCGAGCTGGGACATCCCGTGCACGGCGAACCAGACCTCGCGCACTTCCCCGCCCTCACCCCCCAGCAGCAGGTACCGCGCGGTGCGCGGGACCTCGATCGACTCCGTTCGCGTGCTCAGGTGCCGGTCCTCACGGTGCGGGGCGCCGGCCCGCGCCGGCGCCGCCGGCGCCTGGGCGCGCGCGCTGGGCCGGGGGATTGCGCAGCGCCGCGGGCAGCTTGTTCCACTGCTCGGGCGTCAGCACCCCCTTCACCTGCTCCATCGTGTGCGTGTACCCGGCGCGCGCGGCCTCCAGCGTGGGGCGCAGCGCGGCGAAGAGGGACTGGAAGTCGCTCGTCCCCTGCTTCTCCGCGAGGGCCTGCGCGGCGACGACGAGGGAATCGTTGCGCGCATGCAGCGAGTCGGCGATCGCCTTCAGCGTCACCTCCTGCCGCACCGAGAGGTCCAGCGAATCGTCCATCGCGAGGATCGCGGGCACGGGATCGGGGGCGACGCGCTCGAGCATGGTGCGCAGGTCGGGGGCGCCCGCACCCGCACCCCGTGCGCCCGCGCCGCGAGCCGCGCCCGCCCCGCCGCGATTGCCGCCGAGCAGCGCCTGCACCGCCTCGCGCTGCCGGTCGCGGCCCACCGTCCACCGCGCCTGGAGCCCGATCATGAAGGGGTTGCGGTAGAGCGATCGCGCCTGCGCCGAGGTGCCGAAGCGCTCGTTCACCTGGTAGCTGAAGCGCCCGGCCGCGCGATCGAAGCCGCGCACGTACAGGAGGGTGGGATCGGGGCGGGCCGGCTGGCCCCAGCCGCGCATCCCGTCCACGCCGTGCACGAGGCGGTCGATCCCGGCGAGCGTATTCACCGCGCTCACCGAGATCATGAGCCGCCGGCCGAGGCTCTTCCCGAGGTCGGGGCGGATGTTCGCCTGGAAGTCGAGGGTGCCGCTCCAATCGCCGCGGCAGGAGTTGCGCGCCGCGATCGTGCCGAGCTGCGCGCGCAGGCACTCGCGGGCGCGCGGGCTCGCGCCGGCGAGCAGCCGCGACATGCCGTTGGCGAGCAGGGTGTCGCCCACCTGCGCGGGGTCGAAGATAAAGGCGCGGTCGTTGCGCGCCCCGTCGCCGTTCACGTCGCTCCCCACACGCGGGGTGAAGGGGGCCCCGGAGGTGGCGCGCACGATCGTGCTCAGGTCGAGCCAGGGGCGGAGGGTAGTGGTGATCGTCCCCACCACGTTGTGCCGGCGCTCGAAGTCGCTCGACGCCCACTCGGCCGCGCCGGGGAAGCCGGCGGTGAGGACACGGCCGTACGCCGACTGCGGCGAGCCGCGGGTGAACGACGCCTGGTCACGGCTGCTCGAGAGCGTGTACGACACGTTGTAGAGCAGGCGGGTGAAGGCGGCCCCGCCGAGCGACATGGTGAGCTGCTGGCTGCGCGAACGAAGGCCGGAGTTCACCTCCAGCACCTGCCCGTACTGCGGGTGCAGCCGCGACGCGGCCAGGCTGATCGCCCCGGTGCCGGAAACGATGGAGGTGGCCGGCACGAACACCGGCCGCCCACCCTCGCTCGCGAGGGTGAAGTCGGGGGTGGCGTCGAGGTTGAGGTCGTTCACCCCCACGACCGTGTTGCTCCACGCGATGGAGCCCTCCACGTTGAGCGACATGCGCTGGCCGATGCGGCGCTGCACCCTGAGGGAGCTGCGCCAGCTCCGCGGCGCCGCGAACGAAGGATCGAAGAGCGCCACCGTGGGCGCGCGACTCGAGAGCGGCGCGCCGGTGCCGCCGTTCAGGCAGCTCGAGGGGACGGCATCGGGGCTCACCAGGTAGGCATCCCAATCGGGCACGGGGACGCCGGCCCCGATACAGTTCAGCTCCGTCGTCGTGCCGGGCAGCCCGGTGGCATCCACCGCCGACGCGAAGAGCGACGTCTGCGGGCGCGCGCGGAACTCGCCGATGCCGCCACGGATCACCATGAGCGCGCCCCCAAGCCCGGGACCGCCCCGGGCTCCCCGCCCGCCGCGGCCGATGCCCCCGCGTCCACCTCCCCCACCGCCCGCGGCACCCGCCGCCGCGCCGACATCCGGGCGCTGCTCCCCCGCCCCCACGTTCCAGCTGAAGCCCACGCGCGGACTCACCCGCAGGTCGCGCGGAAAGTCGCTCGTGCGGCGCCCGAAGAGCTGCTCCACCTCCGCATTGAGCTCCGGCGCCTTCAGGTACGCCGAGCCCTCGACCCGCACCCCGTAGGTGAGCTGGAACGCCGCGTCGCGGCGCCAGGTGTCGCCGAGGTAGACGCCGGCGTTGAGCGCGCCCCCACTCCGATCGCGGCTTCCGAGGGAGCGAGTGAACGAGGCGGGGCGGTTCGACGCGAAGTCCGCCAGCGAATGATAGGTGAAGGTGCCGAGCCTGTTGTAGTTCGCCGAGTTGCGGAACTCGCTGAGGTTGAGGAGCGCGCCGATCTTCCAGCGATGCCGCCCCGTCAGCCACGACGCCTCGTCGGTGAGCTCGAGCACCCGGTCGCTGTCCTCCTGCGGGAGCCCCGCATTGCCCCCGAACTCCAGCGTCGTGACCGCCCCTCCCTGCTCCGCCGGCGCCGCGACGCGCACGCGCCCCTCCGGCAGCGTGTTGTACGGATCGCTGTGGCCGCTGCTCGCGCTCGCATACGCGCGCAGCTCGTTGAGGATGGTGCCGAAGGTGGACGTGACCGTCGCGGCGACGCCGCCGCCGCCGGAGAAGCGGTCGCCCCCCGTAGTGGGGAAGGAGAGGGACCCGATGCGCGTCGCCCCCGAGGTGTAGAAGCGCCAGTCGCCGCGCAGCGAAAGCGAATGGTCGTCGTTGAGCTGCAGGTCGCCGCGCAACAGGCCGGAATAGCTGTCGCTCACCCGGTTGGCCGGGACCTGCGACGCGTTGATCGGCACGCCCAGGCCGGCCACGAGCTGCTCGAAGCGGGCGACGGAATCGGGGGCGGCGCCGAGGCGGCCCAGCGTCTCCTCGTCGGCGGCGAGGAGCGACTGCACCCCTTCGCTGCGGCGGCGGAACTGGAGCGACGCGAAGTAGAAGGCGCGGTCGCGGACGATCGGGCCGCCGAGCCCCCCGCTCACCTGGTTCTGGGAATACTCCTGGTTGAACCCCGAAGGCTCGTCGCTCGCGCTCCAGGTGAGGCGGGGGTCGCGCAGGGTATAGGTGAAGCCGCCCTGCAGCTGGTTGGTGCCACCGCGCGTGGTGGTGGCCACCTGCCCGCCGCTGAACTGGCCGCGCGCGATGTCGTAGGTGTTGGTGATGACCCGCGAGCTGCGCACGGCTTCCTGCGGCACGCTGCCCGCGTTGAACGAGAGGCCGTCGAGGGTCACCTGGTTGTTCTCCGGCGACTGCCCGAGGATGGAGAAGCCGCCGGGGGTGGTATCGGTGCCGGCGACGCTGACCGCGCCCGGCGCGAGCGCGGCGACGGCATTGGGGTCGCTGGGGTCCACGGGGAGGCGCAGGAGCTGCTCGCCGGAGAAGTTGCGACCGGTGTTCCCCGGTTCCTGCCGCTCCCCGCCGCGCGGGGTGGCGGTGGCGCGGCTGACGACCGCGGCGAGCTGCTGCGGGACCTGCGAGAGGCTCAGGTTCGCCACGAGGCGATCCTCGTCGGCCTGTCGCGCAACGATG
>DASWVQ010000028.1:0-6788 GCA_036401195.1 Gemmatimonadaceae bacterium
CGGCGCGACGCGGGTGGAGGTGATGGGGAGCTTCACCGGGTGGGAGCCGGCGTCGCTCGCGCGGCGCGGCGACGGATGGGAGCTCGCGCTCGCGGCGGCGCCGGGCGCGCACCGCGTGGTGGTGCGGGTGGACGGGGGCACCTGGCGCGCCCCGCTCAACCTCCCGGCGGCGGGCGACGACTTCGGCGGCACGGTGGGACTGCTCACGGTCCCGTGACCGGGAGCGGGTGGCGCAGGTTCTGTGGGGCGTCACCACCGTACGACCGAGGAGTCGTCCCAATGAAGCCAACGATCTATCGTCCGTCGCTCACGATCGCGCTCGCCGCGATGCTGGGCGCGTGCAGCAACCCCACCGAAGTCTCCGTCGCCGCCCCGAGCGTGTCGTTCAACGTGGGGGAGGGGAGCGCCGTCCCCGCCGGCCAGCCGATCCTCCCGCTCATTCCCCAGCTTCGCGTGGGGGAGGGGCAGATCGACGTGCTCGGGCACTTCCGCACCTCCACCCCCTGCTGGTCGCTCGCGAGCCAGGTGGTGCAGGCCGGCGGCGTGATCACCCTCACCGTCACCGCGGAAGCGGCGGCCGTGAATGCCTGCTCGCAGGTGATCACGGTGCGTCCCTACGAGGCGCGCATCGCGCCCCTCGCGGCGGGCGCGTACACCGTGCGCGTGGTGCACCAGCTGGCCGGGGGGAAGGACAAGCCCGAGCTGGTGCTGGAGCAGCGCGTCGACGTGAAGTGATCTCGCCGTCATCCTGGGCGAAGCGAGGGATCCGGCCACGATGCCCCGGAGGCAGGTCCTTCGGCTGCGCCTCAGAATGACTGCCGGGAACGCCGTTCGCTTCGCTCCGGATGACGGCACGGGAACGACCGGCGGGTGATCCGGGTATGAATTCCCGAACCCCGGATGGAGGGACCATGGCCCGTTACATGTTCTCGCTGGAAAGCAACGCGGAAGTGCGGCAGGCGGGGATCATCCAGAGCGCCGACTTCGACGAGGCGCTTCGCTGCGTGGAGGATCGCATGGCGATCCGCACCGGCGACCGCCTGGAGATCGGCGTGAGCGGATTCCCGCCCGCCCGCTACGAATGCCTCGGCCTGCTCGAGGATGGCAACGTCATGTGGGCGCCCGCCAACCACCGCATGGCCGCCTGACGGACACAAGGGGGGCGCGGCGTGATGTTGCTCACGGACGCGCATGGCGGGTGCGGTGCATGCATACCAGCGGCGACGATCGTTGATGACGGCGATCGTCGCCGCTTGCCGTATCCACCATCTGGAGGTCGTGCCCATGCCGCAGTTCCCCTCGTCGCCCCGCGCGAAGACCCTCGCGTTCGCGACGGTGCTGTTCGCGTCGTCCACCATCGCCATCGCCTGCTCGAGTGAGGGCAGCATCGCCCCCGGCCAGACGAAAGTCGCCGTGCGGCTGACCGACGCGCCCTTCCCCTTCGATTCCGTGAAGAGCGTGGACGTGTTCGTGGTGCGCATCGACGCGCGGCAGCAGGCCGCGGACTCCACCGCGGCCGCGCAGAACGTGTCGGCCGACAGCAGCGCGTCGCGCGGGGGCTGGACCACCATCGCCTCGCCGAACCGGCTGGTCGACATCGCCGCGCTCCGCGACGACACCACCTCCCTCGGGACGGCCACCCTGCAGTCGGGGAGCTGGTCGGCGCTGCGCATGATCATCGACCCCGCGCAGTCGAGCGTCACCCTGAAGAACGGGACGAAGCTCACCACGGGCACCGGCGCGGGCTCCGGGATCGTCTTCCCCAGCGCCGCGAAGACGGGGATCAAGATCAACCTGGCCGGCAACACCACCCTCGCCCCCGGCGACAGCACGAGCCTGGTCGTCGACTTCGACCTCGACAACAGCTTCGTCATGCGCGGGAACTCGATCGAGCGCAACGGGCTGCTCTTCAAGCCCGTGGTGAAGGCGGTCTACAAGGACTGATCGCGCCCGCCCGCCCGCCCGCCGGGCTGGCTGGCCCCCTCCCGCGCCGCGGGAGGGGGCCTTTCTTTTCCCTTCCCGTCCCGGGGGACGTATCTTCGGCGGATGGCCACCCCCAACCCGCATTCGGAGCTGGAACGCCGCCGCGTGGGCTCGCTCGCGCGGGCGCAGGCCTGGCTCATCGCCGCGCTGTCGCGCGGGCACGCGCAACGGGTGGACGCGAGGCGCCGGGCCCTCATCGAGCCGCTGCGCGGGCGCGTGCTGGAGATCGGCCCGGGGAGCGGCACCAACCTCGCCCTGTTCCATCCCACCGTGGAGTGGGTGGGCGCCGAGCCGAGTGCGGCGATGCGCGAGCTGCTGCTGAAGGAAGCGGCGCGACAGGGGCGCCCCATCGCGCTGCTCGACGACGCGGCGGAGTCGCTCTCCCTCCCCGACGCCTCGGTGGACGCCGTGGTGTGCACGCTCGTGCTCTGCTCCGTGCGCGATCCCCGCGCAGTGCTGGCCGAGGTGCGGCGCGTGCTCCGGCCGGGCGGGGTGTTCGTGTTCATCGAGCACGTCGCCGCGCCGCGCGGGTCGCTCCTCCGGCGCGTGCAGCGCCTCGTGCGGGGCCCGTGGCGGCTCTGCGGCGGGGGCTGCCACCCCGACCGAGAGAGCTGGCGCGACGTCGAGCAGGCCGGGTTCGCCAGCGTGGAGATCGAACGCTTCAGCCTGCCCGTGCCGGTCGTCGCTCCGCACATGGCCGGCAGCGCACGCCGCTGACCGCGATCCGCGTCGTTGCCCTCCCCGGGCGCACACCGGGACGCCGACACGGCCCCCTGACGACGAGCGACGCCGGGCCCGCTACGCCGGTTGCGCGCGGGCGGCCCGGAGGATTGCTTGTGGTCGCCCACGACACGGAGTGATGCGGCAGTGCTGCTGAAGCGGTTCTACGACACGAAGCTCGCGCAGGCCAGCTACCTCCTCGGCTGCCAGGCCACCGGGGAGGCGCTGGTGATCGACGCCAACCGCGACGCCGACCAGTACCTGGAGGCGGCGCAGGACGAAGGGCTGCGCATCACGCACGTGACGGAGACGCACATCCACGCGGACTTCGTCTCGGGCTCGCGCGAGCTCGCGTCGCGCTCCCAGGCGCGGCTCCTCCTCTCCGCCGAAGGGGGGAGCGACTGGCAGTACGCCTTCGCGGAAGGTGACGGCGCCACGCTCCTGCGCGGCGGCGACACCTTCATGGTGGGGAACCTGCGCGTGGAGGTGCTGCACACGCCGGGGCACACCCCCGAGCACCTCTGCTTCGTGGTCACCGACACGCCGGCGACCGATCGCCCGATGGGCGTGTTCACGGGGGACTTCGTCTTCGTGGGCGACGTGGGGCGCCCCGACCTCCTGGAGAAGGCCGCGAAGGTGGAGGGGGCGATGCGCGAGGGGGCACGCGCGCTGTTTGCGTCGATCCAGCGCTTCAAGGCACTCCCCGACTACCTGCAGCTCTGGCCGGGGCACGGGGCGGGGTCCGCGTGCGGCAAGGCACTGGGGGCGGTGCCCTCGACCACCCTCGGCTACGAGCGCATCGCGAACTGGGCGCTCGCCGACGTGAGCGAGGACGCGTTCACGGCGATGGTGCTGGCGGGGCAGCCGGAGCCCCCGCGGTACTTCGCGGCGATGAAGCGCATCAACCGCGAGGGGCCGCCGCTCCTCGGCGGGATGCCGCACCCCCGGCGGCTCGCCGACACCGCGCTCACGGCGACGCTCGATCGCGGCGCCCTGCTCGTGGACATCCGCCCCACGGCCGACTTCGCGGAGGGGCACGTGCCGGGGGCGCTCAACATTCCCCTCAACGCACAGTTCACCACGCGCGCCGGCTGGTTCGTGCCGTACGAGCGAGCGTTCTACCTGCTCGCGTCCGGGGCGCAGGGCGAGGCGGCGGTGACCGAGGCGGCGCACGCGCTCGCGATGATCGGCCTCGATCGGGTGGAGGGGTGGTTCGGCGAGGGCGCCATCGAGGCGTGGACCGCCGATGGGGGCGTGCCGCAGCAGGTCCCGCAGGTCACGCCGGAGGAGCTGGCGGCGCGCGCCGCGGCCGGGGAGCTCGAGACCGGCCGCACCGTGGTGGTGGACGTGCGCGGGCGCGAGGAGTTCGAGGCCGGCCACATCCCGGGGGTGCGGCACATCGTGCTCGGCCTCCTCCCGGACCACCTCGACGAGCTGCCGCGCGACGTGCCCCTCGTGCTCCAGTGCCAGACGGGGGGGCGGTCGTCGGTCGCCGCGAGCGTGCTGCAGGCGGCGGGCTTCACCAACGTGTCGAACCTGGCGCGCGGGATCACCGGGTGGCGCGAGGCGGGGGAGCCGGTGGAGCAGGGGGCGGGAGCGCCGGTCCCGGGCTGATCCCCCCGGGGGATGGGTAGTTCCCCACAGTCCAGTCGGGTTGCTGCCTATGGCCGCCCCCGGGGCGGCGCCGTATTCATTAGGGCAGTCCCCTGACCCGGAGGGCATCGTGCCCATGACCACGAAGCCGACGGCGGACGGCAACCTTGCCACCGCGCCCCTGACTCTCGACGAGGGTGCGCTGCATGCGCTCTTCACCGCGCAGTTCGACACCCTCCGCCGGCGCGCGGTCGCGCAGCTCGGTGAGTTCGAGGAGCTGGCGCCGAAGGTGGTGGAGAATGCCTTCACCGGCGCGTGGCGGCACCGCGGGCAGTTCGCGAGCGCCGACGACCTCCTCTCGTACCTCCAGGAGGAGGTGGACCACGGCGCGCTCCGCACGCTGAGCCGCCGGAGCGCGGCCCACCGGCTGGCGTCGCAGGGGCACGACCTCACCGCCGAGGCCCGGCATGCGAACGGCGTGGTCCCCAACGATCCCGCCGCGGTCTGGTCGCACATCAGCGCCGCGATCCAGAACCTCGAGCAGGGGCACGGTCGCGAGGAGTTCGCCGCCAAGGCGCATCACGACGCCGTGGCGCACATCGCCTCCGCCGCGAAGCCGACGAACTGGGTGCTGATCATCGGGCTGTTCCTCGTCGCCGTCCTGGTGGTGGGGGGCGGTGCCTGGCTGCTCAGCCGCGCGGGCGACAAGGCGATGGTGGCGAAGGCGGTGGACGGGCAGGACGTGGAAGTGGTGGGGACGATGCCCACCCAGGCGGCGAAGGCCAGCCTGGCCGACGGGAGCGAGGCGCTCATCGGCGCGGACTCGCGCATCAAGATCCCGAAGATCTTCAACAACGAGGCACGGGCGATCCGCGCCGAGGGGCTGGTGCGGCTGAACGTGAAGCCCGGCCAGCTGCCCTTCCAGGTGTTCGCGGGGCGCGCGGTGGTGACGGTCACGGGCACCGTGCTCACGGTGCGGGCCTACCCGGAGGACAGCGCCGCGTACATCACCCTCCAGGAGGGGCGCGCCACCGTGGCGGTGGGGAGCGACGTCCGCGACCTCACGCCGGGGACGGGGGTGTTCGTGCCGGCCACCGGGGCGGTGCGCACCGCGAGCGCCGCGGAGGTCACCGAGGTGACGTCGTGGGCGACCGACACGATCACCGTGGAGAATCGCCCGCTTCGGCAGGCGCTGATGGAGGTGCGCCGCTGGTTCGGCAACGCGATCGTGGCCGACAGCGCGCTGCTCGAACGGCCGGTGAGCTTCCGCGCCCCCGTGGGACAGGTGCGCGCGGCGATCGCGCAGATCGAGGCGAGCGGGAAGGTGAAGTTCGGGTACGTGGAGAACGCGATGGTGTTCGAGGACGCGGGAGGAGCGGCGAAGAAGTAGCCGGCCCCGTCATTCCGAGGGAGCGCAGCGACCGAGGAACCTTCGTCGCCCGCGGTAGTGGCCACTACCCGGGCAGCGAAGGTTCCTCGCTTGCGCCCGGAATGACGGCACCGGCGGTTGCGCGCGGCCGCAACGGCACGGTAGGTTCGCCCTCCATGACCCTGTCGCATGATCGCGCGCCCGGCACCCCCCACGTGCACGACGGCGCGCAGTGGCCCGCCGGGGAAGCGCCCTGGTACCGCCCCGTCGGCAACGAAGTCGAGCTGTTCGAGCGCTGCCATGCGGGCGGGCTCCCGGTGCTCCTCAAGGGCCCCACGGGGGTGGGAAAGACCCGCTTCGTGGAGCACATGGCGTGGAAGCTCCGCCGCCCCCTGATCACCGTCGCCTGCCACGACGACCTCACCGCCAGCGACCTCACCGGACGCTGGCTCATCCGGGGCGGCGAGACGATCTGGGTGGATGGCCCGCTGGCGAGCGCGGCGCGCATGGGCGCGATCTGCTACCTGGACGAGATCGTGGAGGCGCGGCAGGACACGACCGTCGTGCTGCACCCGCTCGCCGATGACCGGCGCCTGCTCCCGGTGGAGCGCACGGGCGAGCTGCTCCACGCGGCCCCGGGGTTCCAGCTCGTGGTGTCGTACAATCCCGGCTACCAGCACGCGCTGAAGGACCTGAAGCCGAGCACGCGGCAGCGCTTCGTGACCCTGGAGTTCGACTATCCCTCCGCGGCGGTCGAGGCGGAGATCGTGGCGCGGGAAGGGGGGATCGCCCTCGACCTCGCACGCTCGCTGGTGGAGCTGGCCACGCGCATCCGCGCGCTGCGGGCGCAGGGGCTCGCCGAGGGGCCGGGGACGCGACTGCTCGTCTCCGCCGCGCGCCTCGCGGCCGCGGGGATCGACGCGGGCGACGCCTGCCACGCGGCGATCGGCGGCCCCCTCACCGACGATCCGGAACTGCGCGCCGCGATCGACGACCTGATCGCCACGATCGTCTGACGCGCCCCCGCTGATGCGTGCGCGAGGTGCGGGGCGCCAGGCGCGCTCCCCGCGGATCCGCCAGCTCTGGCTGCGCCTCGCGCACGCCCTGCGCGCGCCGGCGCGAT
>DASWVQ010000029.1:0-4085 GCA_036401195.1 Gemmatimonadaceae bacterium
CAGGTGGCGAGGGAGCAGGGCACCGATCCCGCGCGGACGTACGTGGCGGGGATCTCCGCGGGGGGCGCGATGGCGGTGATCCTCGCCGCGAACTATCCGGAGATGTTCGCCGGCGTCGCGTCCGCGAGCGGGATCGCGCTCGGCGCCGCGACCAGCGTGATGGGGGCACTCGCGGCCATGGCGGGCAACGCCCCCGAGCCGCCGCCGGTCGCGCCGCGCATGCGGCCGCGTCGCGCCCTCCCCATGCCCCTCCTCGTGATGCAGGGCATGCGCGACAAGTCGGTGAGCCCGCGCAACGCGCACCAGCTCCTCGAGCAGTGGCTCGGCATGCCGCTCCCGGCGCCCGCGTCGACCGAGCGCGGCACGGTCGCCGGCGCCGGGGGCTACCACTGGTGGCACGACCGGCTGCCCGCCACCGCCACCACGCCGCGCGTGGAGGCCCTCTGGGTCGAGGAGCTCGGTCACGCATGGTCGGGTGGATCGGCGGCGGGATCCTTCACCGATCCCCTCGGCCCCGACGCGACGGCGGTCATGCTCCGCTTCTTCGCGTCCGTGGGGAGCGGCCGGTGAGCGGCGGCGCCCCGGCTTTCCCGGCCGTGCCAGACCCGCTGCGGCACTGGCGGCACCTCGCCCCGGCGCGCACCGCGCTGGTGGACCGGCGCGCCGGCACGCGGCTCACCTACGCGGAGCTCGACGCGTGCACCGCGCGCTGGTGCGCCCTCCTCGCGCAGCAGGGCGTGCGGCGCGGCGACCGGGTGGGGCTGATGAGCGGGAACCGGCTCGAGTCGATCGCCCTCTTCTACGCCTGTGGGCGGCTCGGCGCCGCGCTCGTGCCCTGGAACTGGCGGCTCGCGGCCGCGGAGCTGGCCCCCATCGTCGCCGATTCCGCGGTGCGGCTGGCGATCGGCGAGGGGCGGTTTCGCGCGGCGGTCGAGCAGGCCGATCCCACCATGCGCTGGCTCGACGTGGATGCCGACGCGCCCCGGATGCTGGAGCGCGCCGGCGAGGCGCCGCCCCCGGTGCGCGTGGACGCGGAGGACCCGTGGCTCGTGCTCTACACCTCGGGGAGCACCGGTCGCCCGAAGGGGGCGATGCTGCCGCACCGGCAGCTGTTCTGGAACGCCGTCGCCACCACGACCGGGTGGGAGCTCTCGCACCGCGACGTCTTCCCGATCACCACGCCGCTCTTCCACACCGGCGGGTGGAACGTGTTCGCCACGCCGGGGCTGCAGGTGGGGGGCACGATCGTGATGTGGGAACGCTTCGAGCCCGCCGACTTCCTGGCCGGCATGGCGGAGGAGCGCTGCACCGTGGCGCTCACCGTTCCCACGCAGCTGGTCATGCTCCTGGAATCGCCCGCGTGGGGGCGGCCCCTCCCGGCGCTGCGGAGCTTCTTCTCCGGGGGGGCCGCCTGCCCGCCCAGCGTGCTCGCGCGGGTGCGCGACGCCGGCTATGCGCTGCGCGAAGGGTATGGGCTCACCGAGTGCGGGCCGAACTGCTTCGCCATCTCGGCGGAGGAGTCGGTCGCGAACCCGGGCCGCGTGGGGCGGCCCATCCCCTTCCTCGAGATGCGCCTCGTCACCGACGACGGGCGCGACGCCGCGGTGGACGAGCCGGGGGAGCTCTGGCTGCGCGGGCCGCAGCGCTTCTCGGGCTACCTGCACGCCCCCGAGCTCACCGCCGAGGCGATCACCCCCGACGGGTGGCTGCGCACCGGCGACCTGGCCACGCGTGATGCGCAGGGGCTCTACGGCCTCTGCGGGCGACGGAAGGAGATGTACATCTCCGGCGGGGAAAACGTCTTTCCCGTGGAGGTGGAGGCGGCGATCGCCGATTGCCCGGGCGTGGCGGAGGTGGTGGTGGTGGGGGTGCCCGACGACCGATGGGGGGAAGTGGGACGCGCCTTCGTGGTGTGCCGCACCGGGGAGCGGGTGACCGAGGACGCGGTGCTCCGCCACGCGCGCGGGCGGCTCGCCGGCTACAAGGTGCCGAAGGGCGTGGTGATCCTCGCCGAGCTGCCCCGGCTCGGCTCGGGCAAGGCGGACCGTCGCGCGCTGGCGGCGCTCGCCCCCGCGCCATCGTTCAGTCCGCGCTGAACGTGAGCACCGCGCCCGCGCTCCTCGGCAAGGGGTCCACGCTCCGCTCCACCCTCGCCTTCGTGGCCGAGTCGGCGGGGGAGGAGGCGCTCGCGCGGGCCCTCGCCGCCCTGGGCGACGAGGACCGTCGCGCGATCGCGCGGCTGCAGGCGACCGACGAGGTGGAATTCGCGCTGCTGTGCCGGCTCTGGCACGCGGTGGACGCGGTGCTAGGGGCCACGCACCCCGACTGGCCGGAGCGGTCCGGCGAGTTCTCCATCGAGAGCACCGGCACCCGGCTCTACGGGGGGATCGTGCGCAAGGCGTCGCCCCTGGAGTTCCTCAACCAGGGGGTGTCGCTCTTCCAGCTCTACTACCGGCCGGGCGACATGCAGGTGGTGGAGACGGCGGACGACCGCGCGGTGCTGCGGCTCGTGGGCTTCGACCACGACGAGCCGATCTTCTGCCGCCGGCAGACGGGCGGCCTCGCCTGCGCGCTCGCCATCGCCGGGGGCCACGAGACGAGCGTCGCGCACGTGCGCTGCGCGCTCGAGGGGGACGCCTTCTGCGAGTGGGAGTTGCGGTGGGGGTGACCTTCCCCTGTCATTCCGAGCGCCAGCGAGGAACCGTCGTGAAAACGCGGTAGTGGCCTGTCCGGCCACTACCGCGTTCCGAATGAGATTCCTCGCTGCGCTCGGAATGACAGCGGCTACTCGTACCGCAGCGCGATGATCGGGTCCATCGTGGCGGCGCGGCGGGCGGGCCACACGCCGAAGAGGATCCCCACGAGCGCCGAGAAGGCGAAGGCGAGGCCGATCGCGCTCATCGAGATCTCCGTGTTCCACCCCGCGCTCTTGCTCATCGCCACCGCGCCCGCGCTGCCGATGATGATCCCCACGATCCCGCCCAGGCAGCAGAGCACCACCGCCTCGATGAGGAACTGGAGGAGGATGTTGACCCGCGTCGCGCCGAGCGCCTTGCGGATCCCGATCTCGCGGGTGCGCTCGGTGACCGAGACCAGCATGATGTTCATGATCCCGATCCCGCCCACCAGCAGCGACACGGCGGCGATGCCGGAGAGGAGGAAGGTGAACACCTTCGTCGTCTCCCCCATCGTGTTGAGGAAGTCGGCCTGGCTGCGCATCGAGAAGTCGTCGGGCTGGCCGCTGCGCAGGCGGTGCTCGCGGCGGAGCACCTTCTGGATGTCGGCCATCGCGTCGGGGATCCGGTCCTCGCTCTCCGCCAGCACGCTGATCGAGCGCAGGCGGTCGCTCCCGATCACGCGGAATCTGGCGGTGTTGAGCGGAATGAGGATCTGCTCGTCGGGGTTCTGGAAGGGATTCGCCTGCCCCTTCGACTTGAGGACGCCGATCACCCGGAACTGGATCCCGCGGATGCGGATGTCCTCGTCGAGGAGGGCGTCGGGATTCTCCAGCCCGAGGTTCGTGGCCACTGCCGGCCCCACCACCGCCACGCGCTGGATCGCCTGGTCCTCGCGGTCGGTGAACATGCGCCCCTCGGCGATCTCGTACTTGCGCACCTCGAGGTAGTTCGAGGTGGTGCCGACGATCGAGGCGTTGGCGTTCTTGTTCAGGTAGGTGATCTGGAGGTTGCGCGACATCTCGGGCTGCACGCCGCGCAGGTGCGTGGCGCGCTCCTGGAGGGCCTGCGCGTCGTCCATCGTCAGCTTGGTCTGCTGGTCGGCGATGGCGACGCCCATGCCCCGCTGCTGCCCCGGGCTGACGGTGAGCAGAGTGGTGCCGAGGGCGCTGATGCGGTCGTTCACCGCCTTCTGCGCGCCGGAGCCGAGGGCCACCATCGCGATGACCGCCGCCACCCCGATCACGATGCCGAGCATCGTGAGCAGGGAGCGGAGCTTGTTCGCCCGCAGCGCGCCGAGCGCCACGGCCATGATCTCACCGAAGAGCATCGATCGTCCTCCGCTCAGCGGCCGCCGCCGCCGCCACCCGGGCGACCGCCGCCGGCGGGGGCGCCGCCGGGACGCCCCCC
>DASWVQ010000030.1:0-14806 GCA_036401195.1 Gemmatimonadaceae bacterium
GACGCCCACCGTCCCGCCTCGTGGAATCGGGCATCGGCGCCGAGGGCGCCTCGGGCGCGGAGGGCGGGATCAGCTTCCCGTCCGCCCCCACCCGTGCCCCGCTCCGCGGGAAGTCGAGCCGCCCCAGGGAATCCACGAGGACGACGGCGCGGAGGGCGGAGTCGGGGCGGATCACCCCGGCCGCGAGCTGCACGGTGGGCCGGAGGTCGGCGGCCACCACCCGCCCGGAGTCGATGTCGACGCAGGCGATGGCCCCTCGGTTCAAGGGTTCGCGCATGGCGAACGGCCCGTAGGTGATCAGGTTTCCGAGCGAGTATAGCGACAATTTTGCGCCATCATCACGCCATTGAGCGGCGCGCATGACGTGCGGGCCGTGCCCCACCACCAGCGTCGCGCCCCCGGCGAAGGCCGAATCCGCGAACGCCACCGGGTTCCCCCGGTCCATGCGAAGGAACTTCTCGGTGCGGTTGGCGGTGCGCTGTGCCATGGCCCCCTCGGCGCCGATGTGCACGGTGGCGATCACCGTCCCCCACCGCTCGGCCGCGCGGGCCACGTGGCGCCTGACACCGGCGAGGTCGCGCGCGTCGGGGGTGGTGCTGTTCGAGTCGCCGTTGGTGTAGAAGCCGAGCACCGCGATGGTGTCCCCCCGCGGCGTGGGGACGAGGGTGGGGAGGCTGTCGATCCCGGTGACCAGCACCCCGGCGCGCTCGAGGAGCGCCGCGGTGGTCTCCGTCCCCTCCCGCCCCGCGTCGCGCGCGTGGTTGTTGGCCAGGTTCCCCACGACCGCGGCCGCGGGCGCGACGCGGCGGATGGCGGGCGCCGCCGACGCGGGCATCCGGAAGGCGAAGCAGTTCCTCGACCCGCGCCCGCACTTCGAGGGGGCGGGCCCTTCGCCGATCGCCCCCTCCACGTTCAGCAGCACCACGTCCGCGTCGGCCACCAGGGGCGCGATGGGGGCGAGGAGTGAATCCGGATCCGGGGAGAGGTTCCAGCGGGTGCGGAGGGCGCGCGCGCCCGCCCGGCTCCACGCCCGGTCCAGGTTGGTGCCGAGGGTGACGTCGCCCCCCGCGCAGACGCGGAGGGGAGTCGCGCGGACCGAGTCGGTGGGCGGCGCCTCGAGCGTGTCGCGCCGCGGCCGCGCGGTATCCGGCAATGCGCGCCCCGGGCGGATCGTGTCCGCGGGAGCGCGCGGCGGCCTGCGGGTGGTGTCGGCCTGCGCGCGCGCGGGACCAGCAGCAGCGCAGCCGATCGCGAGCGCCAGCGAGAGGGCCCGCGCCGTCACTGGCGCACGACCACGACCTGGCCATTCCGGTCGGTGGTCCAGCAGGCCGCGCTGGCCTGCGACGAGGCGTTCGTGGTCACGGGGGGCGTGTATGCCGGGGGTGTGTACACCGGCGGCGTGTACACCGGCGGCTGGTAGGGCGCCGCCTGGTTCGGGACCGGCTGCGCGTTCGGGTTGGGCGCCGCGTGTTGGTTCGGGTTCGGCGCGGCGTTCAGCGCGCCCGCGTTCCCCTGCGCGGCCACGCGCTGCCCCGCACAGCTCCGGATCACCTGCTCGTAGCCGTAGCCCAGGTCGGCCAGCACCGTGCCGTCACCGAGGATCACGTAGCGGGGCTCCCGGCGGTGGTGGTCGCGATGCCCGTCGCGGCGGTCGTCGTCGCGCGTCGCACCGCTCGTTGCCGTGGGGGGCTGGCGCTCCGCGGGGGCGGGCATCGCGGCGGTGCGGGCCGGTCGGGAGCTCCCGGTGTGCACCTGCCCCGACTGGGCGCGCGCGACCGACCCCGCCGGCAGGGCGAGGGCGACGACGGCCGTCACGATCACGAGAATGCGCATCCGAACCTCCGCTGGACCCATCACTGGTTCAACCCGCCTGGCGCGCGGTTGTGCCACCCGCCCCTGAAGGATATCAGCGCGGGTTCCCCCCGTCGGTGACCCATCGCATCCCCGCGGGGGTGCGGCGCCACACCGTGAGGTATTTCGTGGGACGGGCAACGGGCTTCCCGTCGGGCCCCGGCCCGGTGGAGACCGCCTCGCCCACGGTGACGGCGAGGTCGCCCGACGCCGCTCCCCGCGCGAACACCGGCCCCCACACGAGCGATGCGCCGGGCACCGGATCACCGAAGGCGCGAAGGATCGCGGGGTGCCCCACGTTGAGCTCCCCGCCCCCGCCGCCGAGCATCGCGTCCGCGGCCGCCCACTTCGCGAAGGCGGCGCCGGTGCCGATCGCCGCGCCGTCGGCGGCGAAGGCGCGATCGGCGGCCCAGGCATCGGCCGCGGCGCCCTCCGCCGGCTGGGCAGCCCGGTAGCGCAGCGAGTCGGCGACGGTGACCGCGGGGAGCGGCCCCACCGGGAGCTCGGAGTAGGCGACGATGCGCCACGCGTCGCCCGTGCGCGCCCAGGCGGCCTGGTAGCGGTCGAGCCGCACCCGGGCGGCGCTGTCGCGCGCGACGCGGAGGGCGTAGCCCACGGAGTAGCCGAAGTCGCCGCCGCGCGACACCTCCACGCGCAGCGGCTGGAAGCGGATCACGCGCGCCCCGGCGCCCGCCTGCGCGAGCACGGCACGCACCGCCTCCCGCCCCTGGAGCACGGGAAGGCCGGGATAGAGGTACACCGCGTCGTCGGCGAACCAGCGCGCCGCCGCCGCGGCGCCGGCGTCGCCCGCGGGGACCGAGTCGCCCCGGTGCAGGTCGGCGAGGAAGAGGGCATGCTGCGCGTCGCGCTGCCCCTTCGGCTCGAGCGCCGGGATGGCGGCGCCGGTGGACGCGGCCGCGCCGCCGCGGTGCACCTGCACGCTGCACGCGGAGAGGACGAGCGTGACGGCGAGGAGCGCGGTGCGACGCGCGGCGGCGGGGGTGGATGCGAAGGCGCCCGCGAGGGGGCGGGCGCCGGGTCGTGCGATGGTCATGGGGCGAAGGTCAGTCGTGGGGCCTGAGCACGCCGAACGCGGCGACCGGCTGGTCCAGCCCCCCCGTGACCCACACCCGCGCTCCCGCTTCCGCGCGAAGGGCGGCGGGGACGGAGCGCAGGAGGCGCCGGCTGCCGTCGGCGAGGCGAAGGTACACGTCGTCCCCTTCCACGACCAGCACGCCGTCGAGCGCGGCCACGCCGTCCACGGTGCGCACGCGATAGTCGGCGGCCGCGAAGCCGCGATCGGTGCGTGTGCCCCGCACCCACAGGTCCGCGCCGCTCGCGCGCCCGATCTCCTTCGCGAGCGGGCCGATGATCGTCACCGAGCCGCCGGTGGCGGGGCGCAGCGCCACCTGGGTGAACGGCGCCGAACCGACCACCGCGGGCTTGCCGCGCAGCGTGTCGCCGCGCGCCGTCGGGGCGGGTGACGTCGCGGGCGCCTTCGCGGGGGCCTTCGCGGGAGTCTTCGCGGGAGTTTTCGCGGGAGTTTTCGCGGGCGCCTTCGAAGGCTCCGTCGCGGGAGCCTTCACGGGCGTGGTCGCACTCCCCTTCGGCGCCGTGTCCCGCGCGCCGGATGGCCGCAGCGTGTCGGGCAGCGGGACCGAGCTGTCCACCGCCGCGCGTGCCGCCTGCACCGCGGAATCCGCCGCCGCCGCCGTGTCGCTGCGCGCGTCGCCCCGGCCGCAGCCGGCGGCGAGCGCCGCCGCGCCGAGCACCATCATCGCGCGCCCGGTCATTGCACGCGCAGCACGGCCAGCCGCAGCGGCGACGACGGGCCGAAGGGGATCCCGGACGGGTCGCGCACCCCCACGATCTGCCCCGCGACCGGGGTGGGCGAGGTGAGCTCCACGAACGACGCGGAGCCGCCGCTCACCCGCGAGATGGGGAGGTCGAAGTTCCCCATCGCGCTCGAGGCCTGGCGCAGCGGTTGCGCCGGGTAGCGGCTGTTGTCGGCGTTCATCCCCGCGAAGATGTCGGCGAGGTTCCAGCTCGCGACCACGAACTGCGACCCGGCCGCCGGCGTGACCCCCGCGCGCCCGGTTGCCCAGAGCGAGGTCATGAAGTTCGTGAGCATCGCGTCCCACGACGCATTGGTGCGGGCGCGGATGTTCGCGATCCCCGCGCGCCGCCAGTCGGTGACGAGCGCCTTGAAGAAGGCCCCCTCGTCCTGCGCGTAGCTGTCCGCCGCCCAGCGGGCGAAGAGCCACGCGCTGCCGTAGATGTCGCTGTCCTCGTTCCCGCTGGAGAGGAACGACTTCGAGTCCACGTTCGCCAGGTAGTCCTGCAGGAAGGCGAAGTGGTCGAGCATCAGGATGGGCGGGTTGCCGCAGGTGGCGTAGCGGTTGGACCAGTCGCAGTACAGGGTGTTCCTGTAGAGGGCGCCGCCCTTCCAGGTGAGCCCCGCCCCGTACACGGTGCGCGCGTACAGCTCCACGGCGACCTGCGCCGTGCCTTCCTCGAGCCAGCTCTCCTCGAGGATCAGGTCGGGCGCCGTTTCCGGGGTGCGCAGGATCCGCTCGGCGAACGAGGCGATGTGCTTCGTCTCGTGGATGAGGGTCGAGCGCATGTAGCGGTACCACCCGTCGCGGCTGTTCACGTCGGAGGCGGTGCCGGTGGCGTTGGTGGCGGCGCGGGCGTAGAAGATCTCCGCCTGGTTGCTGGCGCCGATCCAGCTCGCCGCATCCGGGGGGAAGAAGTCGCAGGCGCTCACGAAGCCGAGCAGGTTCGCGCTGCGCGCGTTCACCTCGGGGGTGAAGAGCATCGCGATGCGCTGGTCGTCGTTCGTGAGGGAGTCGAGGGCGAGCGGGTCGCCGAAGTCGCGGGTGAGGATGGGGAACATCACCTGGTCGAACTCCTCCCCGAGCCGCACGTAGTCGGCGTCCATCGTCCCCGCGAGGGGCGACTTCGTGTCCTCGAGCACCACGCTGTGCGGCCCCACGTACACGGCGCGCGCCACGATGTTGGTGTAGGTGGAGCAGTCGGCGGCGCTGCGCATGCGCACCGTCGCCGTGTCGCCCACCACCGAGGGGATGCGGGTGGGCTTCGGTGCGAGGGCGCTCGCGGTGCCGGCCCCCGCGATCCCCGAGAGGGTGCCACGCGACGCGGTCGTCGTGGCCGCGCGCATCCGGGCCGCGCGGGTGCGCGCCCCGCGGCGCGCGATCGCCCGCGGGGCCCCGAGCTCGCGGCGCACGCGGCGCAGCGCCGCGCGGCTCTGCTCCAGCGTCTGGAGCGAGGCGAGCTGCCGCGCCGCCGCCACCGTGGGACCGAGTGCGCGCGGCGCGTTCATCGGGGCGGGGAGCCGCGCCGCGGAGATTGCCGCGACCGTGGCGCCCGCGGGCACCCGCCCGCTCACCGTGATGTTCGTCACGCGCGACTGCGGCACCTCGCTCGCGTTCACCACCGCCAGGAGGTAGCGCGACCCACTCCCCTGGAGCTCCACGCAGCCGAATTCGGCCGGGTTGGAGAGGGTGAGCAGGGTGCCCACCGCGGGCGTGCGCTGCACGGCGAAGCGCATCGCGGCCGTGCCGCTCGCCGTCCCGCCCGGCGTCGTCACCTTCACCGCCACCCCCTGCGCCGCCTTGCAGGGGAAGGTGGCGGGGAGGCGCACGGTGAGCTGCGTCGGCGTCACCGCCGTGACGGTGGCCGCCAGCCCGTCCACCGTCACCACGTTGCCGGTGAGGGTGGGATCGAAGTCGGTGCCGGTGATGGTCGCGCTCGCACCCGGCGTCAGCGTCGCCGGCGACACGGTGCCGAAGGTCGGCACGACCGCCGTGGTCACGGTGAGCGTGTACCGCCCCGTCACCGACTCGGTGGTCGCGCTGATCACCGCGGTGCCGACTGCCTTCGCGGTCACCAGCCCGGTCGCGCTCACCGCCGCCACGTTCGCGTCGGAGCTGGCCCAGGTGAGGGTGCGGTCGGTGCGCACCGCGCCGGTCGCGTCGCGCATGGTCGCGGTGAGCTGCATCGAGCCCCCTACCCCGATCGACGGCGCCGGCCCCGTCACCTCGACCGTGGCGATCGGCGCGAACACGGTGATCACCACCCGCGCGGAGGCGCCGCCGGCGGTGGCGGTGATCACCGTCACGCCCGGCGCGATCGCGGTCACCAGCCCGCCCTCGACGCGGGCCACCGCTGCGTCCGACGACGTCCAGGTGACGCTCGCGGCCACCGTCGCCCCCTTCGCGTCGCGCGGCGTGGCGGAGATGCTGAGGCTCGTGCCCACGAACAGCGTGGTGTCGCGCGCCGAGAGCGCCACGGCCGACACCGTCGGCGTGCGCGGATTGGTGCCGCCGTCGCCACCCCCGCCGCAGGCGGTGAGGGCGACCAGGAGCGCAAAGGCGGCGGGGGGAGCGACGCGGAAGCGGGGCATGATGGCGCGGGAGGAGTGGAGGGTCCGTACTGGATACACCGCAGACCGTCCGATGCCCCAAATACTTTCCCGGAATCGCGGGGTCCGCCAGCCGGAGTTCAGCGGGCCAGGGTGCCGGCCATCACGCGGAGCCCCGCATTCATCACGGACCCGCTCGTGCTCCCATGGCAGGGGAGCCCCTGCCGGTACCGCCAGGGGACGTACACACCGACGAACCGCTTGGCCACCCGCCACAGCACCGACGTCCCCACGCGATAGCGGAGGGCGTCGCTGGTGGCGCCGAGCTCGCCGGCCGGCTCACCGTCGTCGCGCAGCGGCACCTGCGCGAAGCTGGCCGTGTCGAGCTGGTCCATCAGCCAGAGGGTCTGCGGGCGGTACCCGCGCTCCGGCTCGCGACCGAGGACGGTGGCCTCGATGTGATCCACCGCCGCCCCCGCGTGCTCCACCGCCACCAATGCCTGCTTCACCGGCCACGAGGCGGCGTCGCCCACCGCGTACACCCCGGGAGCGCCCAGCACCTCGCGACTCCCGGCGGTGGTCATCACGAAGCCGCGCGGATCGCGCGGGAGCTCCTGGAAGGGCACGGCGGCCACCTGCGCGGGGAAGCTCACCAGCAGGTCGAGGGGGAGGTCGGTGCCGTCGTCCAGGCGCACCGCGTACGGCGTCACCTCGCGCACCCCCGTGCGGGCGCGCCCCGTGATGCCGCGGCGCTCCAGGGTGCGCCGCATCATCTCGTCCATCCGGGGACCGAGCACGTGCAGGAACCCATGCTCATGGGTGACGAGGGTGATCCCCACGTGCCGGCGCGCCCGGCGGCGGCGGAGCCAGGTGTCGAGCATCAGCGCCAGCTCGTAGATGGGGCCGGGCCAGCGGTTGCCGCGCGGCACGAGCAGCACCACCTCGCGCCGCCGGCGGCTCGCCGACTCGAGCGCCACCGCCTGGAAGGCACGCCTGAGGGCGAGCGCGTCGCGCATCCCCCAGAGCATCGCGCCATGCCGCTCGAGCCCCGGCACCTCCGCGGGATGCACCTCGGCGCCGCTCGCGATCACCAGGAAGTCGAATCGCAGCCGGTGCAGCGCCCCGTCGCGCCCCACCACGCGCAGCTCGCGCCGCTCCGTGGACAACCCGGAGGCGTGCCCGCGCACGAAGGTCACGTCGCGCCGGCGGAGCGCGGGGGCGATGGGCGTCATCAGCGCCTGCGGATCCGCCCCGAAGGGCACGTAGATCGTCCCCGGGCGGTAGGCGAAGGCATCCTCGGGGGAGACGAGGGTGATCCCCACCCGTTCCCCCAGGCGGTGCCGGAGGAGGAAGGTCGCCTCCAGCCCACCGAATCCCCCGCCGACGACCACCACCTGCGGTTGCATGACGCCACGGTAGGGCGGCACCCCGGCGCGGGCCATAGGGGAGCCGTCGTAGGGGAAACCCGCACCCCTGGGGTGGGCACCGGCCCCACCGGGTTTCCCCCCTCTCCCCGATACCAGCGCACCGGCCCCACCGCGACCTTCACTTCCGGGAACACCTCTGACTCCCCCCACGTCTCGGAGTACCATGATCGCCGGCCATCCGCACGGACACGGGCAGCCCCGGAAGGGGATCGCCGATTTCGACTTCCATCAGTCTCCCTTCGTCGTGATCTGGGAGACGACGCGGGCCTGCGACCTGGCGTGCAAGCACTGCCGTGCCGAGGCGGTGCCGCACCGCAACCCGCTCGAGCTCTCGACCGACGAGGCGAAGCGCATGCTGGACCGGGTGCGCGAGTTCGGGCCGGTGGTGTTCGTCCTCTCCGGCGGCGATTTCCTCAAGCGTCCCGACGCGTTCGAACTGATCGAGTACGGGTTCAGGCTCGGCCTGCGCATGGCGGTGACGCCGGCGACGACTCCGCTCTGCACCCCCGAGACGATCGATCGCCTCAAGGCGTCGGGGATCTCCCGCCTGGCCATTTCCCTCGACGGCTCCTGCCCGGAGATCCACGACGAGTTCCGGCGCGTCCCCGGCTCGTTCGAGTGGGGGATGAAGATCCTCGAGCACTGCCGCACGATCGGGCTCTCCACCCAGGTCAACACGGTCTTCGCGAAGCACAACATCGGCGACTTTGACAACCTCGCGGCGCTGATGGCGAAGATGGGGATCGTCTTCTGGGAGGTGTTCTTCCTGGTGCCGATGGGGCGCGCGAAGCCCGACGACGTGGCCAGCGCGGAGAACTTCGAGCTGCTCTTCAACAAGATGTACGACCTCTCGAAGGTCGCGCCCTTCGACCTCAAGGCGACGGCCGCCCCGCAGTACTCGCGCGTGCTGCTCCAGCGGCAGGTGGAGGAGCGCCGGGCCGGCGAGCGCGAGGAGGCCCCCGACGTGCTCACCGGGGGGCTGATGTTCTCGACGAAGGACGGCATCGGCCGCGCGCGCAGCGTGAACGACGGCGACGGCTTCATGTTCATCAGCCACACGGGCGAGATCATGCCCTCGGGCTTCCTGCCGATCCCCGCCGGCAACGTGCGCACCGACGACCTGGTGGAGGTCTACCGCACCTCCCCCGTCTTCTCCCAGCTCCGCGACCGCTCGGCGCTCAAGGGGAAGTGTGGCGTGTGCGAGTACCAGAAGGTGTGCGGCGGGTCGCGCGCCCGGGCCTACGCGATGACGGGGGACTTCCTCGAGGCGGAGCCCTTCTGCGCCTACGTGCCACCGCGCTACGCGAAGATGGTCGAGGCGGGGGAGGCGGAGCCGGTGGAGGAATACTTCGCCCGGCGTACCCGCTCCGCCCTTCCGCTGGCCGGCGCCGGCATCGACGGCTGACCCTCCTGCCCCGACGGCGATGACCACCCCCTGCACGAGCCCCGCGCACCTCGATCCCGCGACCTGCACCGCCTGCGGCACCTGCCCGCGGGCGGCGCTGTCGCTGGAATCCGGGGGGGCGACGCTGGAACCGCGTCCGCCGGCGCGGTCGCGGGGCGGGGTCACCCCGATCTCCCTCGGCCTGTCCTTCCGCACGGCCCCGGTGGAGTTCCGCGAGCGGGTCGCCCTCTCCCCCGCCGCGCTCTCCGCCCTTCTGGCGCGCTTCGGCTGCGGATGGGCGGTGCGCCCCGAGGGACTCGAGGAGCTGGTGGTGATCTCCACCTGCAACCGCTTCGAGCTGTACGCCGCCTCGACGATGGCCGATGCCTCGTCGCTCCTCGAGCTGCTGGCGGAGGTCACGGGAGTGGGGGCGGCGGAGCTGGCGGGGCACACGGAATCGCGCGTCGGCGAGTCGGCGGTGGAGCACCTCTTCCGCGTGGCGGCGGGGCTCGACTCGATGGTGCTCGGCGAGGCGCAGATCCTGGGGCAGGTGACGCAGGCCTTCGGCAACGCGAGCGCGCACGGCGCCGCGGGGCCGGTGCTCTCGGAGCTCTTCCGCGACGCAATCCGCACCGGCCGCCGCGCCCGCTCCGAGACCGCGATCAACCGCAACCCGGCGACCATCTCCTCCGTGGCGGTGAAGCTCGCGGCCGAAGGGATCGCGGACATGTCGCGCGCGCGCGTCACCGTGGTGGGGGCGGGGGAGATGGCGGAGCTGTCGCTCCAGGCCTTCCGCGACCGCGGGGTCACCGCGATCACGGTGGTGAACCGCACGCTGGCGAACGCCGCCCCCCTCGCCGACCGCTTTGGCGCGGCGACGCTCACCTTCGAGCGGCTCGAGGAGGCGCTCGCGGGGGCCGACATCGTGGTGTCGTCCACCGCGGCGCCGCACTTCGTGATCACCCGCGAGGTGGCCGAGCGCGCGATGCGCGGCCGCGCCGGCCGCCCGCTGCACCTCATCGACATCGCCCTCCCGCGCGACGTGGACCCGGCGGTGGAGGCGATCCCGGGGATCACCTGCCACGACATCGACGCACTCCAGGGGCACGTGCAGCAGACGCTCGCCGAGCGCACCGCCGAGGTGCCGAAGGTGGAGGCGATCGTGGCCGAGGAGGTGGAGGACTACGTGTCGTGGCTCCGGCAGCTCGTGGTGACGCCGCTGATCGTGGAGGTGCGGCAGCACGCGGAGGAGATCCGGCGCGAGGCGATGGAGAAGGCGCTGCGGCAGTTCGCGAACCTGGAGGAAAAGGACCGCAAGCGGATCGAGGCGTTCTCGCAGGCCTTCATGCAGAAGCTGCTGCACGAGCCGACGATCCGGCTCAAGCAGCAGGCGGCCTCGGGGCATGCGTCGGAGTATGCAGCGGCGATGCGGCAGATCTTCGGGCTGGCATCGTGATGGGGATTGGGGGCTAGGGCCTGGGGCCTGGGGAAGGAAGGACAACTGATTCATTCGCTCCTCGAGCGGAGCACACCATGACCAGTGTCATGCATGCGGCGGAGGGCGCGACTGATAGCGCCGCCACCGGACGGCAGGCGGTCATCGTGGGTGGCGGGATCGCGGGCCTCTCGGCCGCCTTCCGGCTGCTGCGCGACGATCCCACCGTACAGATCACCCTTCTCGAAGCCGCCCCCCGCGTGGGCGGCGTGATGCAGACCGAGGTCCGGGACGGCTACGTCCTGGAGAAGGGGCCCGACCTCTTCCTCGGCGCCAAGCCCGGTGGCTGGGAGCTCGCCACGGCGCTCGGCATCGCCGGCCGGCTGCACGGACCCCGCCCCGGGGTGGGCGGCTCCTTCCTCCTCAGCCGCGGGCGCCTCTTCCGGCTCCCCGACGGACTCACCGGCCTCGTGCCCACGCGCATGATGCCCTTCGTGAAGACGCGGCTCATCTCCCCCCTGGGGAAGCTGCGCGTCGCCATGGACCTGCTGATCCCCGCGCGCCGCGGCGACGGCGACGAGTCGGTGGAGTCGTTCGTGGTGCGCCGCCTCGGCCGCGAGATGTACGCGAAGATCGTGGAGCCGCTGCTGAGCGGGATCTTCGCCGGCGACGGGTCGAAGCTCTCCCTCGCCGCCACCTTCCCGCACATGCGCGCGGCCGAGGTGGAGCACGGCAGCATGACGACGTCCATGTTCGCCGCGAAGCGCCGCGAGCGCGCGGCGAAGCGTGCCGCGCGCGAGGCGGCGCGCACCGCCCCCGCGGGAACGCCCGCGCCCCCGGCGGCGCGCGGCTTCCTCACCCTGCCCGGTGGCCAGGGCGAGATGATCGCCACGCTCGAGGCGCGGCTGCTCGCCGACCCGCGCGTCACCATCCGCACCGGCGCCTGCACGCGCGAGGTGCTCCCCCTGGGTGACGAGGGCTGGCGCGTCGCCCTGGTGAACGGGGAGTGCGTCACCGCCGACGTCGTCATCCTCGCCGTGCCTGCGTACGCGGCCGCCGACATGATCGAAGCCACCGACGCCGCCTGTGCGCAGGCGATGCGCGAGATCCCCTTCGTCACCACCGCCACGGTGAACCTGGCGTACCGCCACGACCAGGTGCCGCACGCGCTGGACGGGAGCGGGTGGACCACCCCGCGCGCCGAGCGCCGCCCGGTGACCGCCTGCACCTGGACCTCCTCGAAGTTCGAGGGACGCGCCCCCGAGGGGATGGTGCTGCTCCGCGCCTTCGTGGGCGACGCGACCAACCAGACGGTGGTGCAGAAGAGCGACGAGGAGATCGTGCGCGTGTGCCGCCGCGAGCTCGCGGAGGTGCTGGGGGTGACCGCGGAGCCCGCACTCGTGCAGGTGAACCGCTGGAACTGGGTGATGCCGCAGTACAACCTCGGCCACCTGGAGCGCGTGCAGCGGATCGACGAATGCCTCGCGCGGCATCCCGGGCTGTTCGTGGCCGGCAATTCCTATCGCGGGATCGGCATTCCCGACGTGATCAAGTCCGGGGAGATGGCGGCCACGGCCGCGGCCGCGATGCTGTCGTCGTCATCATCCTGAGCCCCTTGCAGTCATCCTGAGCGCAGCGAAGGACCTGGCCACGGCGCACCGGCCCGCCGTCGCGGCGCACCGGCGCCGCCGTCATCCTGAGCAACGCGAAGGATCCGGCCCCGGCGCACCGGCGCCAGATCCTTCGGCTGCGCTCCAGGATGACTTCGTGACGGCTCCCGCTTCGCCCTCCCCTTCCCCGCTGCTACCTTTTCCCGACCCATGACCGACCCCACCAAGCCGCTGCTGCGCGCCGCCCGGCGCCTCCCCGTCGAGTACACTCCCGTCTGGTTCATGCGCCAGGCGGGCCGCGTCCTCCCGGAGTACCGCCGGATCAAGGAGAAGTACTCCCTCCTCCAGATCTCCGAGCGTCCCGAGCTCTGCGCCGAGGTCACGCTGCAGCCGGTGAAGCGCATGCCCCTCGACGCGGCGATCGTCTACGCCGACATCATGACCCCGCTGGTGGGGGTGGGGATCAAGCTCGACATCAAGGAGTCGGTGGGGCCGGTGATCGAGTCGCCGATCCGCACCATGCAGGACGTGGCGCGGCTCCGCCCCATCGTCCCCGAGCAGGACGTGGCCTACCTGCTGGAGACGCTGGCGCTGGTGCGCGCCGAGCTGGCGCCGCACCAGGCGCTCATCGGCTTCGCCGGCGCCCCGTTCACCCTCGCGTCGTACCTGATCGAGGGGAAGGGGACGCGCACCTTCCTGCTCACGAAGCAGCTCATGTACTCCGCGCCCGACGTGTGGGACGCGCTCATGACGCGGCTCGCCGACATCTGTGCCACCTACCTGAAGGCACAGGTCACGGCGGGCGCGGAGATCCTCCAGCTCTTCGACTCGTGGGTCGGCACCCTCGGCCCCGACGACTACGCGCGCTACTGCGCGCCGTACACGCAGCGCATCTTCGACGCGCTCCAGGGCTGCGGCGTCCCCCTCATCCACTTCGCGATGGGCGGGTCCACCTTCCTCGACCAGCTGAAGGACGAGGGCGCCGACGTGATCGGCCTGGACTGGCGCCTTCCCCTCGACCAGGGGTGGGAGATCGTGGGGCACGACAAGGCGGTGCAGGGGAACATGGACCCGGCGATCCTCCTCGGCCCCTGGGAGCGGGTCGCGGAGCGGGCGAAGGACGTGCTGCGGCGCGCGAACAACCGGAACGGCCACATCTTCAACCTGGGGCACGGCCTCAACCCGCCCACGCCGCTCGACAACGTGATGCGGCTCGTCGACTTCGTGCACGAGGAATCCGCCCGATGACCCCCACGTCCACGCACGCCCTGTTCGTGCTCGCCTACGGCACCCCCGAGCGGCCGGAGGACGTGGAGGCCTACTTCACGCACATCCGCGGCGGCCGGACCCCGTCGGCGGAGTCGGTGCAGCACCTCCGCGAGAAGTACGAGAAGCTCGGCGGGCGCACCCCGCTCAAGGAGATCACCGAGGCCGTGGCCGAGGGGCTGCGTGCGCGGCTCCGCGCCGAGGGGCGCGACGACGCGGTGTACGTGGGGATGAAGCACTGGCATCCGTACATCAAGGACGTGATGCACCGGATGTACGACGACGGGATCCGCACCGCGACCGCGATCGTGCTCGCCCCGCACTACTCGAAGATGTCGATCGGCGGGTACCGCAAGTACATCGACGAGGCGAACGCGCAGCTCCCCACGCCGATCCAGGTGGACTTCATCGAGCGGTGGGGGGAGCACCCGTCCTTCCTGTCGGTGATGGAGACGCTGGTGCGCGACGGGCTCGCGAAGTTCCCGGACGGCGACCGCGCGAAGGTGACGGTGGTGTTCTCCGCGCACTCCCTGCCGCAGAAGATCCGGGAGTGGGGGGATCCGTACGAGGCGGAACTGCGGGCGAGCGCCGCGGCGGTGGCAGACCGGGTGGGGATCACCGACTGGCGATGGGCGTGGCAGAGCGCCGGCGGCACCACGGAGCCCTGGCTCGGCCCCGACATCCTCGACTACCTGGAGGAGCTCGCGGCGGAGGGGGTGTCGCACATCCTCCAGGTGCCGATCGGCTTCACCGCCGAGCACCTCGAGGTGTGGTGGGACATCGACTACGAGGCGCGGGAGAAGGCGGGGGAGCTGGGGATGGTGCTGGAGCGGACGGAGCTCCCGAACGCCCGGCCGGATTTCGTGGAGGCGGTGCGGGCGGTGGTCGGGGAGCACGAGGGGAGGGGCTGAGAAACGGCCACTGACGGCCGCCGGCTTCCGGCTCTCGGCCCTCGGCTCTCGGCTGCTCGATCGGAAGCGCGCCTGGGCCGCTTCGCGGCCCTTTAGCGCGCACACCTCATGAGGTTACCCGCCGGGGCGATCGAGCGCGCGCGCCCCCGCGCGCCGCTCGCTCCCGAATTCGTGCCGAGGCCTGACGCCTGAGGGCCGAGGCCCCTGCCCTCGCAGTTCGCTCTGGAACGTCAACGTCAACGTCAACGACAGGCAAGGGCGTCGGGCGTCGGGCGTCGGGCCTCGGCACGAAACCGGAAGCGCGCCTGGGCCGCTTCGCGGCCCTTTAGCGCGCGAACCTCGTGAGGTTACCCGCCGGGGCGGTCGAGCGCGCGCGCCCCCGCGCGCCGCTCGCTTCCGATTTCGTGCCGAGAGCCGAGGGCCGAGAGCCGAGGGCCGGCGGCCGTCAGTGGCAGTTCCTGGCCGGCAGTTGCCGTTGACAGCCGGGTTGTTACCTGCCATGTTCGCCCCCCGTCCATACGTTTGGTGACGCGGACCA
>DASWVQ010000031.1:0-10870 GCA_036401195.1 Gemmatimonadaceae bacterium
GCGCCTCCCGCGGAGTCAGCGCGGGTCGCGCGCGCGCAGCGACGCCTGCTGCAGCTCCACCGTGGCCATGTGCGCCGAGGCGTTCCCCGCGGCCGTGACCGCGGGCAGCACCGGCATCCCGCTGATGAAGGAGGCGACGTACACGGGCGTCACGACCGCGGGGGCCACCGGCTCGTAGGCCAGCACCGGTTGCGCGGCCGGCTCGGGGATCGACGCCACCACCGGCGCGAGGCGCACGGTAGGGGTCTCCGGGGTGCGCAGCATCACGAAGCCGGCGAGGGCCGCGGCGCCGAAGACCCCGGCGGCGAGCGCCGAGAACCCCGCGATGGAGAAGCTGCGCGACGCGAAGAGCGGCGTGGGCGCATGGCGGTTCACCGGACCCAGGTCCCGCAGGCGCGCCTCGAGGCGGGTCGAGAAGTCCGCCGAGCACTCCACCCGCGGGAGGCTGCGGGCCAGCATCAGCCCGCGGCGCACCGCCGCATCGCGTCGCGCGCACCGCGCACAGCCCTCGAGATGCCCACGCATCGCCTCGGTGTCGACGGCGGAGAGCGTGTCATCCACGAAGGCCAGGTGCTTCTGCTGAAAATCGCGACAGCGCATGAGGGGCGGTTGAGGTGAGGTAAGCTGTCTCACGGTACACGCCGCGCGAAAGGGGGTTCCGGACGCGGTCCGCGCCCGCCAGCGGTTGCGGCCGGTCACGTCGCCCCCGGAAATGGAGAACGGCGCCGGAAGCCGAAGCTCCCGACGCCGCCCTTTCCAGATTCCCCCCTACAGGAATCACTCTGGTACTGCTCCCCTGTCCCCCGACAGGGGTCCTGCCTGGTACTACGCTCTGTCCCCCGACAGAGTCCTGCTCAATCGAGCCGGGGCTCGATGATCGAGGCGAAGGCATTCCTCGCCCGATTCAGGCGGGACTTCACAGTCCCGAGGTTGCAGTCGGTGATCTCAGCGATCTCTTCGTACGACTTGCCTTCCAGCTCGCGGAGCACGAACACCTCGCGGTGGTGCTCCGGCAGGGCCGCGACGGTCTCCTCGACCAGCGCCCGGAGGTGCCGCTTCCGGTAGAGGTCGTCCGGACGGGTGCCGGGATCCTCGAAGTCCACCGGACGGTCGTCTTCCTCGCTGCGCCCCTTGATCGTCTGGAACAGTACGAGCGGGTTGCGCGACCGGTTTCTCAGCTCGTTCTTCGCCAGGTTCGACGCGATGGTGTAGACCCAGGTGGAGAACTTCTTGGAGCGGTCGAAGCGGTGCAGGTGGCGGTACACACGGATGAAGACCTCCTGCACGAGATCCTCGGCGCGCTCGCGGTCACCCACCGTCCGGTAGACGAAGTTCAGCAGCCGGTTCTGGTAGCGCTCGACGAGCTCCGCGAAGGCACGCTCCTCCCCCTCCAGGAAAGCGGACACGACCGCCGAGTCGTCAAGCGAGCGGAGCTGCTCCCGGATTGAGACGCCCTGCGTCGGGCGCTTGAATGCGATCTCGGCCATGTGGTCCCCTTTCCCCGTCGTTGGGGTACAGTTCCGACACGGCAGGCAACCAGATGGTTTGCGCGCCGGCGGAAGTTCCTCGCCTGCGCCAGTACTAAGGGCAGGGGGTATGCCCGGTAGACGCGTGTTGGGCCACAAATGTTAAGCCGTTTTGCCACAACACTTTACGCTGATTATGGCGAGCCCAACAACAGCCTTTCCTCCCGCCTGTTGTCCGATTTCGTGGACATGGGAGGGCGGACAGTGTCCTCCGGAGGGCATTCGTGCCCGCCGGAGGAGTTGTCCGGGATGACCCGGGTCAGCGCCCCAGGCGGAATCCGGCGGCGAAGAGGAGGCCCACCACGGTCTTTCCGTCGGTGATCTCGCCGGACTCGATCATCGAGAGCGCCCGTGAGAGGGTCATGCGCTCGAACTCGATGAACTCATGCTCCTCGTGCGCCGAGTCCCCCTCGCTCAGGCCGGTCGCCATGAAGAGGTGGATCTTCTCGTCGGTGAAGCCCGGCGTCGTGTAGATCGTGGTGAGCCGGTCCAGCCGCGTGGCGCGGCAGCCGGTTTCCTCGCGCAGCTCGCGCTCGGCGCAATCCTTCGGGTCTTCGCCCGCGTCGAGCTTGCCGGCAGGGATTTCGTAGATGAATCCCTCCGCGGCGTAGCGATACTGCCGGAGCAGGAGCACCTGCGGGTCGTCCCCTGCCGGATCGCTCAGGAAGGGGACGACCGCGCTCGCCCCCGGATGCCGCACCATCTCGAGCTGGCCGTCCTTGCCGTTGGGGAAGCGGACGGTGTCGAGGTCCACGTTGATGGTCTTGCCGCTGTAGACGCGGTGCGAGTCGACTTTTCCGGGTTCGTGCATCGGGGGTTGTTGAGGGTTCGAATGGGTCAGCCCGCGCCCACCTGGTGCAAGGCGAACGCCGCGCCCTGCGGATCGAGGCACACCGCCACCTGGTCACCGCCGGGCACCTCGATGGGACCGTACAGCATCTTCCCCCCGGCCGCCTGCACGCGCTCGATCGCGGCGCGCACATCGGGGACCCTCACGTAGAGCAGCCAGGCCGCCGGGGGCTGGCCCGGCGCGCTCCGGTAGACGCCCCCGAGCTGCCGCCCCTCGATGCCGAAGAGCCGGTAGGTACCGGTCTCTCCCATGTCGAAGGAGCCCGACTGCGTCCAGCCGAGGAGCGCCGAGTAGAAGGCCCAGGCCGCGTCGGGGTCGGTGGTCGCCAGCTCGTGCCAGGAGAACTCGCCGGGAAGGGACTCGCGATGCGGCTCCCAGCCCGCCGTGGTGGAGCGATACAGGGAGAAGACCGCGCCCTGGGGATCCTGCACCACGGCGAACCGCCCGACCCCGGGGATGTCCTCGGGCCCGTGGAGCACGCGCCCCCCGAGCCGGCTCGCCTCCCGCGCGGAATCGTCCACCGATTCCACGGCGACGTAGGCCATCCATGACGGGGGCGTACCCTCGGGGAATGCCGGGGGCTCGAGCTTCATCATCCCGCCCAGCGGCCCGCGGGGCCCGACCCACATGTCGTACGGCATTGCCGGGTTTCCCTCGAAGCGTTCCGTCGCCCAGCCCACCACCGTCCCTTAGAAGCGCTTCGCATCCTCCGGGTCGGTGGTCATCAGCTCGTACCACACGAATTGCCCGTGCAGCGCGGGCGGCGCGTAGGTGGCGTCGCGGCGATTGCTGGTTTCCATGCGCCCTCCTCGAATGTGCGGGTCTCGAGGATGGGGCGCGGACGCATGTTTCGCCAGATCGCGAGCTGCGCGGGGCGTTCGGGGCTCGCGCAGCGGGCGCATCCGGGCGCGTCGCGAAACGGGTGCATCCGGGCCCTTCGCGCGACGGGGTGTTGCGCGACGGAGCCGGCGGGCCGCGTGGCGCGAGGAGGGCGGATGCGCCGGCGGCGCTAGAGCTCCGCCGCCGGGATCTCGAGTACGGGCCCGATCCCGAGCGCTTCCAGCGGCGCGCGGATCACCGAGGCGTCGCCGACCGCCACCACCTGGAGCTGCCCGGCATGCAGGTGCTCGTGCGCGGCCGCGAGCACGTCGGCCGTGGTCACGCCGCGGACCCGCTCGCGATAGCGATCGAGCCAGTCGTCGGGAAGGCCGTGGATCACCAGGTTCGCGAGCGCGGAGGCGATGGCGTCGGTCGTCTCGTACCGGATGGGGAAGACGCCGTCGAGGTAGCTCGTGGCGAGGGTGCGCTCCGTCTCGTCGATCTCCGACGCGCGCATGCGGTCGATCTCCGACAGCACCTCGCGCACCGCGTCGGCGGTGGCATCGGTGCGTACGGCGGCATCGACCGCGAAGGGGCCGGCCTGCCGCCGCCAGTCGAAGCCGGAGAAGGCGCCGTAGGTGTAGCCGTGCGCCTCGCGCAGGTTCAGGTTGATGCGCGAGGAGAACAGTCCCCCCAGCACCGCGTTCATCACCACCACCGGGAAGTAGTCCGGGTGGTTGCGGGGGATCCCCACGTGGCCGATGCGCAGCTCCGACTGCGGCGCGTCGGCCTTGTGCACCAGGTGCACCGCGCGGTCGCGTCGCGCCGGCTCCGCGATCACCCGCGCGGGCGCCGCGGGCTCGCCCACCCAGCCGCCGAGCGTGTCCTCCACGAGCCGCACCGCCTCGTCCATCCCGATGTCCCCGGCCACCACCAGGGTGAGCCCCGCGGGGCGGTACCGCGCCTCGTAGAAGGCCGCCACGTCGGGGCGGGTGATGGCGGCGACGCTCTGCTCCGTGCCCCCATCGGGGCGCGCGTAGCGCGAGCTCGCCGCGTAGAAGGCGCGCTGCATCGCGTGGTGGGCCAGCCCGCCCGGGTCGGCGCGCAGCTGGAGCAGGTCCGACAGCCGCTCCCCCTTCAACCGCTCCAGCTCGCGCTCGTGGAAGGCCGGCTCGCGCAGCACCTCGCCGAACAGGCGCATGGCGGCGGGCAGCCGGTCCACCAGCGCCGTGAGGCGCAGCACGGCCACGTCCCAGTCCGCATAGGCGTCGGCGGCGGCCCCGAGCCGCTCGAAGGCGTTCGTGAGCGCCACGCCATCCTGGCGGACCGTCCCCTCGAGCAGCAGCCGCGCCGTGAGCTGCGCGACCCCCTCGCGGCCCCCCGGATCGGCCGCGGCGCCGGCGTCGAGCAGGGCGAGCACGGTCACGATCGGGAGCTTCGCCACCGGCGCGACGACGAGCTGGAGGCCGTTCGAGAGCGTGCGCCGCTCGAAGCGGGGAAAGTGGTAGGGACGCGGCGCCCCGGGCTTCGGCCGCGGGGGGCGGGGCGACGCCGTGCCGGGCGCGCTCATGCGGCCACCGCCTTCTCTACGCGGGGCACGTACAGCAGCGAGACCCGGTTGTCGGGCCCCAGCCGCTCGCGCGCGAGCGCCGACACCTGGCCGGCCGTGACGGCGGCGTAGCGGTCGAGCTGCTCGTTCACCAGCGACGGGTCCCCGAAATAGGTAGCGAACTGCGACAATTTATCGGCCCGGTCCCCGGCGAGTTGCAGCGCGGCCACGAGCTCGGTCTGGATCAGCGCGGCGGCGCGGGCCACCTCCGCGGCCGTCACCCCCTCGCCGTGCATCCGGTCCAGCTCCCGTGCGACTTCCCCCTCCAGCTGCTCCGCCGTGATCCCGGGGCGCGCCGTGGCATCCACCACGAGCAGGTCGGTCCCCTTGGTGAGGTCGTAGGTGAACGCCCCCGCGTCGGAGCACACCTGCCGCTCGCGCACCAGGGCCTGGTGCAGCCGGCTGCCCTTGCGCATGCCCAGCACCGCCGCCGCCACGCTCGCGGCGTAGTAGTCGGTGGTGCCGAACGCCGGCGTGCGGCAGGCGAGGAACAGGCGCGGGAGCACCACGTCGTCCTCCACCACCTCGCGCTTCCACTCCCCGAAGCGCGGGGGCACCGACATGTCGGGGAGGGAAGGGCGGCCGCCCCCTCGCGGGATCGCCCCGAACTGCGCCTCCACCAGCGCGCGCGCCTCCGCCGGGTCGAAGTCCCCGGCGATCGAGAGCACGGCGTTGTCGGGCGTGTAGTACGTGGAGAAGAACGCCGCCACGTCGTCGAGCGACGCGGCGTCCAGGTCGTCCATGGACCCGATCAGCGAGTGGTGGAAGGGATGGCCCTCGGGAAAGCACAGGGCGGGGAGCTTCTCCCACCAGCTCCCGTACGGCTGGTTGTCCATCGACCACCGCCGCTCGTTCTGCACCACGTCGCGCTGCGTGTCGAGCTTCTGCTGCGTCATCGCCGGCAGCAGCCACCCCATCCGGTTCGCCTCCAGCCAGAGCGCGAGGGCGAGCTGGTTCGACGGCACCGTCTCGTAGTAGTTGGTGCGGTCGAGCCAGGTGGAGCCGTTGAGCGTCCCCCCCGCCCGCTGCACCAGCTCGAAGTGCTCGTTGGCACCGACGTCGGCCGACCCCTGGAAGAGCATGTGCTCGAACAGGTGCGCGAACCCGGTGCGCCCCGGGCGCTCGTTCGCCGAGCCCACGTGGTACCAGAGGTTCACTGCCACGATCGGCGCGGTGTGGTCCTCCGACAGCGTGACGAAGAGCCCGTTGTCCAGGCGGAAGGTCGATATCGGTATGCGCATGCAGGAAAAGATGGGGCCCCCGGCACGTGGAAGGAACCGTGCCGCAGTCATCCTGAGCGCAGCGAAGGATCCGGCTCCCATGCGGCGGAGCCGGACCCTTCGCTGTCGCTCTGCCCGACGTCAACAACCCAGCGGAGCAGGTCCTTCGCTGCGCCCAGGACGACTGCGAGCTCAGGGGATCGGCTTCCCCCAGAGGTCGCGCAGCACCACCGGGCCGGCTCCCACCGCGCGGAGCCCCGGCTCGATCGACTTCCGGTCCCCCACGATCACGATGGCCAGCTTCGACGGGTCCACGTAGCGCTGCGCCACCCGCTGGACGTCGGCCTGGGTCACCGCCTCGATCCGCTGCACGTAGCTGTTGTAGTAGTCCAGGGGGAGCCCATACAGCGCCACCGGGGCCAGCTGCCCGGCGATGCCCTGGGTGGTCTCGAAGATCGCCGGCAGCCGCAGCTGCACGTACCGCTTCGCCTTTTCCAGCTCGGGGGCGGGCACGGTGTCGCGGATCGCCCGCAGCTCCTTCATGAACTCGACCAGCGCCGAGTCGGTCTTCGCGGCCACCACTTCGGCGCTCGCGATGAAGGGGCCCGCGTCGCGGCGGAAGTCGAACCGGGAGTTCGCGCCGTAGGTGTAGCCCTTCGTCTCGCGCAGGTTCTGGTTGAGCCGGCTCGTGAACGACCCGCCGAGGATCGTGTTCATCACGAGCAGGGCGAAGTAGTCGTCGGTGGTGCGCGCGGCGCCGATCCCGCCCAGGCGGAACGACGACTGGGCCGCCCCCGGCTTGTCCACCAGGTACACCGTCGTCGCCCCCGCCGACGGCGCGGCCGCGAGGGTGACCGTGGGCACCTCGCCGCGCGCCCAGCCGCCGAAGAGCGCGTTGGCGCGGCGCTCGACGTCGTCCGCCCGCACGTCGCCCACCACGATCAGCGTCGCGTTGTTCGGGCGGTAGTACGTGCGGTGGAAGCGCTCGATGTCGGCGCGGGTGATGTTCTTCACCGAGGCCTCGGTCCCCCCCACCGGGTGGCCGTACGGGTGCGCGGCGCCATACACCGTGGCCGCGTACACCACGTTGGCGATCTGCGTCGGCTGGTCCTTGTACTGCACCAGCGCGGTGAGCCGCTCCTTGCGGATGCGCTCGAGCTCGCGCGCGGGGAAGGCGGGATGCAGGGCGATGTCGGCGAAGAGGGCGAGGGCGCTGTCGAGCTGCGCGGTCGGCGTGTGCATGCTGATGCGCGACGCATCCCACCCGGCCCCCGCCCCGATGTCGATCCCGAGGAAGGCCGCCTGGTCGGCGATCTGGAGCGACGTGCGCGTCGCCGTCCCCTCGTCCAGCATGTTCGCGGTGAAGTTGGCCAGCCCCGCGTGGTTCGCGGGATCGGCCTCGTACCCCGTCCCCACCTGGAGGACGAAGTCGGCCACCGGGAGCTCGTGCTGCTCCACCACCAGCAGCCGCATCCCGTTGGCGAGGGTGCGGCTCACCACCGGCGGCAGCGCGAGCGCGGGGGCGGGGCCGAGCGCCGGGGGAATCGTGAGGTCGGGACCCGCGGGCACGGCCACCGCCGTGGGGGCGGGGGTGACGGGGGCCGGCGCCTGCACGGGGGCCGGCGCGCTGCGGGCGCAGGCGCCCGCGAGGGCCGCCGCGCCGAGGATCAGTCGGGGTGCACGCATCACTTCGTCCCTCCCGTCGCCATGAGCTCGCGCTGGCCTTCCGGCACCACGGTGAGCACCACCTTGTGCGCGCCGAGGTACTCGCGCGCCACGCGCTGCACGTCGGCCGCGGTCACCGCGTCGTAGCGGGCCGCGTCGCGCTGGGCGTAGTCCGGCGTGCCGGCGACGTAGTTGTAGTAGTTGAGGATGTCGGCCTTGCCGTTCACGCTCGCCAGCCGGTCGAGCATCTGGGCACGGGTGGTGTTCCTCGCCCGCTCCAGCTCGCGCGCGCCCACCCCGTCGCGCACGACCTTCTGCACCTCCTCGGTCACCGCGGCGAGCATCGCCGCCGGCGTGTGCCCCGGCTTGGGGGTCACCGTGGCGAGGAACATCCCGTCCAGCTTGTACGCCTCGTTCCCGGTGTTCACGTCCTGCGCCACCTGCTGGTCGTACACCAGCCGCTTGTAGAGGCGCGAGTTCTTGTCGCCGGCGAGGATGTAGGACAGCATCTCCAGTGGCGCGTCGTCGGGGGAGAAGGCCTTCACCCCGTGCCAGGCCAGGTAGAGCCGCGGCAGCTGCACCTTGTCCTCGAGCACGAGGAAGGTGTCGCGCGCGACCGTGAACGGCGCCACGGAGGGACGGGGCGGGATCTGCGGGCCGCGGGGGATGCGCCCGAAGTAGCGGGTCACCCAGGTGCGCACCGAGTCGCGGTCGAAGTCGCCGGCGATGACCATCGTGGCGTTGTTCGGCGCGTAGTAGGTGCGGAAGAAGTCCTTCACGTCGTCGAGCGAGGCGGCGGAGAGGTCGGCCATCGAGCCGATCGTCTCCCAGGAATACGGGTGCGCCGCGGGGAAGAGCGTCTTCAGGATCGTCTCGTACGCCTTCCCGTAGGGCACGTTGTCCACGCTCTGCCGGCGCTCGTTCTTCACCACGTCGCGCTGCAGGTCGAGCTTCGCCTGGTCCATGGTGGGGAGCAGCCACCCCATCCGGTCGGCGTCGAGCCAGAGCGCGAGGGGGAGGGCGTTCGAGGGCATCCACTCGAAGTAGTTGGTGCGGTCGAACCAGGTGGAGCCGTTGTTCTGCGCCCCCGCGGCCTCGAGCCAGTTGTCGAAGGCGCCGACCGGGACGTTCTGCGAGCCCATGAACATGATGTGCTCGAAGAGGTGCGCGAAGCCGGTGCGCCCCGGCTTCTCGTCGCCCGAGCCCACGTGGTACCAGGTGTTGACCGCCACCAGCGGCACCGAGCGGTCCTCGTGCAGGATCACCTGCAGCCCGTTGGGGAGGGTGAACTGGTCGAAGGGAATGCGCGGCACGCTCTGCGCGCCCGCGGCCGCCGCCGGCAGGGCCAGGAGCGCCGCCGCGACCAGGGTGTGACGGAGAGGTCGTTTCACGGGGTGGAGTTCTCCATGAGTAGGACGAGCGGGACCTTCAGCGATTCGCTCACGTAATACTTCCACTCGGTGTGCTGGTTCGCCGAGATGGGACTCGTGCGCGTGGGAGAGGTGTGCGCGTGCAGCCCCATGCGACGCGCGAGGATCGTGAGGCGGAGCATGTGGAAGGGGTCGCTCACCAGGATCACCTCGCGCTGGCCGCGGGGGAGCATCCGCGACACGGCGTCGAGCGACTCCTGCGTGGTCCGGCCGAGGGGCTCGAGCAGGATCGCGCTGTCGGGCACCCCCTGCTTCATGACGTAGCGCCGGCTCACCGCCGCCTCGCTGGTGGTGTCGCCGATCCCCACCCCGCCGGTCACGATCACGCGTGGCGCGAGCCGGTCGCGCCAGAGCGCCACCGCGTGGTCGAGCCGCGCGCGCAGCACGGGGCTGGGGCGCCCCGCGTACTGGGCCGCTCCCATGACGACGATCGCCTGGCTGCGCCGCGCCCGGTCGCGCGCGCCCCACGCAATGACCGCCCCCAGGGAGAGCATCCACGTGGCCAGCAGCAGCAGGACCGCATACCCGGCGAGGTGCCACCAGCGCATGCGGCGGCTTCGGTGATGCTCCATCCCCAAGCTTACTCCGCGAGGCTGAGCATGGCGAGCCAGAACACGTCGAAGCGGACCCGCTGCGTCCCCGGGGGCGGCTGGGTGGGGTCGAGCGCGAGCCCGTCGGCGAAGGCGATCGCCACGTCGGCGAGCAGGGGGGGCGCGATGCGCGGGCGGAGCCCGAGCAGGGCGAAGAGCCTGGCCACGGTGTGCGCGGCCGCGTCGCGCCGCCGCGCGGCGCCGTGGGCCACCGCCGCACGCACCGGGTCCGCGTCGTCGGTGCCCATCGTGAGGAGCACCCGCAGCTCGCCGCGCTCCAGCTCGCCCGCGAGCCAGCGCCAGAGCGCGTCGATCGCCCCCGGCCCCGCGGCGCTGTCCAGGGCATCCCGCTCCCGCGTCGCGATCGCCGCGCTCAACCGGTCGGCGAGCTGCGCGAGGAGCGCGTCCTTGTCGCCGAAGTGATACAGCAGGAGCGCCTTGCTCACCCCCGCCTCATCGGCGATCTCCTGCAGGCTCGCCCCCCCCAGGCCGTGCGCGGCGATCCGCCGCCGCGCGGCGTCGAGGATGCGGCGGGGGGTGTCGTTCACCGGCGCACCGGCAGGGGGAGGCGCGCCCCGGGGGCGGGGGCCTGCACCGCGTACCCGGCGCCGCGCAGCCGCTCCGAGAACGCCCCCTGCGCCTCCGGCTCGCCGTGCACCAGCCACACCGGCGGCGCGACCGCCCCCTTCCCGCCTCCCGCGCGCACGGCGTCGAGCCATCGCTGCAGCTCGGTGCGGTCCCCGTGCGCGCTGTAGCCGTTCAGCACCCGCACGCGGGCGCGCAGCGGGATCTCGTCGCCGAGGATGCGCAGCATCGGGCGCTCCTCCACGATCCGCCGGCCGAGGGTGTGCTCCGCCTGGAACCCCACGACCAGGATCGTGTTGCGCGGGTCGGCCGCGCCATGCACGAGGTGATGCAGGATGCGCCCCGACTCCGCCATCCCGGAGGCGGCGATGATCACCATCGGGCCACGCTGGGCGTTGAGCGCCTTCGACTCCGTCACGTCCCGCGTGTAGCGCACGAGGCCGAACTGGAACAGCTCTTCCACGGCGTGCACCAGGTCCTCCCCCGCGTCGTACAGCTCCGGGTGCATCGCGAACACCGACGTCGCCGCGCTGGCGAGGGGGGAGTCGATGTAGATCGGGAGCGCGGGGATCCGCT
>DASWVQ010000032.1:0-7740 GCA_036401195.1 Gemmatimonadaceae bacterium
CCCTTCACCCGCTCCTGCATCGCGCGCCACCAGTCGGGGTCGAGCAGCTCGCGGTGCGCCTCCACGAACAGGTCGCGGAGCGGTCCGGGGGGGACGAGGAAGGGGATGAACTCCTCGGGAAAGACGTCGTGCTCTCCCACCGAGTACCAGGGCTCCGCCGCCAGCTCGTCGTCGTCGGAGCGCGGGGGCGGGATGTGGCGGAAGGTGCACGCGTCGAGCGGCGCCAGCTCGTCGTAGTCGTAGAAGATCACCCGCCCGTGCCGGCTCACCCCGAAGTTCTTGAGGAGCAGGTCGCCGGTGAAGATGTTCGACGCGGCCAGCTCGCGGATCGCGTTGCCGTAGTCGAGGATCGCCGCCTCCGCGTCGGCGGGCGGCACCTCGCGCAGGTACAGGTTGAGGGGGCGCAGCCGCCGCTCGGTGTACAGGTGCCCGATCACCACCCGGTCCCCCTCGAGCCGCACCACGCTCGGCGCCACGAAGCAGAGCTCCGCCAGCAGGTCGTCGCTGAAGCAGTGCTCGGGGAAGGCGAGCCCCTGGAAGAGCTGCGCGTCGGCCAGCCGCCCCACGCGGTCGTTGAGGAAGACGCGCCGGTACTGCTCGCTCACCTCGTGCCGGTTGGTGCGCTTGGGGGCGGCGATCCGGTCCTTGATCACCTTGAGCACCACGTTGAGCGAGGGGAGGGTGAACACCGCCATCACCAGCCCGCGCGTCCCCTCGGCCTCCTCGAAGCGATGGCCCGGCTGCTCGAGGTGGTGCATCAGCGTCCGATACAGCTCCGTCTTGCCATGCTTGTTGTAGCCGACCGCGGTGTACAGCTCGTCGATCCGCTTGAGCGGCATGATGCGGTGCAGGAACCCCACCGTCGCCCCGGGGCGCGGGAGCGACGCGTGGAAGTACGACCAGGCGAAGCCGAAGACGATCGAGAGCTCGTCGGCGGTGGTGAGCACCGCGTCGGCCACGATCCCGCGCGGGTGCGAGCGGAAGGCGATCGCCAGGGGCATCGCCCGCTCCCCCAGCCGCAGGCAGCCCACGAGGTACGCCTCGCGGTTGCGGTAGAAGACCGTGTCGAGCATGTCCGCCCCGGTGACGCGGTCGGTGCCCCATGCCCCCCGCACCGCGCGACGCAGCGCCTCCGCCACGCGCGTCGCCTCGGCGCGCGGGTCGGCCAGGGGGCGGGGCGCCCCCTCGAGGATCGCCGCCGCGAGCGCGGGCAGCCCGTCCTGGGCGCTGCACCAGCGGCGCGGCGCGTCCTCGGCCACGTCGGCGGTGCCGCGCTCCCAGGCCCCCTGGAACTCGATCTTCGGGTCCACCCCCACGGTGCCGAAGTGCATCCGCGACACGGAGGAGAAGAAGGTCTCCGCGATCTCGCGGTCGCCCCGCCCGGCCACCTCCGCCGCGTAGCGGTCGCGCGCCGCGGACCAGCCCACCCGCCGGTCGGCGGTGCCCAGCCGCGCATCGGCCTCGTCGATGGCGCGGCGCACGAGGTCGCCGTAGAGGCGCAGGCGGGCGGTCGCGTCGGCGCGCGCCGCCGCCCAGTCGCGCGCGGCGAAGTGGAACGCCGCGCGATGCGCGATGTCGCGCACGCCGGCCTGGTACTCCTCGAAGGCCGCCAGGATCGCACGCGCCGCGCCGCGGGAGTCGCTCACGGGACCCCGCTCAGCGGGTGATCGCGTACCAGGCGACGTAGAGCCAGGAGAGGATCCCGTGGATGATGGCCCAGAGGATGGAGTGGTGCTGGCTCCAGGAGATGGTGATCGCCAGGGCGCTGCCGAAGCTCACCCCCGCCTTGGCCGCGCTGATGGTGCGGGTGTTCCGCTCGTGTCGCATGGGCTCGCCTTCGTAGATCGGACCGGATTGGCTCATGGGAGGAAGTGAAGGGGTGCCACAATGAACATCCGCGCCGGCGCGCTCCGCAATGCGGGGCTCACCCGGCCGGCCGGGCACAACTCCTGCCGCCGGGGAGGCCGTCCGACGCGCGGACACGAACTTCCCGGAGGAATCCCATGGCGAACCACGAACACGCGGGACACGATCACGAACACGAAGGCGATGCGATGGACGTCTGCATCGAGGCGTGCCTCCAGTCCCACGTCGTCTGCACGCTGACCATCCAGCACTGCATCTCCCAGGGGGGCGAGCACGCCTCGATCGAGCACCTGGGGCTCCTGCAGGACTGCGCCGAGATCTGCCAGACGAGCGCGCACTTCATGCTGCGCGGGTCACCGTGGCACGAGCTGACCTGCGCCGCCTGCGCCGAGGTCTGCCGCGCCTGCGCCGAGTCGTGCGCGCAGTTCGAGGGGGACGAGGCGATGGAGCAGTGCGCCGAGGCCTGCCGCCACTGCGCGGATCACTGCGCCGAGATGGCGGGGGGGATGGAGGAGGACGAGGAGGAAGAGGAGGAGTAGCCGGCGTAGCCGCAGCGGGTCATCGCGCCGGCAACAGCTCAACTGACATGAAGCAAATGAGGGGGATGAAGCACATCGCTCCGCGCGGCGCACGGCGCTCCGCGCGCCAGGGATCGATGGCTTTCATTCTCCTCATTCGCTTCATGGTAGTTGTCATTCCGCCGCCACACGGGCCAGCCGCGCCAGCTCCTCCTCGTACAGCGGCAGGAGGAATCGCGTCATGAACCGCCGCTCCAGTGCGCCGAGGATGCCGCGGCGCGGGGGGATGTCGGTGGTGATGGTCACCCGCGACTCCCGCCCCTCGGGTTCCACGAGGAAGCTGGTGACGATCCCCGTCGCATCGTAGTGCTCCACGAGGAGCCGGCCCGGCTCCGGTTCCGTCACCCGTCCCTCGGTGAAGGTCTTCCGGCCCAGGACCTTCATCGAGAAGCGGATGCGCGTTCCCGCCCCCATCCCGCCCTCGAGCACCTCGAAGTCACCGAACACCCGCGGTGGCACGATGCGCGGATGCCCCACCTGGTAGTCGGCGATGATCGCGTACACCGTGCCCGCCGGGGCGGGAACGCGGCCCGACGCCGCCAGGCGGAACCGGTTCACTCCGGTCGCGAGCGGGAGAGCTTGCGAAAGAGCCATACGCAGAGGGCGATCGGGAGGACGACGAAGACGACCAGCTTGAACAGGAAGATCGACAACAGCCCCAGCCCGATGAGCAGGAGCACGGGGAAGCCGAGGATCATCGTCCCGAGGACGGGACGGACGGCGACCAGCCGCATGAGCGACGCGAGCATGAAGGCTCCGGAGGAGTACGGGAGTCCCTACGGTAGCGCGGGCGCGGCGGTTTCGGCGACGGCCCCCTCCGGGGCGGGGACGACCCGGATCGCCGTCTTCACGGAATTGGCGATGAAGCACTCCCGGTGGGCCTCCTCGTGGAGGGCCTCCAGCTCGGGGGCGCCCGGGGGGGGGCCCTCCCAGGTGATCCGTGGGGCGAGGACCACGTCGCTCACCCAGCGCTTGCCATGCGCATTCGTGGTCATGAAGCCCTCGGCCTGGTCGTCGTAGCGGCTCACCGTGTAGCCCCGGCGGTAGGCCACCCAGAGGAAGGTGAGGAGGTGGCAGCTGGCGATCGAGGCGACGTAGGCCTCCTCGGGATCCACGCAGTCTGGATCGGCGAAGCCAGGGGGAACGTTCCCCGCCGCGGCGCTCGCCTCCATCACCGTGCCCGAATCGAAGGACCACCAGTGCCGGCGGGAATACCGCCCCTCGAGGAAGTCGGTGGTCGGCTGCTCCCAGGTGACGCGCGCGCGGTGCTGGCTCATGGCGGTAGAATGCGTGAGGACGCGGGTGGCGACAACCGGCTCAACCCCGGTGACCCCCGGCGCGGTGACAGGGCGGACTCGCGCCGTGACGGTCGCGCCCGGCCGGGCGGCGGGAGCGGCGCGGCAGGGTGCGCGTCACCCCTGGTCGGCCCGCAGGTCGAGGCCGAGTCCCGCGGCGACGACGAGCGCCTGCTCGATGGTGATGATGGTGCCCTGGAGGTCGGCGTGGCGCGGATCGAGGGCACTGATGTCGCTGCCGCGCAGGTCACATCGCGTGAGGATGGCGCCGTGCAGCCAGGCGCCGGAGAGGTCGGCGTCGCGCATGGTGGAACCCTCGAGGTTCGCGCTAGTGAGGTCGGCCTCGCGCAGCCGCGTGCCGCTGAACACGGCGCGGCGCAGGTCGGCCCCAGGCAGCGCCACGTGCGACCAGTTCCCCCCGTCCACCCGCAGCAGGTCGAAGGTGCAGCGGTCGAACGCGCTCCCCACGAGCTTGCAGCCGGTGAACCGCGCCTCGAAGAAGTCGCAGTTCACGAAAGTGCAGTTGACGAAGGCGGCGTCGAGGTGGCTCGAGCAGTTGAAGCGGACGCGCCGGAAGGTGCACCCCTCGAACGTCGCGCCCTGGTTCACCACTTCGGTGAGGTCCACGTCGGTGAAGGCGACGCTCGCGAAGCTGTCGCCGGAGAGCTCGCGCCCCTCCCAGTCCTCCCCCTGCACGGTGGAGGTGGTGGGCGCGCCGGACTTCCCCTGCATGCGATCGGGCATGCGCAACGGTAATGGGCGGGCCGTCGCGCAGCGAGTGCGAAGAGGCGGGGCGCGGGGCGATGCCCCGCCGGCCGCCCGGGGACAAGTGTCGCATGGCGTTGCACGCGGAATAGTCCGTTCGCCGCGCGCTTCTGCGAGATGTCCCTCGCGGAGGATCCTCCCGTGCGCCCCACTCCCGAAAGCACCACCCTCATGCGTTCCCGTCGCGTCGCGCGCCGGGCGGCATGGACCACTGGCATCCTGCTCCTCGTCACCCTGCCGATGGGCGGGTGCGGCGGAGGGGGCGGGGCCGACGCCCCCACCACGCCGCCCCCGCCCGCCCCCGCCCCCGACAACTCGCCCCGCGTGCTCGGCGTCGCCATCACCCCGTCCACGGCATCGGCGGTCGTCGGCGACCAGGTGCAGCTCACCGCCACCGTCACGGTGCAGAACGGCGCCTCGCAGGGGGTGAGCTGGACGAGCGGGAACGGCGCGGTGGCCACCGTCGCGTCGGGAGGAATGGTCACCGCCGTCGCCGCCGGCACCGCGACCATCACCGCCACATCTACCGCGGATCCCACGCGCACCGCCACCGCCACCGTGGTGGTGAGCCCCGCCCCCGCGCCGACGCCGGCGCCCACCCCCACCCCGCAGGTGCTCGGCGTGTCGGTGGCGCCGCCGACGCTGTCGCTGTACGTGGGCGACCAGGCGACGCTCACCCCCACGGTGTCGGTCGCGAACGGCGCCGCCACCACCGTGACCTGGTCGTCGTCCACCCCGGGGGTGGCCGACGTGAGCGCCGAGGGGAGCGTGACCGCCGCATCGCCCGGGACGACGACGGTGCGCGCCACCTCCACCGCCGATTCCACGAAGTTCTTCGACGTGTCGGTGACGGTGCTCGCGCAGCCGTACGACCCGAACTACCCGCGCACCCGGCCGCCGGGCGGGGGGAGCTAGCGCAGGTGGCGGGCGGGGCGCAGGATATCCCACCAGGTCGCCGGGATCACCTCGCCTCCAGCCGACAGGAACGCCATGCGGATCCTTTCCTTCAGCCTCGCGCTCGTGATTGCCGCGTCGCCGGTGGTGCGCGCGCAGTCGGTGCAGTACCGCTCCCCGGCGGGACGCGAGTATCGTGCGCTCGCCGACACCGGGCCGGTGGCGCGTGCCGAGCGTGCCCTCGCGACGGCGCCGGGCGACGTGCAGCGCTACATCGCCCTCGGCACCGCGCAGGCGGGGGCGCGGCAGATGCGCGAGGCGGTGGAGACGTTCACCCGGGCGCTGGCGCGCTGGCCGGACGACCCGATGCTCCTCCGGTGGCGGGGCCACCGCTTCCTCTCGGTGCGCCGCCTCGACGACGCGATGGCCGACCTCACCCGCGGCTACGGGATGGACAGCACGAACTACGGCATCCTCTACCACCTCGGCGTGCTGCGCTTCGTGCGCGGCGACTTCAATGCCGCGGCCGACGCCTTCGCCCGCGCGCAGCCGAGGGCGCCCGACGCGGGGGAGCTGGCCGGCGCCACCGACTGGCGGTGGATGTCGCTCATGCGCGCGGGGCGCACCGCGGAGGCGGCGGCGATGCTCGCCCGTCGCCCCGACAGCCTGGCGACGACGGTGGCGTACGCGAGGCGGCTCGCCCTGTACCGGGGCGAGATCGGGCCGGGGGCGGTGATCACCGCCGCGGACAGCGACGACGTGCAGCGCGCCACCCTGCATTACGGGCTGGGGAACTGGTACCTCGTGCGGGGCGACACGGCGCGGGCGCGGGCGGAGTTCCTGGAGGCGGTGGGGTCGGGGGGGTGGCCGGCCTTCGGCTTCATCGCGGCGGAAGCGGAGCTGGCGCGCCTGCGGTGACGTGTGTCGCGCGTCACACGGGAATAGGTTGCGCGCCGGGGGCATCTACGAGGCATTCCCCGCCGGAGGCATGCCTCGATGTACGCGCTACGTTCGTTCCCCATTCGTGTTCCCAACGTCCTCTCCCTCGTTGCGGCGTCGCTCGTGCTGGCCTGCGGTGGCGGGGGAGGGGGTGACGGCTCCCCCACCGGCCCCACCGACACGACACCGCGCGTGCTGTCGGTGTCGGTCTCGCCCAACGCCCCCTCGCTGCAGGTAGGCCAGCAGGTGCAGCTCACCGCCCAGGTGAGCGTGCAGAACGGCGCGTCGCAGGGGGTCAGCTGGTCCACCTCCAGCGCGGCCATCGCGAGCGTCAGCTCGGGAGGGCTGGTGACGGCCAACGCCGTGGGCACCGCGACCATCACCGCGACGTCCTCCGCCGACGGCACGAAGAGCGGCACGGCGACGGTGGTCGTGGCGCCGGTCGGCTCCTTCCCTTCCGTCGCCGAGGTGGAAGCGACCGAAGGGAACGCCTTCAACCCGTCGTCGGTGGACATCGGCACGGGGGGGACGGTGACCTGGGCGTTCAAGGGGGTGACGCACAACGTGACCTTCAGCTCGACGGGAGCGCCGGGGAACATCGGCAACAGCACGAGCACGTCGGTGAGCCGGACGTTCGGCACGGCGGGGACGTACAACTACCAGTGCACGTTGCACGCGGGGATGGCGGGGAGGGTCGTCGTGCATTGAGGTCGGGGGACGGCAACTGACGGCTGCCGGCTCTCGGCTCTCGGCCCTCGGCTCTCGGCACGGAATCGGAAGCGAGCGGCGCGCGGGGGCGCGCGCGCTCGTTCTTCCTTTTCCGGCGCCGTTCAACCTCATGCGTTCGCGCGCTAAAGGGCGGCGCAGCCGCCCAGGCGCGCTTCCGGATTCGTGCCGAGGCCCGACGCCCGAAGCCTGACGCCCTTGCCTGTGGTTGACGTTGACGTTGACGTTGACGCGCCAGGAGCGAACTGCGGGGCGGGGGCCTCGGCCGTCAGGCGTCAGGCCTCGGCACGAAATCCGAAGCGAGCGGCGCGCGGGGGCGCGCGCGCTCGATCGCCTTGGCGGGTGACCTCATGAGGTGTGCGCGCTGAAGGGCCGCGAAGCGGCCCAGGCGCGCTTCCGATTCCGTGCCGAGCGCCGAGAGCCGAGAGCCGGCGGCCGTCAGTTGGCAGTTGGCAGTCCCCCTTGACTCCCCTCCTCCCCTGTTGTATTTAACCGATAAGCTAATTAACCAGAAAGTTAAACGATGCCCTCCCCCGCCCGCCTCGACGCCACCTTCTCCGCCCTCGCCGACCCCACGCGACGCGCGATCCTGTCGCGCCTCGCCCGCGGCGAGGCCACGGTGGGGGAGCTCGCCGCGCCCTTCGACATGAGCCTCCCCGCCGTCTCCAAGCACCTGC
>DASWVQ010000033.1:0-30643 GCA_036401195.1 Gemmatimonadaceae bacterium
AGCTTGAACTCGTCCGGCTTGAGGAGCGGGTCGTCGCGCAGCTCGAGGCCGAACCCGACCACCTTCTCCAGCTTCTTGAGCAGGTCCTGCTCCTCCTCCATCACGTACATCGCCACGTCCGGGTGGAGCTTCACCAGGAGCGGGTCGCGCTTCCCTTCCACCCCCATCCGCTTCACCGAGCGCTCCATGCGCCGCACGATCGTCTCCGCGGTGAAGACGCGCCCCGTGCCATGGCAGGTGGGGCAGGCCTCCGTCATGTTCTGCAGGTGGCTCTGCCGCACCCGCTGCCGGGTCATCTCGATCAGCCCCAGGTCGCTCACCGCGAAGGCCTTCGTGCGCGCCCGGTCGCGCCCCAGGTGCGTGCGAAGCTCCTGGAGCACCTTGTCCCGGTTCGACTTCGTCTCCATGTCGATGAAGTCGCACACGATGATCCCGCCGATGTCGCGCAGCCGGATCTGCCGCGCCACCTCGCGCGCGGCCTCCACGTTCGTGCGGAGGATCGTCTTCTCCGGATCCTTCTTCCCCGTGTAGCGCCCGGAGTTCACGTCCACCGATACCAGCGCCTCGGTGGGCTCGATGATCAGGTACCCCCCCGACGGCAGGTCGCAGCGCCGCTTGAAGAGGTCCCGGATCTCCGACTCGATCTCCGCCTTGTCGAACAGCGGCTGCGGCTCGTCGTACAGCTTGATCCGCTCGATCAGCTCCGGCGCGATCCCCTTCAGGTACTCCAGGATCTCGTTGTACACCTGCTTCGAGTCCACCGTCACCGACTCGACCTTGGCGCTGAACAGGTCGCGCATCAGCCCCCGGGTGAGGCTGGTCTCCCGGTGCACCTGGATCGGCGCGCGCACGAAGTGCGTCTTCTTCTTGATCCGCTTCCACTGCTGGACGAGCGTGTTCAGCTCGCGCGCGAAGGTCTCCTCGCTCGCGTCCTCGCTCACGGTGCGCACGATCACCCCGCCCACGTCCTTGGGCAGGATCTTCTGCACCATCTCGCGGAGCCGCGCCCGCTCGGCGCGCTCCCCGATCTTGCGGCTCACCCCCACCCGCGAGGCGAAGGGCATGTAGACGAGGAAGCGCCCGGCCAGCGACACCTGGGCGGTGACGCGGGGGCCCTTCGTGCTGATCGGCTCCTTGGAGACCTGGACGAGGATGTCCTGGCCGCGCTTCAGGACGTCCTGGATGGCCGGGGCCTTGGCGCGCGAGCGGCGACCACCGCCCCCGCCACCCCCGCCCCCGTCCCCGGCGTCCTCGTCCCCCTCCTCCTCGTCCTCGTCGCCGTCGTCGTCCTCGGGGTACACGAGGTCGGAGGCGTGGAGGAACGCCGCCTTCTCGGTGCCGATGTCCACGAAGGCGGCCTGGATCCCCGGAAGGACCGCATCGACCCGCCCCAGGTAGATGTCGCCCACCATGCGGCGGGCGTCCGGACGTTCAACCAGCAGCTCGACGAGCTGCTCGTCCTCGAGGATCGCCACCCGCGTCTCGCGCGGGTTCGCGTTGATCAGGATCTCTCGCTTCATCGGCCTTGGCCGCGTGCTCGGTGAACCCCTGGCCGGCCCGCGTCATCGTCCACGCCGTACCCGCCCGGGAATGACCCGGAGAAAGGCGGGGGAGCGTGCGATGCCCGGGGACGTGCCACCGGGACGCGATCGGGAGGGAGTGCCCGCCGCGGCGACCGAAGACTGCCTCGGCCAGCCAGGCGAGCACGAACGCCGGGCCCCACCGCCAGTCGGCGGCGCGGGCCCGGATCGGAAGGTCAAGCGTGGAAGTCACTGCCCCAAAGCTACTCAGCCAGCCAGCTCCTTCACCAGATGGCGGGCGATCACCAGCCGCTGGATCTCGGACGTGCCCTCCCCGATCTCGCAGATCTTGGCGTCGCGCATCATGCGCTCCACCGGGTAATCCTTCGTGTACCCGTACCCGCCGTGGATCTGCACCGCCTTGATCGTGGCGCGCATCGCCAGCTCCGAGCAGAAGAGCTTGGCCATCGCCGCTTGCTTCGAGAAGGGGTGGCCATGCTGGGCCAGCCAGGCGGCGTGATACACGAGGTGCTTCCCCCCCTCGATCTCCGTTGCCATGTCGGACAGCTGGAAGGCGACCCCCTGGAAGTTCACGATCGCCTGCCCGAACTGCTTGCGGACCGACGCATACTGGAGCGCCTGCTCGAAGGCCCCCTCCGCGATCCCCAGCGAGAGCGCCGCGATCCCGATGCGCCCCGCGTCGAGGGTGCGCATGAAGTTCGTGAACCCGGCCCCCTCCTCGCCCAGCAGGTTCTCGGCGGGGACCTCCACGTCCTCCATGATCAGCTCGCAGGTGTCCGACGCGCGCCAGCCGAGCTTGTCCTCCTTCTTCCCGGCGTGGAAGCCGGGCATCGCCGCGAGGGACGGGTCGTGCCCCACGCCGGCGGCCGCGGCCCCCTCGGGGTCGTTCGTGGGCTTGGTGAGGATGAAGGCGCTGATCCCCTTCGTCCCCTTCGACGCGTCGGTCACCGCGGTGACGACGAAGATCTCCCCCACCCCGCCGTGGGTGATGAAGCGCTTCCGGCCGTTCAGCACGTAGTGGCCATTCCGGCGCACCGCCGTCGTCTTCGTGCCGCCGGCATCGCTCCCCGCGTCGGGCTCCGTGAGGCCGAAGCCCCCCATCACCCGCCCCGACGCGAGCGGGGGCACGAAGCGCTGCTTCTGCTCCGCCGTGCCGAAGTGCACGATCGGCGAGGTCCCGAGTGTGGTGTGCGCGCTCACCGTCAGCCCGTGCGACGCGTCCACCTTCGCCAGCTCGTGGATCACGGTCATGTAGCTCAGCAGGTCGAGTCCCGCGCCCCCCAGCTCTTCCGCCCAGGGCACGCCGAGGAGCCCCAGCTCCCCCATCCGGCGGATGTTGTCCCACGGGAACTTCGCCTCCGCGTCGAACTTCGCGGCGACCGGCGCCACGTCGTCGCGGGCGAACTGGCGCACCATCTCGCGGACGGCGAGGTGCTGCTCGGAGAAGTACAGCGAGTCGTGCATCGGGTGATTATGCGGCTTCGGGTTCGTCGGCTTCGCTCACCACATCGAGGAAGCGCTGGCCGTACTTGTCGATCTTGACCGGTCCCACTCCACGGATCTCGCCGAGCGCATGCACGCTCCGCGGCCGTCGCACCGCCATCTCCATCAGGGTCCGGTCCGGGAAGACCACGTACGCCGGCACCTGTTCCTCACGCGCGATCTCCGTCCGCAGCGCGCGGAGCCGGGCCAGCAATCGCTGCTCCGGTTCTCCGAGCTCCGGCAGCTCCTCGGGCGGCGGCGCGGCCGCCCGGGCGCGCCGTCCCCCACCCCGCGGCTCCTCCACTTCCCGAATCCGCCGTGCGGGACGCGTGCCACCACCCGCCCCGCGGCCTCCCGCGCTCACCCGCTCGCGACGCGTGGCGTCGTGCGTCCCGAGACAGTTGTCGCACCCGCCGCAGCTCTTCCGGGCCGCGGGGTCGCCGAAATATCGGAGCACGAAGGCGCGGCGACAATGCTTCGTGTACGCATACATCTGCATCGTGTCCAGCTTGTCCGTGTCGGCCTTCCGGCGCCGGTCGAGGGTCGCCCAGTCGATGGGGAAGGCATCGAGCGGCTTGCGCGGGGCGGTGAGGAAGGTGCCCCCGCCGCTGCGATGCCAGCTGAGGAACTGCCGCCCCGCCAGCGCATCGAGGATCGGGATCGCCCCCGTCGCGCCGTTGAATCCCGGCGGAAGCCCGTCGAGGTCGACGCTCGCGCCCTCCTGCAAGGCGGCCCCCGCCGCGCGCCAGAGCGCGCGGAGGAGCCCGATGGTCATCGGCTCGTCGCCCAGCTCCTGCCGGATGCGATCGGGGGTGGCGTGCAGTCGCACGAAGACGCGGGCCCCATCCTCCGGTTCCTCGCGGAGCGCGCCGGCGCCGGCGAGCAGGCGCAGCGCCGACTCCACCTCCCGCGGGCTCACCTTGCCGGGCAGGGATCCCGCGAGCCGCGCCGGGTCGGCGGTCACCCCGCCGTCGGGGCGGGCGCCGTGGCGCAGCTCGCGGTACAGCGCCTCCACCAGCTTGCGCTCTGGGTAGGCGCCGCGGATGAAGAACTCGTGGGTGAAGCGGTCCTGGAAGGCGTGGAGCAGGTAGCAGTCGGCCATCTCGCCGTCGCGTCCCGCGCGCCCCGCCTCCTGGTAGTACGCCTCGAGGGTGCCGGGCATGGCGTGGTGCACCACGAGCCGGACGTTGCGCTTGTCGATCCCCATGCCGAAGGCGTTGGTGGCGACGATGGCGCGGACCTCCTCGCTCATGAAGCGGTCCTGCACCTCGTGGCGGTGCGCGTCGTCGAGCCCCGCGTGGTACGCGAGCGCCGGGATGCGCGCGCGCTCCAGCACCATCGCGATCCGCTCCACCGCCTTCCGGGTGGAGGCGTACACCACGGCCAGCCCCTCGCGCTCGCGGAGGACCTCGACGAGCGCGTCGTCCTTGTCCCCCTCGGTGCGCGTGGGCACCACGTGGAGCCGGAGATTCGTGCGATCAAACCCCGACACCACCACCTCGGGGTGGTCGAGGCGGAGCTGTCGCGCGATGTCCTGCCGCACCTGGGGGGTGGCGGTGGCGGTGAGCGCCGCGGTGCGCGGGTTCCCGAGTCGCTCGCGCACCTCGGCGAGCCGCAGGTAGCTGGGGCGGAAGTCGTGCCCCCACTCGCTGATGCAGTGCGCCTCGTCCACCGCGAGGAGCGACACGCGGTCGCGCAGCCGCTCCGCGAGGGAGCCGGCGTCGAAGCGCTCGGGCGCGACGTAGAGGAGCTTCAGCTCCCCGCGGACCGCCCGCGCGATCCGGTCGGCCACCTCGTTGGCGGAGAGGGTGCTGTTGATCGACGCGGCCGGCAGCCCCCGCGCGACGAGGGCGTCCACCTGGTCCTTCATCAGCGAGATGAGGGGCGACACCACCACCGTGAGCCCCGGCAGCATCAGCGCCGGCACCTGGTAGCAGAGCGACTTGCCCCCGCCGGTGGGCAGGACCACGAGGGTGTCGTGCCCCGAGAGCACGCTCTCGATCGCGCGCTCCTGCCCCGCGCGGAATTCCGGATACCCGAAATGCCGCTGGAGGGCCTCGCGGGCCGCGACGAGGTGCGCGGAGGGGAGCTCGCTCATGCGCTCAATATCGCGGCGGCGGTGCCCGGCGCGTGATCAATTCACGCGACGCGAAGCCTTCCGCCGCGAACTCGGGACCATTCGCCACTCAGACCGCGTGCGCGAAGTGCCCGCGGGTGAAGGCGCCACCCAGCACCTCGCGCACCGCGCCCGTCTCCGGCCGCTCCCCGCGCGCGAGCGCGTCGAGCATGCGGCGATACCCCTGCACCACCGGGGCGACGGTCTCCCCGGGCACGTTGAACACCGCATGGAAGTGCCGGAGCCCGCCCTGCCAGAGCTGCGGGAGGAACTCGGCGCCATCCACCGGACGCGAATGCAGCAGGCGATTGCGGCAGGCGCTGTCGGTGGCCACGGGGAAGGTGTACCCCGCGGGGTCGGTGATCTGCACGTTCGGGTGCTTCTTCACGCACAGGTCGCGGCAGGTGGTGGCCACGCGGTCGAACGCCGCCGAGAGGGTGCAGTGCTCGATGGTCATCCCCTCGGGACGCCCGTACAGGAACACCTCGAAGGGGCGCCCGGCGAAGGGCGCCGCCACCTCCAGCAGCTCGTCGGTGGTGAGCTCCAGGGAGAGGGTGACGCGGCGCGCCCCCAGCCCCAGGATCTCGGCGACGGTGTGCTGGTTGAAGGCGTTCACGGCGTAGTCCGCGACCACGTCGCGCCCGGCCGCGCCCAGCTCGGCCACGAGGCCCAGGTGGCCGCTCAGGACGGGGAATCCCAGCTCCAGCCACTTGTCCACCGCGCGCCGCTCCTCCGGGCGCACGATGGTGGGGGTGCGCAGCCGGAAGGCGATCCCGCGACCCGCCAGCTCCTCCGCCAGCGCCTTCACGCGCGAGACCGGGGGCATGGGGTGGCGGATGAAGGGATCCAGGCAGATCTCGGTGGCCCCCGCGTCGGCCGCGGTCCGGGCGTCGTCGACGGTGAAGACCTGCGCGCTCAGGGTGAAGGGTGCGGCGGGCGCCACCCCCGCCGAGGCGTCGCGCGCCGCCGTCACCTGCACCTCCGCGACCGCCGACTCGACCTTCGCGCGGCGCTCCGCGGCGTCGGCCTGCCGCGCCCAGTCGCGGCGCACCATGAGCTCCTCCACCGCCTGCTGGCGGAGGTGGTTCAGCTCACTCACCGGCAGGAACAGCCCCTCGGCGAGGCCGGTCGTGTCGAGCGCGGCGAGGACGAAAGGGGTGTCGCCCAGTCGCCCGAGCTGCTCGCGCAGGGTCTGCTGGTCGAGGGCGCGCTTCGAGGCGGGGGCGAGCTGGATCCCGGACTTCACGGTGACCGAGTCCCCCCCGGCCACGAAGGTCCCCTTGAGGTGCGCACCGGGGGAGCCGAAGAGGCGCACGTCGAGGCGGGTCTTCTTCTCGCGGACCGCCGCCGGCAGCGCGGCGTAGCTGGCCCGGGCCCGCTCGAGGAGCGCCGCCTGGCTGGTGCGGACCACACGCCACCCGGTAGCCACACGGATTCGCGTCGCAAGCGCCTGGCGCACGAGCCGCCCGCCCCCGGCGCTCCGCTCACCCAGGGTGCGGACCTTCGTCACGCTGAACCCCGTCTCCGGGCCCCCCAGGGAAGCGGGGGGCTCGAAGCCCAGCCCGTCGCCCTCGAGCACCGGCTCCGAGAGCTCCACGATCAGCTCGCCGCGATCGAACCCGACCACCTCGCCCAGGACGATGCCGCGGTTGTCCGGCTGCGTGCGGGTGATGTAGTCCCGGCCGGCGCGCCCTCCATACATGCCGCCGGTGAACCCCCGGCTGTAGATCTGGACCAGGGGCTGGACCTCCGCATCCGTCGGGGGAACGAAGGTCCCTTGCCCCACCCGGTCCAGGAACTCGCGGTAGCCGCGGGTCACGGTGGCCACGTACTCCGGGCGCTTCTTGCGCCCCTCCACCTTGAGGCATCCCACCCCCGCCTCGGCGATCTCGGCGAGGTGGTCCCAGGCGCCCAGGTCGCGGGCGGAGATGAGGTAGCCGCGGTCCAGCTCCGCCCCGGCCAGCACGTCCTCCAGCACGTAGTCCTTGCGGCAGGACTGGGCGCAGGAGCCCCGGTTGGCGCTCCGCTCCGAGATCATCCCCGACATGTAGCACTGCCCCGAGTACGAGATGCAGAGGGCGCCGTGCACGAAGGTCTCGAGACCGATCCCGGGCACCTCGGCGCGGATCGCCCGGATGTCGTCGAGGCTGTTCTCCCGGGCGAGCACCACGCGCTCCACGCCGAGGGCCTGCATCACGCGCGCGCCGCTCGGGTCGTGCACCGTCATCTGGGTGGAGCCGTGGATCTCCAGCTCGGGATAGAGGCGGCGGATGAGGCGCACCAGCCCCAGGTCCTGGACGATGACCGCATCGATGCCGCGTTCGATCGCTTCGCCCAGGAATAGGAGGGCGTCGGTCAGCTCGGCGGGTTTCAGCAGGATGTTGAGGGTGAGGTAGATGCGGCGCTGGCGGGAATGGGCCAGCCGGCAGGCCTCCTCGACCTCGTCGAGCGTGAGCTGCGCTCCCTCGTCGCGCGCGTTGTAGCGCATGGCGCCGAGGTAGACCGCGTCGGCCCCGTTGGCCACGGCGGCGCGGACGGCGTCGAGGGAGCCCGCGGGGGCGAGCAGCTCAGGGGTGGGTCTGGAGGTCATAGCGTTGAAACATAACGGGTTACCGCTTCAGATCCCACCTCGCGCCTCAGGCTGCGGGCGCGGAACGGGAGGGCGCCCCAGGGGGCCGGGTTGCGTGGCGGCGGACCACGCGTTAGCGGACCGTCAAGGGGCCGTGGCGTCGGCTTCAGCGGTCCCGCAAAATGCGATCAGTCTGGCGTAATGCAACGTAGGGAGTCGCCGGACAATGATAAGCAGTAATACCTTACACTACGCCCGGTCACAACCGAACCGGGCAGTCTTTCTGACCGATGTTCGAATAGTTGACGGTGTGGACCGAATCTCCGGGCAGTGTGTCCACCGGTCGGGCAGTTTCGAAACGAGGGGAGCCGTGGTGTGGCGCGTGCCTTTCCCGGGGCCGGATTCCCACGTTCGAACCCCCCCACCGAGGAAGCAGATGCGCGTATCGACGATGGTACGTTGGACCAGCCTGGCCGCCGTGATGGGCCTCCTGGCGGCGTGCTCCGACGCCCCCACGGCCGCGAAGCCGATGGGCGAGGTCGCGGTCACGAAGGAATTCGAGTTCTCGAAGGTCCTCAGCGCCACGACGTTCGACATCGTCCCCGGGCAGGCGACGCTGGTGAGCGTGGACGGGAACCTCGTCTACGTCCCGGCCGACGCGCTCTGCGCCGCGGGGTCCGGCTACGGCCGGCAGTACTTCGACCAGCCCTGCGCCCGGGAAACCCAGCGCCAGAGCTTCGCGATGATCATCGGGATGGACCTGAACGGCAACCCGATGGTCTCCTTCAATCGCGACGTGCGCTTCTCGCCGGACCGGGCCGCCTACGTGATCCTCAAGGTCGGCTCCACGGCGAACCGCGGCGCGCCCATCAAGTGGTGGGATGCCGCGCAGCTCAAGTGGGTGGACGAGGGCTCGTACGACTCCCAGCAGAAGACCTACTGGAGCTCGAACCTGGTCTGGCGCCGGCTGAAGCACTTCAGCGGCTACAATGTGGGCCAGGGGAACTGCGACCCGATGCTCGACCCGTCGTGCGAGACCGGCGACGCCCCGCCGCCGTCGTTCTGAATCACGCCCGCAACCACACGGAGACCGGATCCATGACCAGCACCAAAATCCGTCTCGTCGTGATCGCGGCGGCGTGCCTCGCCCTGGCCGGGGTACTTGCCCCGGTGAGCGAGCCCACTACGACGACGACGACGACGACGTACGGCACGAACAGCACGGAAGAAGGGCATCAGGGCGCGGACGTCCTGATCGCGAATTCGGGTTACATGGTGGCCGTCGGCTGACCGCCTCGCACGATTCTTCAACTCATCGAGGCAAGAGTATGCGCGTGTCGAAGATGGTACGCTGGGCGGGCCTGGCGAGCGCGATGGCGCTCGTCGCGGCCTGCTCCGACGCCCCGACGGCCGCCCCGGCGGCGGTCGCCGCCGGCGGCGAGATGGCCTTCGCCAAGGGCGGGAATGGCAAGAACACGGTGGATTCGAGGGTGTTCACGATCGTGCCGGGCCAGCCGCTGACGGTGGCGCTTGGCAACTACACCCTGTACATGTCGTCGAACGCCCTCTGCGCCCAGAACCAGGGGTATGGCCGCGAGTTCTGGAACCAGCCCTGCACGCTGGAGAAGACCCCGGTCAACATCACCGCCACCTGGTCGGCGGAAGACGGCGAGGGGAACATCTCGTTCAACCGGGATGTGCGCTTCAGCCCCAGTGCCCGGGTCTACCTGCTGCTGAAGGCGACGGGGAAGTTCCGGAACACCGACGCGATCCTCTGGCGCGAGGGCGAAGGCTCCAAGGCCGTGTGGGTGGACGAGGGGACGTACGACCGTGACATGCGGACGTACAGCGCGAACGGAGGCACCCTGCTGTGGCGCCGCATGAAGCATTTCAGCGGGTACAACGTGGGCCACGGGGAGTGCGACTCGCTGCTCGATCCGTCGTGCGGAAACGGCGACGCGCCGCCCCCCCTCTTCTGAGCTGCCGCCGCGAGGGGCGCCGGCGGGAACCACCCGCCGGGCCCGGAGCGGCCGGACCAACGGACCGACACCGGAGACATCGATGCACTCGAAGACCGTTCGTGTGCTCCTGGTGGCGGCGGCATGCCTCGGGGTGGCAGGCGTAACGCGCCTCACGTTCCAGAGCATGACGCCGACGCTGGCGACGGACACGACTTCCACTGAGGACGGGCCAACCGCCCATGACCTCATCCTGAACTCGGGCTACATGGTGGCGGTGGGCTGACCACCGCCGAAGGGAACGACGAGCGGGGCGGGGGTGCCCAGGCACCCCCGCCCCCTCGCTTTTTCCGGGCGGAGTCGTCACTTGCCGCTGGCGTCCCCCGCCCCGACGCACCATAATGTGACGCCGCGCCCGCAGGGCACGTCCCCCCTGTGCCACCCTCCCATTTCCTCCCTGCGACGCCGTAGGAGATGACCCCCCGCCCCGAGATCCGCACGGAGCCGTCTGACCGCGGCAGCGCGTCCATCCGCCTCGTCCCCGAGGTGGGGGGGTTCTCCGTCGAGGCGCTCATCGAGGAAGCGCAGATCGCGGAGCGCCAGGGCCGGCGCGCGGAAGCCCGGACGCGCTACGAGCAGGCCCTCTACCGCCTCCGGGAGCCCGCGGAGGCCAGCCTCGCCGCCTCCCTGCTCCGCTGGATCGGCATGACCTGGCAGATGGATGCCGACGCGGAGGCGGCCTTCGACTGCTTCGAGGCCGCGCTCGCCGTCGCCTCCGCCTGCGGCGACATTGCCGGGATCGGCCACGCCCAGAACGCCAAGGCGGTCGCCCACTTCCGGCTGGGGCAGCTGGAGGAGGCGGAGGAGCTCTACCGCAAGGCGCGGGAGAGCGCCCGGCGCTCCGGCGAGGACAAGCTGAGCGCCATGACCTCGCAGAACCTCGGGGTCATCGCCAACATCCGCGGGGAGCTGGAGGAGGCGCTCGCCTTCTACGAGGCGAGCCTGGCCGAATACCGGGCCCTCGGCCTCCCCAAGTACATCTGCTCCACGCTGAACAACCTGGGGATGCTGTACACGCGCATGGAGCGGTGGGAGACCGCCGCCCGCGCGTACGACGAGGCGGTGCAGATCGCGCAGGTGCTGGGCGACCTCCCCACGCGCATCCTGCTGGAGGTGAACCGGGCGTCGCACCTCATCGCCCGGCAGGACTACGCCAACGCCCGCGTCTCCTGCGACCTCGCCATGGAGCTCTCGCGCCAGACGCGGGACACGCACGCCCTCGGCGAGACCTACAAGTGCTATGGCGTGATCGCCCGCGAGACGGGCGACTTCGTGCTCGCCGAGGAATCGTTCAACCACGCCTCGCGGATCGCCGAGGACCGCCAGGACCTCCTGCTCGCGGCCGAGACGTCGCGCGAGATGGCGGAGATGTACCGCCGCCAGGGGAGGAACCGCGACACCCTCCAGTGCCTGAACCGGGCGCACCGCCTCTTCTCGCAGCTGCACGCCCGCCCCGACCTCGCCGACATCGACCGGCAGACGTCGGCGCTCGAGGCGGACTTCCTCGAGATGGTGAAGCGCTGGGGCGACTCGATCGAGTCGAAGGACCACTACACCCAGGGCCACTGCGAGCGGGTGGCGGAGGTGTCGTGCGCCCTCGCCGAGGAGGCGGGGCTCGACCCCAAGTCGCTCTTCTGGTTCCGGATCGGCGCCCTGCTGCACGACGTGGGCAAGCTGATGATCCCGCCGGACATCCTCAACAAGGCGGGCCCGCTCACCGACGAGGAGTGGGCGCTGGTCAAGCAGCACCCGGTGGCCGGGGTGCAGATGCTGGCCGACATCGACTTCCCGTGGGACGTGCGCCCGATCGTCGAGTCGCACCACGAGCGGTGGGATGGCAAGGGCTATCCCCATGGGCTGGCGGGGGAGTCGATTCCCTTCACCGCCCGTATCCTCTGCGTGGCCGACGTCTACGACGCGCTGACCTCGGAGCGGAGCTACAAGGCGGCGGTGGACCACCACCAGGCGATGCAGATCATGCGCTCGATGGTGGGGCTCCAGTTCGACCCGAGCCTCTTCCATCACTTCGAGCGGGTGATGGAGCGCCGGCACCCGATGGAGCTCTCGGGGGCGATCCGCGTCCCCGTGGCGACCCCCTCGGAGGGGAGCGCGCCCGAGGCCCTCCCCCTCCCCGTCCCCGCGGAGCTCGATCACCTCACCGGGGCGTTGCCGCGCCGCGCCTTCCTGGAGACGGCGAACACCATCCTCACGCGCCGGCGCTCCACCGAGGCCCCGCCGACGCTCCTCGTGGTGGACGTGGACCACTTCAAGCTGGTCAACGACACCTACGGCCACCTCCAGGGCGACGACGTGCTGCGCACCGTCGTCGGGATCTTCCGCCGGGTGCTCCGCAGCGGCGACGTCATCGGCCGCTACGGCGGCGACGAATTCGTGATCCTCCTGCCGCGCACCCCGATCGAGAATGCCCGCGAGGTCGCGGAGCGGCTCCGCGTCGCCGTGGAGCAGGAGCGCATCCCCCTCCGCGGGGACGCCGCGGCGCAGACGGTGGGCGTCACCCTCTCCATCGGGGTCGCTGAGGCCAAGCCCGGGGAGCACGTGGAGGCGGTGTTCGCCGCCGCCGACCGCGCCCTGTACGAGGCGAAGCGGGCGGGCCGCAACGCGGTGTCCACCGCCTCCGGAACGGCCGAAGGCGCCAGGCCGCAGCTCGCCCTCAATCGCTTCATCGGGCGCGTGGAGGAGACCCGACGCCTCGTGCGCACCCTCGAGGCGGGGTTCGCCGGCGAGCCGAAGCTCGTGGCGATCGCCGGCGAGGCCGGGGTGGGCAAGTCGACGCTGCTCAAGCAGCTGCTGCCCGAGGTCCGCCTGCGCGGGGGCCAGCTCGTGATGGGGCGCTGCTTCGAGGCCGACGTGAAGCCCCCCTACGGCCCCTGGGCCGAGGTGCTCAGCTCGATCCGCGCGAAGGTGGATGCGGCGAAGCGGCAGTGGCGCGAGCTCCCGCGCCTCGTCCCCGGACTGGCGAATGGCCAGGAGCTCCCCCCGAGCGAGGGCACCGGGAGCAAGTACGTCCTGTTCGACGAGATCGTGGAGTACCTGCGGCTCGCCGCCGCGGCCGTCCCCCTCGTGATCGTGCTGGACGACATGCAGTGGGCGGACTCCGCCAGCTGGGACACCCTCGAGCACCTGATGACCCAGCTCGAGTCCGACCGCATCCTGATCGCGATGACGATCCGGGCGGAGGACGCGGGCACCGACGTCACCAACCGCCGCCGCCGCCTGTCGCGCGACGAGCGGTTCCAGGAGGTGCCCCTCCACCGCCTCTCCCGGGAGGAGGTGGAGCAGTGGCTCGCCGCCGCCTCGCAGGGGCAGGAGCTGGGGCAGAAGCTGCTCCCCGCGCTCTACCGCCACACGGAGGGGAACCCCTTCCTCGTGCTCCAGGTGCTCCGCGCCCTGATCGAGGAGGGGGAAATCCGCTACGTCGAGGGGCGGTGGACCTGGTACGAGACCAACGAGCTGCGGCTGCCGGTGGCGGTGAGCGACCTGATGGCGCGCCGGCTCGACCGCCTGTCGCCCAAGACGCGCGGCATCCTCACGACCGCCGCGGTGATCGGGCGCGAGTTCGACTTCGACCTCGCCATCGCCGCCGGCGCGGGGAGCGAGGACGACGTGCTCGACGCGGTGGACGAGGCGGTGGCCGCCGCCGTGCTCGAGCCCTCGCGGCAGGACGCCGATCGGTTCACCTTCGCGCACGCCCTCCTGGTGGAGGCGATCAAGAACACCGCCAATTCGCGGCGGCTGCGCCGGGTGCACTTCGCCGTCGCCCAGGCGCTGGAGTCGCGGCAACCCGACGCCGTCGCGGAGATCGCCAGCCACTACGACCAGGCGGCGGATTCGGAGCGGGCCTTCGTCTTCGCGATGGAAGCCGGGCGCCGGGCGATGGGGGTGTACGCCCACGACGAGGCGGCGCAGCTCTTCTCGATGGCGAACCGCCATGCCGCGACGCCCATGCAGCGGCTCGAGGCGGCGGTGCTCTTCGCCGAGGTGTCCGAGACCGCCGGGCGGTACGCCGAAGGGGAGCGCCTCTCGAACCAGATCCTCGCCGACGTCGCGGAGACGCCGGAGACGGCCCGCTCCGTCCGGGCGCTGCGCCGGCTGCGCGAGCGGCTGCGGGCCCTCCAGGGGCAGCGGGCGCAGGACACCCTCGAGGTGTGCCTGCGCCTCCTCGACGACGCCACCGCGGCCGGTGACGAGGCGGAGCAGGTGGCCGTGCTCATGATCCTCTCGCAGACGTACAGCCGCCTCGGCGCCTTCGGCGACGCCGAGCGCGCCGCGCGCGACGCCGTCGCCATGGCGGACAAGCTCGAGAACCTCCGGCTGCGGGCCGACGCGGTCAAGCGCCTCGGGACGACCCTCACGCAGATGGGGAGCCTCGCCGAGGGATCGGCGCAGCACGCGAAGGCCACCCAGCTCTTCACGCAGCTCGGCGACCTGTATGGGATCTCGGGGTGCCACATCAACGCCGGGATCGTGCACTCGATGAGCGGCGACATGGCGGGCGCGGAGCGCTCCTACCGCGAGGCCATCGCCATCGGGAAGGAAGCCCACGCGCCGGACCTCATGGGGCTCGCCTCCATCAACCTGGGCGTGCTCTTCCTCAACGCCGGCCGCTTCGACGAGGCAAACGGCTGCTACCTGGACGCGCTGCGGAACTTCACCACCGTGAAGAACGAGCTGCACCGGGCCGCCACCCTCTACAACATCGGCCACCTGGCGCGGGAGCAGGGGGACCAGGAGCGGGCGCTGGCGGTGTACACCGAGACCGCCGAGCTGGCCCGGCACCTCGGGCAGGTGGACATCGAGATCGGGGCGCGAGCCGGCGCGGGACTGGCCGCCCTGTCGCTCGGGCGGACCGATGCCGCCTCCGGGGCCCTGGAGACGGTACAGGGGCTGCTGGAACAGCGCGGGAACTGGTGGTTCCAGGGGCGCGAGCTGGCCGATGCCCTGGCGTTCCGGGTGGCGGTCACTCACGACGACGTGCCGGGCGCGGTGCAGCAGCTTCGCCAGGCGGTGGCCAGCGTGGAGCCCCGGGATCCCTACCGCGCCGCCTGGCTGGTCGCGGAGGTGGCGCCCACCCTCCTGTCCCTGCGCCACCCGGCGGGGAAGGAACTGCTCGACCGCTTCGCGCCGCGCGTCGAGGAGGCGGGATACACGCAGCTCTCGCTGCGCTTCGCGGAGATGCGGGCGGCGGTCACCTGACCCGGGGCCGTCGCGGCCGGCCCCTGGGCCGGCCGCGCGGGGCCCTGCCCGCCCCGTCGGTCAGGCGGAGGGGCCTTCTTCCTCGCGCCGCCCGCGGCGCGGTCCACCGGGCTTGAGGAAGCGCAGGAGCACCGCGGCGGCCATGAAGCCGATCCCGATGAGCCGGAGCCGGGCGTCGTCCACCCGCACCGCCCACCCCCACACCACCACCCCGATGACGGCGAGGGCGAGCTTCGCCTGGGTCACCGCGGTCATGGCGCGGCCGGGAGCCCCAGCTGCCGCGCCTCGTCGTCCGGCACGTCGAGCACGAGGCGGAGGAGCGCGGTGGAGAACACCTTCCCCTGCGCGTCGGTCTTGAGCGAGAGCGTGCCGCCCCCGTCGAGCGCCCCGTGCAGGAGGAAGTTGAGCGCCTTGAGGTTGGGCAGCTCGTAGCGCTGCACGTCGCCGGTGATGACGCCGGCGAAGTGGGCCTGCACCCGGTCGCGGGTGAGCTCGCGCGCCAGCAGCGGATACCAGTCGGGGCGCAGGGCGATCACGCCCACGTTCGCGGTGTCGCCCTTGTCGCCCGAGCGGGCGTGGGCGATGTCGAGGAGGCGGACCTTCATGCGAGCACCTCCACCGCGGTCTGCACGACCGTCTTGTCGATGAGCGCGGGCCAGTAGGCCACGATCTCCTCCACCTTGGGACGCCCGCCGGCAAAGCCGGTGACGCTCGGCGGGCCGTTGAGGACGAGGGGGGCCAGTTCGCGGGTGAAGCGCTCGACCGACGCGCGGTCGCTCCCCCGTACGCCGATGCGCATCTGCACCTCCGGGAGGTCCGCGGGGGGCGCGCCGGCGAGGGGGCCATGCGTCGCGCTCACCCCCACGAACTCGGTGAGCACCTTGTCGAAGCGCAGCCCCATGGCGTCGAGCCGCTCGCGCAGCACGCGGTCGGCCAGCTGCGCCTTCTCCAGCGCGTCGGGCCAGGAGTACACGAGGGTGCCCACCGCCTTGAACCCCGCGCGGTACGCGATCGAGACCTTGAGCTTGTCCGTCGCCGGCGCCCCGCGGATCCCGCTGACCCGCACCCGGTCGTCCCCATCGGCGGCGAGCTGGATGGAGGTGAAGTCGGCAATCACGTCGGGGGTGATGTACGCATGCGGGTCACCCATCTCGTACACGAGCTGCTCGGTCACCGAGGGGACGGAGATGCGCCCGCCGGTGCCCGCGTGCTTGGTGACCACGAAGCTGCCGTCGGGGCTCGCCTCGACGATCGGGTAGCCGACGTTCGCGAGGTCGGGGATCGACCGCCAGTCGTACAGGCAGTTGCCCCCGGAGCACTGTGCCCCGCACTCGATGATGTGGCCGGCCACGATCCCCGCGGCCAGCTTGTCCCACTCGGTGGCGCCCCAGCCGAACTCGTGGCGCAGGGGGGCCATGGTGAGCGCAGTGTCGGTCGACCGCCCGGTGATCACCACCTGCGCGCCGCGCGCCAGCGCCTCCACGATCGGGGTGCTCCCGATGTACGCGTTGGCGGAGAGCACGCGGTCGCGCACCAGCGACAGGGGCTCGCCGGTCTCCATGTTCGCCAGCGCATGGCCGCCGGCCAGCAGCTCGTCCAGCCGCGGCAGGAGGTCGTCGCCGGTGACGACGCCGATGCGCAACGTGCGGCCCGCCTTGCGCGCCACCTCCTGCACCGCCTCCGCGCAGGCATGGGGGTTCACCCCGCCCGCGTTGGCGATCACGCGCACGCCGCGCTCCGTGACGGCGGCCATCACGCTCTCCATCGCGCCGATGAAGTCGCGCGCGTAGCCCATGCGGGGGTCACGTTCCTTCTGCTTCTGCAGGATGGACATCGTGACCTCGGCCAGGTAGTCGAGCATCAGGTAGTCCACCGCGCCCCCCTCCACCTGGCGGCGCGGCGCGTCGAGCCAGTCGCCCCAGAATCCCTGGCCGGAGGCGACGCGAACGATGGAGGTGCCGGAGGGGCTCATGCCTGCCTGAGGTGCTCGGGGAGAACGAAGGCGCCGAGGTGCGGCCCCGGATTCCGGAGCGCGGCGCGGAGGGCGAGGGCGAGGACGTCGCGGGTGTCCTCGGGGTGGATGATGGCATCGACGAAGCCACGCGCGGCCGCGTATCGGGCGTCGAGCTGGTGCTCGTAGTCGGCGCGCATCTCCTCGATCGAGGCGTTGACCTCGTCGGGGACGGGGCGGCCGGCCTTCTTCGCCGCGTCGATCGCGGGGCCGTGGACCGCCTGGATGGCGGACTCCCCTTCCATCACCCCCATCCGCCCGGTGGGCCAGGAGAAGATGAAGTCGGGGTCGAACCCCTGCCCCGCCATCGCGTAGTAGCCGGCCCCCGACGCGTGATTCACGGTGAGCACCACCTTGGGCACGCTGGCGGTGGCCATCGCCTCCACCCAGCGCGCGCCCGCGCGGATGATGCCCTCGTGCTCGGCCTCGGCGCCGACCATGAAGCCGGAGACGTCCTGCACGAACAGCAGGGGGATCCCCTGCCGGTCGCACCGGTCGATGAAGAAGGCCACCTTCTCGGCGCTCTCGGCGTAGATGATCCCGCCGAAGCGCGGGCGCTCCCCCGCGCGTCCCTTGATCAGCCCGCGCTGGTTGGCGATGACCCCCACGGGGATCCCCTCGATGCGCGCGTCGGCGCAGATCATCTCGCGCGCGAGGTGCTCCTGGAACTCGTCGAGCTTCCCGTCGTCGACGATGGCGCGCAGGACGGTGTGCATGTCGTACGACATGCGGTGGTCGGCGGGGAGGAGGTCGTACAGGACGTCGTCCTGAGCGGAGCGAAGGACCTGGCCCCCGTTCGCGGTGGCCAGATCCTTCGGCTGCGCCTCAGGATGACGGCGCAGCATCGCCACCAGCTCGCGGAGCTTCGCCAGGCAGGCCTCGTCGTCCTCGGCGGCGTAGTGGGCCACGCCGCTGATCTCCGTGTGCGTCACCGCGCCGCCGAGGGTCTCGCCGTCGATCGTCTGGCCGGTGGCGCCCTTCACCAGGTTCGGCCCCCCGAGGCCCATGAACGAGGTGGCCTTCACCATCACGATCACGTCGGAGAGTGCGGGGAGGTACGCCCCGCCGGCGATGCAGGGCCCCATCACCGCCGCGAGCTGCGGCACGCGCAGGTAGCGCCGCATGATCGAGTTGTAGTGGAAGAGCCGCGCGGCGCCGTACTGCCCGGGGAACACGCCGCCCTGGTAGGGGAGGTTGACCCCCGCCGAGTCCACGAGGTAGATGATCGGGATGCGGCAGCGCATCGCGATCTCCTGCGCGCGCAGCATCTTCCGGATCGTCTCGGGCCACCAGGAGCCCGCCTTCACGGTGGCGTCGTTGGCGACGATCACCACTTCCCGCCCCTGCACGATGCCCACGCCGGTGACGACGCCGGCGCCGGGCGCCTGCCCATCGTACTGGTCCCAGGCCACGAGGAGGCCGATCTCGAGGAAGCGGGTGCCCTCGTCGCAGAGCCGCGCCACCCGCTCACGGGCGGTGAGCTTTCCCTGCGCGTGCTGGCGGGCGACCTTGTCCGGCCCGCCCCCCTGCCGGAGGCGCTCCTCGAGCTCGCGCACCTCGCCCACGAGCTCGCGCAGCCGGGAGGCGCCGGTCACGGTGGTCACGCGTCCTGCTGCTGCCGTTCGGCGAACCAGCCGCGGATGTACTCGATCAGCTCCGTGGTGGGGGTGCCGGGGCCGAAGAGCTTCCCGACGCCCTGCTGCTCGAGGGCGTCCATGTCCTCGCGCGGGATGATGCCCCCCCCGGTGATGAGGATGTCGTCGCGCCCGGCCTCGACGAGGAGCTGCCGGACGCGCGGGAAGAGCGTCATGTGCGCGCCGCTCAGGATCGAGAGGCCCACCACGTCCACGTCTTCCTGCACGGCGGCGGTGGCGATCATCTCGGGGGTCTGGTGGAGGCCGGTGTAGACCACCTCCATCCCGGCGTCGCGGAGCGCCGCGGCGACGACCTTGGCTCCGCGGTCATGACCGTCGAGGCCGGGCTTGGCGACGAGGACGCGAATGGGGCGCATCGATGACTCTCGAGCGAAAACGTGGGCGGTTGGACGGATGCCGGAAAGCTACCTGCGCCGGCGGGGGGACGGCACCGGCTCCTTGCGGGCGACCAGCAGCATCTCGGTGGAGGTGCGCCGGAGGGCGCGGTCGGCCCAGCCGTCGTACGCCTCCTCCACGATCAGCCCCGCGTCGCGGCAGAGCTCCGCGAGGCGGGAGGCCGTGTACAGGCGGATGCGATGCTGCCGCGGGGCGAAGCCGGACGGCCCCGTGGCGCTGGTGTCGATGGTGAGCACCCCGGAGAGCGGGTCGAAGGCCCGCTCCTGGGTGACGACGGTGTCGTCGGAGGTCCGCCACCAGTCCCGGTCGAGGAATCGCGCCATGACGCCGTCGCGGCTCCCCGCGTGGAACACGAAGGCGCCCCCGGGGGCCAGGACGCGGGAGAATTCGTGGATGACCCGGGCGTCGTCGTCGGGGTCGGCGAAGAACCCGAACGAGGTGAACAGGTTCACCACCGCGTCGAACCGTCCCGTCCAGCGCGCGGGGAGGGCCCGCATGTCGCCGCGGGTGTAGTGGAGGGTGGGGCCGGTGCCCCGGCGCTTCGCCGCGGCCAGCAGCTCGCGCGAGTAGTCGAGCCCCTCCACGCGGAAGCCCGCCTCGGCGAGCAGGTGCGAGTGCCGCCCCTGGCCGCAGGGGCAGTCGAGGACGCGGGCGCCCGAGGGGAGGCCCAGCACGTCGATGAGCCGCGCCACCTCGCGGCGGTCGCGGACCAGGTCGAAGACGGGTTCGTACTCGACGAGGTAGTGGGCGTCGAAGTACTGCGACCACCAGTCGGCGGCGCTGTGCGCCGCCGACTGGTGGAGTCGATGTGACGCCGGCGCCTTGCGGGCGCCGGCGGTCGCGCCGCCCGCGGCTTCCCGCGCCGGACGCGCCGCCGGCTGGTGGAGTCCATGTGACACCGGTTCCTTGCGCGCGCTCAGAAGAACACCGGCTCGCGGTAGGCGCCGAACACCGACTCCATCGCGGCGCGGATCTCGTACAGCGTGCAATAGGCCCGCGCGCAGTCGAGGATGTACGGGAAGGTGTTCTCCGTGCCGCGGCAGGCCTCGCGCAACCGCTCCAGGCGGCGGTCGCACTCGGCCTGGTCGCGCGTCGCGCGGAGGGTGGCGAGCCGCGCCGCCTGGTCCTTCGCCGCCTGCTCCCCCACCCGCAGCAGCGGGATCGAGAGCTCCGGCTCCTCGGTGACGAACTCGTTCACGCCCACGATGACGCGGCGGTGCTGCTCGATCTCCCACTGCTGCCGCGCGGCCGACTCGGCGATCCGCCGCTGGAACCACCCCTGCTCGAGCCCGCGCACCACCCCCCCCACCTCGTCGATCTGGCGGAAGAGGTCCTCCGCCTCGGCCTCGAGCTGGTCGGTCAGCGCCTCCACGTAATAGGAGCCCCCGAGGGGGTCGATCACGTTCGGGATGCCGGTCTCGTACGCGAGCACCTGCTGCGTGCGCAGCGCCACCTGCACCGCCTGCTCGGTGGGGAGGGCGAGGGTCTCGTCCATCGAGTTGGTGTGCAGCGACTGCGTGCCGCCGAGGACCGCCGCGAGCGCCTGGTAGGCCACGCGCACCACGTTGTTCATGGGCTGCTGCGCGGTGAGCGTCACGCCCGCCGTCTGGGAGTGGAAGCGCATCACCCACGAGCGCGGCGACTTCGCGCCGTAGCGCTCCTTCATGTGGCGGGCCCAGATGCGGCGCGCCGCGCGGAGCTTCGCGATCTCCTCGAAGAAGTCGTTGTGGATGTCCCAGAAGAAGGAGAGGCGCGGCGCGAAGTCGTCCACGTCGAGCCCGCGCTCGATCCCCCGCTCCACGTAGGTGAAGCCGTCGGCGAGGGTGAAGGCCAGCTCCTGCGCCGCGGTGGACCCCGCCTCGCGGATGTGGTAGCCGGAGATGGACACGGTGTTCCACTGCGGCGCGTGCTTCGCGCCCCACTCGAAGCCATCCACGATCAGGCGCAGCGCGGGCTCGATGGGGAAGCACCACGCGTGCTGCGCCATGTACTCCTTCAGGATGTCGTTCTGCACCGTGCCGCGGATCTTCTCGCTCGGCACGCCCTGCTTCTCCGCCGCGGCCACGTAGAACGCCCAGAGGATCACCGCCGGGCCGTTGATCGTCATCGACGTGGACACCTGGTCGAGCGGGATCCCGTCGAACAGCGTCTCCATGTCCGCCAGCGACGACACCGCCACGCCAGTCTTCCCCACCTCGCCCTCCGACCGCGGATGGTCGGAGTCGTAGCCCATGAGGGTCGGGAAGTCGAACGCGGTCGAGAGCCCGGTCTGGCCGTGCTCGAGGAGGAACTTGAAGCGGCGGTTGGTGTCCTGCGCGCTGCCGAAGCCCGCGAACTGCCGCATCGTCCACAGCTTCCCGCGATAGCCGGTGGGATGGATCCCGCGGGTGAAGGGATAGGTGCCGGGCACCCCCAGGTCGGCGGCCGGATCCTGCGCCGCCAGGTCGAGCGGGGTGTACAGCGCCTCGACCTCCTTCGCCGAGTTCGTGTACGCGATCTCGCGCACCTCGCCCTTCGCAAAGCGCGCGCGCCACTGCGCCACTTCCGCGCGCAGCCGCTCCAGCTCCTCGCGCGGATCCGCCGCGCTGTCCGTCAGGTCCCGCGTCGAGGTCATGTCCGTGTCCCGGTGATCAGGTCCGCGCTGCGTGCCAGCAGCCGCTCGGCGACGTCGAAGGGGGTGAGGCTCCCCTCCTCGAGCGCCGCGAGCTGGTCGTCGAGCCAGCGGGTGGTTCGCTCGTCACTCCACAGGCGCTTCCGCACCTTCTGCTCCACCACGTCCACCACCCGCTCACGCAGGCGGGCGCGGCGGCGGTCGCGCAGGGTGCCGCTCGCCTCAAGATAACCGAAGTGTCGGTCGAGGGCGGCCACGACCTCCTCCACCCCCTCCCCCTGCGACGCCACCGTCCGCAGCACCGGCGGGGTCCACGCCTCCGGGTGCTCCGCGGCGGCGGCCTCCCGCGCCGCCCGCGCCGGATTCATCGCCAGCTTCTCCTCGTGCGTCATGGGGCGGCCGAGCTGCACCCCGTGATGCGCCGGCACGTTCCGCAGGGAGTTGCCGTGCCGCAGGCCGAGCATGATCTCGATCTCGTGGCGCAGCCGGTCGGCACCCGGGCGATCGGCCTTGTTCACCGTGAAGAGGTCGGCGATCTCCATCAGCCCCGCCTTCAGCGTCTGGATCGAGTCACCCGACTCGGGCACCAGCACGACGAGGCTGGAATCCGCGGTGCGCGCGATGTCCAGCTCGCTCTGTCCCACCCCTACCGTCTCGATGAGGATGCGGTCGATGCCGAAGGCGTCGAGCACGTCGCACACCTCGCGCGTGGTGCCCGCCAGCCCGCCCAGGGAGCCGCGCGTCGCCATCGACCGGATGAACACGCCGGGATCGAGGGCGATCGCCTCCATGCGGATGCGGTCCCCGAGCAAGGCCCCGCCGGTGAAGGGCGAGGTGGGGTCGACCGCCACGATCCCGACGGTGAGCCCCGCCGCGCGATACGCGGCCGCGAGCTGCGTGGTGAGGGTGCTCTTCCCCGCCCCGGGGGGGCCGGTGAGGCCGATGCGGCGCGCGCGCCCCACCGCCGGGTGGAGGCGGGCGAGGAGCAGGTCGAAGCCCGGGCGGTGGTTCTCCACGATCGAGACGGCGCGCGCCAGCGCCGCCTTCTTCCCGGCGGCGAAGTCGGTGAGCACCCGGTCGAGGGCCGGGGAGGGGACGCCGCTCGCGCGGCCGGCGGCAGGAATCGAAGCGTCGGTCACGACGGAGGGGGGGAAGGCTCGGTGGGCTCGTCGTATTCATCCTGGATGTCGCCCACCAGCTCCTCCAGCAGGTCCTCGAGGGTGAGGAGCCCGAGGGTGGTGCCCTGGGCGTCGCGCACGATCGCCAGGTGCAGCCGCGCGCGCAGCATGCGGAAGAGCAGCTCGCTGCAGAGCGCGTCGGGGAGCACCTGCGCGACGGGGCGGAGCGGGGGGAGCGCGTCGCCCCCTTCCTGGAGCACGTCGAGGACGTGGACCATCCCCTCGATGGCGTCCATCGAGCCGCGCCCGAGGGGCACGCGCGAGTAGCCCGCCGAGGCGATGCGTTCCGCCAGCTCGCGCGCGGGCAGGGTCACGTCGAGCCAGAAGACCTCCTCGCGCGGCGTCATCACGTCGGCGGCGACCTTCTCCCCGAACTCCACCACGCCCGTGATGATGGCGATCTCCCCCGCCTCCCCGACCCCTTCCAGCTCCCCTTCGCGCAGCAGGTCCTGGATCGCGTCGCGCTCCGCCTCCTCGGGGGGCTCCCCGGGCACGCTGGGGCGCACGCGCGACGACACGCGACGTCCCACGTCGAGCAGGGGCGCGGCCACCAGCTCCATCGCCCGGAGGAAGGGGAGGAGCACGGGGGTGAGCTGGACCGCCCACCGGCGACCGATCACGCGCGGCACGATCTGCCCGAGCAGCAGCATCACGATCGCGTAGCCGAGCAGCGCGATGGCGAAGCGCGTGTGGTTGGCGTGATGCCCCGCGCCGAGGAGCATCCCGGCGAGTGCCACGGTGAGCGACACGCCGGCGCTGGCCGCGCCGAGCATCCGCTGCGGGCGCTCGAGGTAGGCGACGGCGGTCTCGGCGCCGCGCATGCGGCGCTCCGCCCAGTGCCGGAGCCAGATGCGGCTCACCGACCGCACCGCGATGGCCCCGGCGGTGAGGATGGCGACGATGACCACCGCCACGACGAGCGGCCAGGTGGGGACGGTCATGCGTCGCCTCCCTGGGTGGGGCCTTCCAGCCGCTCGAAGTACACCCGCTCGATGCGCCGCCGCCGCACGCGCTCCACCACCATCCGGTACCCCAGGTGCTGCAGCGCCTCGCCGTTCTTCGGGACGCGGCCGAGCAGGGTGTACACGAGGCCCCCCACCGTGGTGGCATCGTCCGTGACGAAGTCGGCCTCGAGCAGCTCGGAGAGCTGGTCGAGCCCCAGGCGGCCGTCCACCCAGAAGCGCGTGTCCTCCTCCTGCACCACCTCCTGCTCCTCCACGTCGTGCTCGTCGCGGATCTCCCCCACGATCTCCTCGAGGATGTCCTCGATGGTGAGCATCCCCGCCGTCCCCCCGAACTCGTCGATCACCACGGCGATGTGCGTCCGCGTGGACTGGAAGACGCGCAGCAGCTCCGCCACGGGCTTCGAGGGCGGGACGAACGCCGCCGGCCGCACGAGCCGCTGCCAGCCCGCGGGGGGCGGCTCGTCGTGGATGACGGCGAGGAGCAGGTCCTTCGCGTACAGGATCCCCTGCACGTCGTCGAGGGTGTCGCGATACACGGGGAAGCGCGCGTGCTGCGAGCTGCGCACGCGGTCCACGACCTCGGACCAGGGCGTGTCGAGGTCGATCCCGATCATGTCCACCCGGGGCACCATGATCTCCCGCACCTCCGTGTCCCCGAGCTCGAAGGCCCCGCGCAGGAGCGCCGCCTCGCGCGGCGTGACCCCGGCCTCCTCGGCCTCCGCGGCCACGACCCGCCGGAACTGCTCGCTCGCCTCCTCGCGCGATGCCTCGGCGTCCTCCGGCGGCGGGAGCACGCGCTGGAGCTCGCGGTCCATGCGGGCCGCGAGCTCCAGCGGGAGCGACAGCAGCCGCTCGACGAAGCGCACCACCGGCGCGAGGGGGATGAGCGCATGCTCGCGCAGGGTGGATCCCGCGGCGCGCGCCCCCCCCTCGACCAGGGTGATGACCACCAGGATGGCGACGAGCGACGCCGCGAGCGCGCCCAGGGTGAAGGGGCGCTCGAGGCGCGTGGTGTCGGCGATGGTCGCGCCGAACACGAGGTGGGCGATCATCCGGGCGAAGGCGAGGGCGCGATGCGCACGCTCGCGATCGAGGATGCCGGGAACGCCGCGCGGCGCGGTGCTCCCCGGCTCCGCGTCGAGGGCGATCACCGCGCCGTCCGCGGCGGCGAGCACCAGCGCCGCGGCCACGGCGAGGAGGGCGATCCCGAGCGCGACGACGCTCATCGCCCTCCCGGGCGGGCGAGGCGCGCCAGGAGGCGCTCCTGGCGCGCCCACATCGCGGAGGCGAGGCGTTCCTCCCCCTCCGGATGGTCGTGTCCCAGCACGTGCAGCGTGCCGTGCACCACGAGCCGCGCGAGCTCCTCGCGCACCGGGATGCGGTGCGCCTTCGCCGCGGCGCGGGCCACCTCGGCGCCGATGTAGACGTCCCCCACCACCGGGGCGCCCACCGCCTCCCGCCGGAAGCCGAAGGAGATCACGTCGGTGGCCCCGGCGTGGCCGAGGTGCGCGCGGTTGAGCGCGGCGATGCGCCGGCTGGTCACGAAGGTGACCGACAGCAGCGCATCCTTCACCCGCTCCGCGCGCAGCACGCCCACGGCGATGGCGGCCGCGTCGGCGCGGGACAGGGGAATGCGCACCCCCTCGAGGGCGACGTCCACGTGCAGGCTCATCGCGAGGCGAACTCGGAGGTCACGCCGCCCGAGGCGATGGGGTAGTCGATCCGGCCATGGTACATCCCCGACAGGGTGCGCACGAACGCCCCCTTCACCTGCTCGATCTGCGCGAGGGTGAGTGGCGCTTCCTGCAGCTGCCCCTGGTCCATGCGCTGCTTCACGATGTGCTCCACGACGTCTCGGATGGTCTTCGTATCGGGATCGGCCAGCACGCGCACCGAGGCCTCGACCCCGTCGGCGAGCATCACCACCGCCGTCTCCGCGCTCCGGGGGCGGGGGCCGGGATACTCGTACTCGCGCGGGTCGGCGCCGGCCGGGTCGCGCTCGCGCGCCTTTTCCAGGAAGTAGCTGATGGCGGCGGTGCCGTGGTGCTCGAGGATGAAGGGGCGGAGCGCGCGTGGCAGCCCGTGCCGCTCCGCCAGCGCGATCCCGGCGAGCACGTGGTCCTTGATGATCGACGCGCTGGCCGCGGGGCTGAGCTGGTCGTGCGGGTTGCCCCCCCGCCGCTGGTTCTCCACGAAGAACTGCGGCGTGGAGAGCTTCCCGATGTCATGGTAATAGGCCCCCACCCGCGCGAGCAGGGCGTTCGCCCCGATCGCCCGGCACGCCGCCTCGGCGAGGTTCGCCATGGCGATCGTGTGCGCATAGGTGCCCGGCGCCTCGAGGCTCAGGCGCTGCATCAGCGGGCGGTTGAGGTCCGACCACTCGAGCAGGGTGAGGTCGGTCTCGATCCCGGTGAACTGCTCGGCCAGCGGGAGGAGCTGGATCGCGAGCACCACCGACGCCGCGGCGTTCAGCGTCCCCCAGGCGGCGGAGGCGAGGATCTCGCGCGTGGGCAGGTCGAGCCCCCACCCGATCGCGAGCGCGGTGAGCGCGTACGCCATGGCGGTGAACAGGATCCACCGGAACGAGGTGTGGCGACGCAGGGCCACCCGCACGCTCACCGCCGCCACCACGCCGCCGATCAGCCCGATGAGCAGCGCGTTCGTCCCCCGGTAGGGGGCCTGGATGCCGATGAGCACCGAGACCACCACGGCGGCGAGCACGCTGAGGCGCTGCTCGAAGAGGGCGCTCAGGATCACCGCCACGAAGGCGATCGGGACGAGCTCCGGGTGCGGGGGGCGCCCCCGCGCGACCAGCGCGGCGACGAGGATCACCGCGCCGATCACCGCCGCCATCACGCTCATCGAGCGCATGCTCCGGTACACGGCGGGGCGGAAGAGGGCGACCGACCAGCCGAGGAGGCTCAGCAGCAGGAGGTTCACGAGCAGGGCGCCGATCACCCGGCGCACGCGCAGCTCGGAGCCGCGGCGCAGCTCGAGGGCGCCGCTCAGGGCGCGGAGCTTCTCGTGCTCGTCGCGCCCCACCACCTCGTTCGCGCCGATGATCTTCTCCCCCGCCTGCACCTCGTACTTGGCCGTGGGCACGGTGCGCCGCAGCTCGTCGAGGCGGAGCTGGGTGGCGGTCGCGTCGAGGACGATGGTGGGATGGAAGAAGGCGCCGAGGAGGCGCAGGTACAGGGCGTCGCCGGCGGAGGAGCGCGGGTCGGGGTGGAGCAGCCGCGCCCGCGACACGAGCATGGAAAAGGTGAGGACGCTGTCCGAGGGGATGCGCACCTCGTCGCGCCCCCGTCGCAGGAGGATCTGCCCGCGCACCTGGTCGAGGGCGGTGCTCGCGGCGGCGCCGGGCGCGACCCACCGCTCGATCACCCGCTCCAGGGAGCCGAGCAGCGCGGCGCGCCGGTCGGCGTCGGCGAGGTAGGCCGCCTGGTCGATCGGGAGCTGGATGCCGAACTGCGCGGCGGCCCGCTGCACGCGGACCGGCGCGCCCCGCGCGTCGCCCACCACCGCCGCGTCCACGGCGCCGCGGAAGGCGCGCAGCGAGCCGCGCGCGGAGTCCAGCGCCGCGGGCACGTAGCGGAACACCGGCTCGGCCGCGCGGGCGAGCTCCGCACGCTCGCGCTCCAGCTCCTCCTCGTTCTTCCGGACGACGAAGCCGAAGGGCGCGATGACGTTGTCGTTCGCGACCGCCCCCACGTCGTAGATGGGCACGTCCGCGGCCGGCGAGGCCGGGAAGAGCACCCAGGTGAGGACGGCCACCGCGAGCCCCAGCAGCAGCCGCGGCCCGTGCAGCGCGAGGCCGCGGCGCGGCCCCCGCGACGGGAGCTCGCTCGCGACGCCCTCCGGCGGGGTCTGGCTCACCTCAGCCTTCGTCTTCCTCGGCATACGCGCGAATGATGTCGCGCACCAGCCGATGCCGCACCACGTCGCTCTCCTGGAAGTAATGGAAGGCGATCCCGTCGATCCCGGGGAGGATGCGCTCCACCTGCATCAGCCCCGACTGCTCCCGCACCGGCAGGTCCACCTGCGTCTTGTCGCCGGTGATCACCATCTTCGAGTTCACCCCGAGCCGCGTGAGCAGCATCTTCATCTGCATCGCGGTGGCATTCTGCGCCTCGTCCACGATCACGAAGGCGTCCCCCAGGGTGCGCCCGCGCATGAACGCGAGGGGCGCCACCTCGATCACCCGCTGCTCGATCGCCTTCTGGATGCGCTCCCAGGGCATCATGTCGTCGAGCGCGTCGTACAGCGGCCGGAGGTACGGGTCCACCTTCGCCTGCATGTCCCCCGGGAGGAAGCCGAGCGACTCGCCCGCCTCCACGGCGGGGCGGGCGAGGACGATGCGGCGCACCCGCTTGCGCGTGAGGGCGTCGACGGCGGCGGCCACGGCGAGGTAGGTCTTCCCCGTGCCGGCGGGGCCGATGCCGACGACGATGTCGTTGTCGGCGATCTTGGCCAGGTACTCCGCCTGTCCCGAGGTCTTCGCCTGGATCACCTTGCGCACCCCGGGGAGCGCGAGGCGCGCGCCGAACCCCTCCCCGGGGGCGCCATCGCGGTTCTCCTCGTCGCCGAGGCGCAGCACGTCGTCTGGGGTCAGGGGCACGCGCTGCCGCGCCGCCTCGATCATCCGCTCGCCGATCTCCACGGCCCGGTCCACCAGGTCGGCCGGGCCGGCGATGGTGAGGGCGTCGCCGCGCAGCGCGACCTTCACGCCGCAGAGCCGCGACAGCTCGAGGAGGTTGGCGTCGTTCACCCCCGCGAGGGTGAGGAGGTCGGCGCCCTCCGCCGACAGCTTCCGGGTGACGGACTGCGTGGTGGTGGACTCGCTCACTCCCCTGCTCCTCTGACGGTGATGTGCAGCTCCTCGAGATCCTCACCCGGCACGGCCACCGGCGCGCCCTCGAACAGGGCGCGGGCGGCGGTGGTCTTCGGGAAGGCGATGACGTCGCGCAACGACCCCGCCCCGGCGAGGAGCATGGCGATGCGGTCCATGCCGAAGGCGATGCCGCCGTGCGGCGGGGCCCCCGCGCGCAGTCCCTCCAGCAGGAAGCCGAAGCGATGCTGCGCGGTCTCCTCGTCGAGCCCCAGCAGCGTGAACACCTTGCGCTGCAGCTCGGGGTTCGAGATGCGAATGCTCCCCCCGCCCAGCTCCATCCCGTTGAGCACCACGTCGTACGCCCAGGCCCGCGCCTTCTCCGGCGCGCTCTCGAGCAACGCGAGGTCCTCCGGGTTCGGCGCGGTGAACGGGTGATGGATGGCCGCCAGCGCCCCGGTCGCCGGGTCGCGGTCGAACATGGGAAAGTCGGTCACCCACAGGAATTCGCGCGCATCGGCGGGGATCATCTCCAGGCGGCGCGCCACGTCCTGCCGCACGCGATCGAGCGCGGGGCTCGAGACGCGGTCGGCCGCGGCGACGCCGAGGAACAGGTCGCCCTCGTGGAGTCCCAGCCGGTCCCCCGCCTCGGGGGGAAGGAACTTCGCCGCCGCCCCCTCGAGCGCGCCGCCGGGGGCACGCTTGAGCCGCAGCAGCCCGCCGGCGCCCGCCCCCTTCGCCTCCGCCTCGATCTCGTCCACCTGCTTGCGGGAGAGCGACGCCCCTCCCGGGACGACCAGCCCGCGCACCCGTCCCCCCCCGGCGAGCACCTCCGCCGTGACCTTGAACTCCACGCCGCGGAAGACGTCACTCACGTCGCGCAGCTCGAGCCCGTAGCGCAGGTCGGGGCGGTCGCTCCCGTAGCGCTCCATCGCCTCGGCATAGGTCATCCGCCGGAAGGGGGTGTGCACCGCCACCCCCCCGGTGCGCCAGAGCTCCGCGATCAGCCCCTCGGCCAGCTCCGCGATGTCCTCGCGGGTGACGAACGAGGCCTCGATGTCGATCTGCGTGAACTCCGGCTGCCGGTCGGCACGCAGGTCCTCGTCGCGGAAGCAGCGGGCGATCTGGAAGTAGCGGTCGAACCCCGCGACCATCAGCAGCTGCTTGTAGAGCTGCGGCGACTGCGGGAGGGCGTAGAATTCCCCCTCGTGCACGCGGCTCGGCACCAGGTAATCGCGCGCCCCCTCGGGGGTGGGCTTGGTGAGGATGGGCGTCTCGATCTCGAAGAAGCCGTTCGCGCTGAGGTACTGCCGGGTCGCCTGGTTGAGGCGATGGCGCAGGATGATGCTCGACTGGAGCTCCGGACGCCGCAGGTCGAGGTACCGGTGGCGGAGCCGCAGCTCCTCCGCCGGCAGCTTCTCGGTGCGCCCGCGCGCGACGGGGATGGCCGGCACCGTGGCGGGGCCCACCACCTCGAGCGTGGTCGCATGCACCTCGACCTCCCCGGTGCCCATCTCCCCGTTGCGCATCGCCTCGGGACGGGCCGCGACCGCCCCCTCGATCAGCACCACGCACTCGGCACCGAGCGCCGCCGCCGCCGCGATCACCGGGGCGGGGGTCCACTTGGGGTCGAACGACACCTGGACGAGCCCCGCGCGGTCGCGCAGGTCGAGGAACACCAGCCCCCCGAGGTCGCGGACGCGGTGGACCCAGCCACCGAGACGGACGCGGCCACCAATGTGGCCGGCGCGCAGCTCACCACAGAGGTGCGTGCGCAGGGAGGTGCCGAGCGGGAGTTCTGGCATTTCGTGGCAAAGGGGCGACGAGGGCGCGAGCGCGGCGCGATCAGCGCCCGCGCCGCGCGGTCGGGGCATCCGGGCGCGGAAGGCTCCACCGGCGCGCGAACGCCGGGAGCGAAAGGTCACGCGCGGACATGCAGGCTCCGGAAAGGAGTCATGAGCCACGGAAAGGTAATTCCCCCGGGCAAACCGTGGAAGTCGTTGACTTGACCAAGGATGCGCCGCCCGGTATCCTCCGCGCCATGCGCCGATTGACGCTC
>DASWVQ010000034.1:0-2933 GCA_036401195.1 Gemmatimonadaceae bacterium
GTGAGCGGGAACTACAACACCATCGTGCTCGTGGCGGAGGACATCAAGGGCTCCGTGGCGCGCATCGCCGGGATCCTCGCCGAGTACTCGCTGAACATCGCCACGCTGCGCCTCACGCGGAAGGAACGCGGGGGCGACGCCTTCATGGTGATCGAGATCGACGAGGTCCCCGGCGAGCAGGTGCGCGACGAGATCCGCGCCCTCCCCTGGGTGCGCTGGGCGTTCCGGCTCGACAAGGTGAGTGCGTGAGCGGCGCCGGCCGCCAGGCATCCCCGCAGCGTCGCACCGGCCGTTTTTGGGTGGGAGAAGGACGAAAGGGACGATAACAACGAAAGCACCCTTCTCCTGATGTTGGCTCGTGTCCTTGTCAAAGCATGAAGCAGGCTCGGTGTTTTCGCACTTTTCGATCGTCTCGCTCTTTTCCAACCGCGACGGGCCGGCGCGACCAACCCGGTCCGGCGCGACCAACCATCAGGCGCGACATGAACCCGTGCCATCCTTGACCAGGTCCTGATCATGTATCGCTCACTCGCCGACGCCGTCCGTGATGCCGACGCCCAGGGCACGTCGCTCGCCCAGCTCGCCCTCGAGACCGAGTCGCGCGACCAGGGACGTCCCGTCGCCGAGATCCGCGATGCGCTGCGCCGCGCGCTCGAGGTGATGCGAGGCGCCGTGGCGCAGGGGATGACCGGCGACCTCCGCTCCCCCTCGGGGCTGGTTGGCGGTGACGCCGCGAAGCTGCGCACCGGGCCCGGGGGTCCCCTGGCCGACACCCTGTTCCGCGACGTGCTCGCCCGCGCCCTCGCCGTGCAGGAAGTGAATGCGGCGATGGGGGTCATCGTGGCCGCCCCCACCGCCGGGGGCGCCGGCGTCCTCCCCGCCGTGCTCACCGGGATCGCCGCTGCCCGCGCCATTCCGGACGAGCAGGTGGTCGATGCGCTCGCCGTCGCGGGGCTGATCGGCGCGATCATCGCCGACCGCGCCTCCCTCTCCGGGGCGGAAGGGGGGTGCCAGGCCGAGACCGGCGCCGCCGCGGCGATGGCGGCCGGGGCGGCCACCGAGATGCTCGGCGGCACCCCCACGCAGGTGAGCCACGCCACCGCCCTCGCCCAGCAGGGCACCCTCGGCCTCGTCTGCGATCCCCTGGGCGGGCTGGTCGAGCTCCCCTGCGTCTTCCGTAACGCCACCGGCGCGGCGATCGCCCTGGCGGCGATCGAGATGGCGCTGGCGGGGATCACCTTCGCCATCCCCGCCGACGAGGTGATCGACACCATGGGCGAGATCGGCGCCTCCATGGACGTGCGCTACCGGGAAACCGCCGGCGGCGGGCTCGCCGCCACCCCCACCGGGCGGAAACTCGCGAAGGAGCGACTCGTCCAGATCAGGAAGCAGGGTTAGCTGGCCAAGGTCCCGGGGGGTCGGTAGCTTCGAAACATTCGCCGCTGGCCCGTCGTAGGAACCACTGGACCTACCCCCGAGCACCGCCATGAAGACCCGCGAGGACATCGAAGCCTTTCTCGACCGCCTGTCGGCCGAAGGCGCCACGGTGAAGGAGCTGGAGCCCGGCATGTGGATGGTCCGGCCCAGCGGTGAGTTCGACTTCGACATCGTCGTGCACTGCTCGAACAACGTCGTGCTCCTGCGCGTGAAGGTCATGGACCTTCCCGAGGAGCCGGAGCGCGCGCCCCTCTACCGCCGGCTGCTGGAGCTCAACGCGTCGGACCTCGTGCACGGCTCGTACGGCGTGGAGCACGACGCGGTGGTCCTCACCGAGACGCTCGAGCTCTCGCACCTCGACTACGAGGAGTTCCAGGCCGCCTTCGAAAGCATGACCCTCTCGCTCGCCCAGCACCTCCGCGAGCTCGGCACGTTCCGCGAGGCACACTGACCCATGGGCATCATCGACCGCCTCTCTTCGCTCCTCCGCTCGAACATCAACGATCTGATCTCCAAGGCTGAAGACCCGGAGAAGATGCTGAATCAGATCCTGGTGGACATGCGCTCGCAGCTGGTGAAGGCCAAGCAGCAGGTGGCCTCCGCCATCGCCGACGAGAAGCGGTTGCGCGACCAGGCCGACACCGAGTACAAGCAGGCGCAGGAGTGGGAGCATCGCGCCATGCTCGCCATCCAGGAGGGCCGTGACGACCTGGCCAAGCAGGCGCTCGTCCGCCAGGGAGAGCACTTCACGCACGCCCAGCAGCTCGAGCAGACCTGGCAGTCGCACAACCTCGAGACCGAGAAGCTCAAGAACTCCCTGCGCGACCTGAACGACAAGATCGAGGAGGCGAAGCGCAAGAAGAACCTCCTGATCGCCCGCCAGCGCCGCGCGCAGGCCCAGGCGCGCATCGCCGAGACGATGTCGTCCATGTCGGAGACGAGCGCCTTCGAGGCGTTCAACCGCATGGAGGAGCGCATCGACCACAACGAGCGGATGCTCAAGGCCAGCACCGAAATCGACGAGGAGTTCTCGGGCGACACCCTGCACCGCGAGTTCAAGCAACTGGAGAAGGGGACGGCCGGCGCGAGCGTCGAGGCGCGGCTCCTGGAGCTCAAGTCGAAGATGGGGGTCCTCCCCGCGGGCACGAGCCCTGCCGGGAAGCAGCTCGGCGCCGGGGCTCCCGGCCAGCTGGGCGCCGGCGCCGGCCCCGGTCATACCGAGGAGATCGAGGCCGAGATCGAGGAGCCGGAGGGGAAGAAGACCCGTTGACGGAAAGCCATTTGCTCACGGCCGGGGCAGGACCAGCAGGAGGGGGGCGGCGCGCGCGCTTCGCCCCCCTTCTGGCGGCCACCGTCCTCACGATCCTCCTCCTCTGGCTGTTCGGCTCCGTCGCCGACATCCTGATCCTCCTCCTCCTCGGCATCCTCATCTCCCTGTACCTCGGGGGGCTCGCCGAGTGGATCGAGGCGAAGACGCGGATCCCGGAGCGGGCGGC
>DASWVQ010000035.1:0-4249 GCA_036401195.1 Gemmatimonadaceae bacterium
GTGTTGAGGAAGCGCTCCTCCACCTCGTAGCGCAGCACGCGGCCCTCGAGGGTGACCCGCACGTTCGACGCGACGCGCTCGATCCCCCCCTCGGGCATGATGCAGGGCATCGGCACCGGGCGGGGCCGGTCGGGTCGGGGAACGGGCATCGGTTCCGGCGGGAGGCACCCGCGCGGGACGAGGCGCCCCTGTGCGCCGAGCGCGGCGGGGGCGAGGAAGGCGAGGAGGAGGGCAAGGCGACGCATGGTGTGGCTCCACTGGTGGGTTCCTGCCGTGGAGACGCCGGGGGGTGGGATTTCTTGCACATGGCGTCCGCCGCGCTTGTGCGCCCCCCCGGGGGGGCGTATGCTTGGCCCGCGCGAGACACGGCACTTCCGGCTCGCGGCTCGCGCCTGCCCCCCCCCCCCACCAGGTGCCCGTGTCCCACGCCGCTCCGCATGGCCCGCCCGTGCGCGTGATCACCGGCGCGGTGGACCGCGACTTCATTCGCGTGGGGCGCTCCCCCATCCATGGCCGCGGCGTGTTCGCCAGGCGGAAGATCCCGCAGGGGGCACGCATCGTGGAGTACACCGGCGCCCGCGTCCCCGCGCACGCGGTGGTGGCGGTGCTGCCCGAGGGAGGAGCGGCGCCGGTGTATGCCTTCCAGCTCGACGACGCCACCGTGATCGACGGCGCGCGGGGCGGGAGCGACGCGCGCTTCGTGAACCATGGCTGCGCGCCCAACTGCGAGGCACTCTGCTTCGACGGCCACGTCTACTTCTACGCCCTGCGCGGCATCAGCCGCGGGGAGGAGCTGACGATCGACTACCGGCTCGCCACCGCGTCGTCGCGCGGGCCCACGAAGCGCGAACGCGATGCGTACGCCTGCCGGTGCGGCAGTCCCGGATGTCGCGGCACCATGCTCGTTCGCAGTTCCGCACGATCCCGCTGACCCACCCCCCCACGGAGGATTCGATGAAGAAGACCCGGGAAGATCCGAAGGCGCAGGTCGAGAGGGGCCCACCGCGAGGGAAGGCCGGCAGGGCGGTGCTCGCCGCGGCGATGGTCGGGCTGCCGGCGTTGATGGTCCCGCACGAGGCCATGGGGCAGTCGAAGCCGGCGAGCCCCGCGAAGGCGGGCCCCGTGCCGGCGAAGGCGGCGACGAATGCGCGGCCCATCAAGATCGCCAACTTCCCGATCAAGCACACCGGCACGTACGCGGTCATCGGCGTCGGCGACGGCCACACGATCTTCCGCGCCGCCGACGGCTCGATGTTCTACCTCGATCCGGTGACGGGGGACAAGCGGACGGTCGCCTCCGATCTCTACATGAAGGGCACCAGCACCAGGGAGGAGGCCCGCAAGGCCGGCGGGGGGAGGAACGGGGGACGCGCGGGCGGCGTGCTCCGGTACGAGCTGAAGGACCTGATCATCACGAGCATCGTGGGCCGCGATGCCGACGGCAACCCGGTGCTGCGCACCGCGGGGGGCGAGACCTTCGTCCTCGACCCGCGGACCGGCGACAAGATCGTGGTCCCGAATCCCAGGTAGTCGTTCGCCCACGTCGCGACGTCGCGACCCCACACACCGGGAACGCCCATGCTCCTCGTCCTGACCTCGGCGGCGCTGCTCCTTGCGCCGCCCGCCGCGGCCGCGCCGTCTCCGGCGCCCCCGCCGCAGCAGCCGTCGATCAACCTCTCGCTCACGACCGCCTCGTCGGCCGGCGGCCCGCAGGCGCCCGGGCAGTCCTTCACGATGTCCGTGAACTACGCCTGGTCGAACGCCCCGGGCGGGCAGCACCGCCTGCTCGTGACCTTCTCGATTCCAGGTCCCCTGGAGCTGGTGAACAGCTCGGCGCCGCTCGGCGGCGGTGGGCTCCGGGTCTTCGAGCGCTCGTTCACCACCGTCGCCGGCGGGCCATTCAACCAGTCGTCGAACAGGTCGGGAAGCGGGTCGTTCACGATCACGCTGCGCTTCCGGAATGGGATCTCGCAGGGCACGCAGGCCTGCGTCGCTCCGGCAATCCGCGACGGGAACATGCCGGGTCCGACCTCGCAGCAGTGCTTCACGGCGGGCGGCTCCGGGAGCGGCCCGGGCGGTGGGTCCGGGGGCTCGGGGGGCGGCTCCAACGGCTCCGCCGTGAGCCACTGGGGAATCAGCCACGACCTCGCCGACGGCACGGGGATCGCCGCCGCCACGGCGATCTTCCGGGTGGCGCTCGTGAACGGCACGCCCACGGCGCCGGGCGAGCCGGGGCTGGTGGCCCCGACCATCAACTACTCGGTGATCAACCCGGCGAAGATCGTGGCGGTGTCGCAGTCGCCCTCGCCGGGGAGCGGGCTTCCGGCGGGGTGGACGCACTCGGGGACGCTCCCGTCGCCCGTGGTCTCCATCACGGGACCGGCGACCCTGGCGCCCGGGGCCGCACTGCCCGTGCTGTACGTGCACGTCTCGCTGGCGGGGGTGCCGTTGGGAGGCACCAACGAGGGAGTCGCCTCGGTCGCGTACCGCCTCTCGAGCAACCCGCAGTCCTCCCCGCTGGTGATCGGCAACACGAAGGCGATCCGGGTGGTGGCGGTGCTGAAGTAGCGGACGCAAGGGCTCGCGGGGGCTGGCGGCTTCGCCGCCGCGCTCGTCTCCGCGTGGCCCGTCGGTTGCCCTTGTCGTGGGGCATCCAGTCACAGGAGCAGGCATGGCGACGAAGGAGAATCCCATGGGCGACGAGCAGGGGACGCGCGTGGGGAAGCCCGACCGGTCGAAGGACCGCAGCGCGGGGAGCAACGACAGCCCGCATGAGGGGCACGCCCCGGGGTCGGTGGGCGCCGGCGCCGAGGCCGTGACCGACGCCGAGCAGCACGACACGGAGCATCGCAGCGGCTACGGCGGCTCCGGCGGCACGCCGGTGGAGTCGAGCGACAAGCGGCAGGGGAAGGACGGGGAGACGCTGTAGTTCCATCCCGGGGAGCGTGGCGACGAGGGACCTGGCCTTCCGGCAGAGCGATCACTCTGTCGGGACGCCAGGTCCCTCGCGTGCGCTCGGGATGGAGATGACCCTGCCGGGGCGCGCCTTGTCATTCCGGGCGCAGCGAGGAATCGTCGCCGACGCCGGTCGTGGCCCGCCCGTCGCAGCCCCACCACGCAAGGCATCACCCGTGCCGGACCCGCATCACATGCGCAAACAGCGCGACGGGAATCATCGTGGCACGCGAGTTGTCTTGGTGCATGGCGTAATCATCACCGGCTGACACACCATGCGTCCACAAGCCCGCTTCACCACCCGGTTCGCCGCGATCACCACCGTGATCGCCGCGTCGCTGGGATGCGCGCAGGGGACGACGCAGTCCGGGACGCATGCCGCGACGAGCGCGTTCTCCACGACGGGCGCTCACGTGTGGCCTGCCGCCTCCGCGGGCGCCGTCGTCGAGTCGCGCACCGTCTCCTTCGCGCTCGACCGGATCGACCAGCGCGACCTGCCGCTCGACAACACCTTCCGGCGCTCCGGCACCGGGAAGGACGTCACCATCTACGTGTTCGACGGCGGCCTCTCCACCGACCATCCCGAGCTGGCGGGGCGGGTGCGCCGCGGCTTCAACGCCTTCCCCGGCGACCAGCCGATCTGCAACGCGCACGGCACCGCCGTCGCCGGCGCGGCCGCGGGGAAGACCCTCGGCGTCGCCCCCGACGCGGAGGTGGTGGACGTGAAGATGGTGGAGTGCTCGCGGCTGCGCGGCACGATCGACGGGATCGTGCGCGCCACCGCCTGGGTGCTCGACGACGCGAGGGCCCACCCCGAGCGGCGCGCCGTGGCCAACTGGTCGTTCATCGCCGACACCTCGGCGGCCATCCCCGCCCTCGACGCGGCGGTGAAGGCGCTCACCGAGGCGGGGATCCCGGTGCTCGTCTCCGCCGGCAACTTCGACATGGACGCCTGCAAGGTGTCCCCCGCCAACTCCCCCGGCGCGATCGTGGTGGGGGCGAGCGCGGTGTACTACGACCAGGTGCTCGGCCGCACCCTCGACCGGCGCGCCATGGGCACCGCGTGGGGGAAGTGCGTGGACCTGTACGCGCCCGGGGACTCGGTGCTCCTCCCCTCGCTCAAGGACGACGGCACGCCGATCACGCAGCTCTGGAACGGCACGAGCATGAGCACCGGCTACGCCTCCGGCGCCGCGGCGCTCATCCTCGAGCGCGAGCCCTGGATCGACCCGGACCAGGTCCACGAGATCCTGAAGGGGAACGCCACGAAGAACGCGCTGCTCGCCACGCGCGA
>DASWVQ010000036.1:0-25573 GCA_036401195.1 Gemmatimonadaceae bacterium
AAGCGGCCCAGGCGCGCTTCCGATTCCAACGCCGAGAGCCGAGGGCCGAGGGCCGAGAGCCGGCAGCCGTCTGTTGCCGTTCGCCCTGCTCAACCCCCTCTCGCCGCCCTCCTCCCGAGCGTCTGCGCCACCATCGTCCGCCCCGGCCGCGACGACAGCGTCCGCCGCGCGAAGGGGGCAATGCCCACCTCGCGTGCCTTGTCGCGGAACGAGGCGCCATGGTCGATCGTGTGCCCCGCCTCGTCCTGCCACTGGTGCACCATCTCGTGCAGCAGGGTGTGCAGCACCTCGTCCCATCCATGCCGGCGGATGTGGGAGAGGGAGATGGCGATCTCCGCCGGCTCCCCCGTGGGGCTGCCCGCGGTGTAGTGGCCCAGGCGGCTCCGCATCCGGCGCGAGATGCGGATCGGCACCATGCGCAGCCGCCCGTTGAAGTAGCGCGTGTTGTAGCGCCGGTGCCAGGCGGTGAGCTCCTCCACGAAGGGGAGGTCGTCGTCGTGCGTCTTCTCCCGTCGCGTCGCCGGGCGCGGCACCCGGATGGGATGCCCGAGGATCACCTGCTGCGCCTCGCGGCGCTCCGCGCGGGAGCGCCCGTCCACGAAGGTGACGATGGCGGCGAACACCCGCGACGGCGCCGAGAGGTAGCCCTCGTGCACGCGCAGCTCGCCGGCGCCGAAGCTCACCATCACGTTGCGGTTGCGCGTGAGGCGCACCCGCTGGATGGAGCGGAGCCCCAGCCCGCAGAGCACGTTGAACAGCTCCTCCGCGTCGCGGGGACGCTCGAGGAGGGGGAGATCGAGCTGCGCCGGGTCACGGCGCGTCATCCGCTTCAGCGCGCGAAGCATCGGCTCGGTCCGGGGACGAAATTGTTGTTGGTCGGGGACCACACCAGCGAAGTCACTTCGATCTGATCCGGGGTAATCGAGATGGTGTTCAGCGAGGAGGGACGACCCCCGCGCTGCCGGTTCGACACCGTGCCCGCGGTGGAGATGATCGTCCCCTTCTTCGTGTGCTCGACGAAGTGCACCGCTTCCTGGTGGTCGTGCCCGCAGAGCACGAGGTCGACTCCAAGTTCGGCGAAGGCGCCGAGCACCTTCTTCGTGTTCATCAGGCCATGGCGCTGCGACAGCTCGCCCTTCACGGGATTGTGGTGCATGACCACCACCCGCGCATCCCCCGGGGCCACGGAAGAGAACGCCTTGGCCATCCGTTCCAGCTGGCTCCGCCGCACGGTCCCGATGATCGACCACTGCCGCGGGTTCCAGTGAAAGGTCTGCCGCGACACCCCGTGGGCGGTGTTGACGCCCACCAGTGTAGCCCCAGGGATACGCAGAATCGGTTCCGGATCGTCGCTCACATAAGCCCGGTATTTCCGAAGCAGCCTCGACTCGTCGCCGAGTCCGAGGGGGGCGTGCCACCAGGCCACGTCGTGGTTGCCGGGCACGACGATGGTGCTGCTGACGAGCTCGGCCTGCTTGAGGAACGCCCGGGCCCGCTGGAACTCCCCCGCGCGCGCCCGCTGCGACACGTCGCCCGATACGGCGACCGCGTCGTACTTCCGCTCCTGGATGAGCGCCTCGATGGCCTCGTAGTGCTCCGGGACGGCCGGGGCACCGAAGTGCAGGTCGGAGACGTGGAGGATCGAGGTCATCGGCGCGCGCGCGGGGTCACAGGTGCGCGATGACGGCGTCGGCGAACGCCGTGGTGCCGGCGGTGCCGCCGAGGTCGCGGGTGAGCACCTTCCCTTCCTGGATCGTCTTCGTCAGCGCGTTCCGCACCCGCGACGCGCGGTCCATGTCGCCCAGGTAGTCGAGCATCATCGCGGCGGCGAGCACGAGCGCGCCGGGGTTCGCGATGTCCTTCCCCGCGATGTCGGGGGCGGTGCCGTGCACCGCCTCGAAGATCGCCCCGTTCGCCCCGATGTTCGCGCCCGGCGCGAGCCCGAGCCCGCCCACGAGGCCGGAGATCTGGTCGGAAAGGATGTCGCCGAAGAGGTTCGTGGTCACGATCACGTCGAACCGCTCGGGATGCAGCACGAGGTTCATCGCCATCGCGTCCACGATCTTGTCCTCGAACTCGATCCGGCCCATGTACTCGCGCGCGATCATGCGACCCACGTCGAGGAAGAGCCCCTGCGAGTACTTGAGGATGTTCGCCTTGTGGACGAGGGTGACCTTCTTCCGGTTGTGCTGCACCGCGTACTCGAAGGCGTAGCGGATCACCCGCTCCGAGCCCGCGCGCGTGATGAGCGCGACCGACTCCGCCGCCGCCTTCGGGTCGTCGCCCACCTTGATGTAGTGCTCGATCCCGATGTAGAGCCCTTCCGTGTTCTCGCGGATGAGCACCAGGTCCACGTCCTGGTAGCGCCCCTTCGGCACGATGCTGCACGCGGGGCGCACGTTGGCGTAGAGGTCGAACGACTTGCGCAGCGCCACGTTCACCGAGCGGAACCCCTCGCCCACCGGGGTCTCGAGGGGGCCCTTGAGGGCGACGCGGTGCTGCTTGATGGAGTCGAGGGTGCACTCGGGGATCGGGTCGCCGAACTGCGCGACGGCGGCCATCCCGGCCACCTGCTCGTCCCACTGGAGGTCGGCGCCCGCCGCCTCGAGGATGCGGATGGTGGCCTCGGCGATGGATGGGCCGATGCCATCCCCGGGAATCAGCGTGACGGTCGTAGGCATTGCGGTATCGGGAGCGGCACTGGCCGCGGGTCGTCGTGAGGAAGTGGTCATGGCGCGGCCACCAGGTCGGCCAGGCGGATCGCGAGGCTCGCGGGGAGGGCGCGGCTGAAGGTCGCGGAGGAATCGCTCTTCACCTGGCCCACCCAGCGCACGTCGGAGGTGCGCGCGTCGGCCAGCACGAGCCGGAGCGACGCACGCCCCATGGTGCCCCCGGCCGGCTCGAACGAAAGCTCGACCGGGAGCAGCACCAGCCGCGCGTCGTGCAACGCAACCAGCGTGCGAAGCTGCGAGGCGAGCGGCTCGGTGAGGCGCGCCCCCGGCTGGAGCGACGCGGCACGCAGCGGCCCCGCGGCGAGCGCCCCGGGATCGGGGGAGGTCGTGGGGTTGCGCTGGTAGTAGCGCACGAGCTGCTCCGGCATCACCCACGTGGTGCCGGCGCCGCGGTCGCGCAGGGCGAAGGCGATCTCCTCCTCGATGGTGCGGCGGAACTCCGCCTGCCGGGGGATCTGCGCCGCCCAGCCCAGCGCATCGCCCTCGCGGATCACGAACAGCGGCGCGACGAGCACGCGCTGCCCCGCCAGCCCGGCAAGCGGGCGACTCGGCGCCGCCGGCGCGGCCTGCTCGGCGGGACGCGCACCGCCGCAGGCGGCGAGCAGGGCGAGGGCGACGACGACGAGGGTTCGTGGCATGTCCGTAAGGTATCCCCCCGGAGCGACCCCCTGAACCCCGCCCCGACCGGTTGACGCAACCCCTTGTCGCCCCGCATCTTCGGCCCGCAGTCCTCCCCCCTTCCCTCCCCCATGTCGAAGCTTTCTGGCGTGCTCGGCTGGACCGCCGTGGCCCTCCTCGGGGCCGGCGCCTTCGCCTGGATCGGCCTCCAGCGGGGCGAGACGATCAGCGCCGCCTGGCTGCTCACCGCCGCGGTCTGCACCTACCTGGTCGCCTACCGCTTCTACAGCCGCGTCATCGCCGCGAAGATCTTCGCCCTCGACGACGCGCGCCCCACCCCCGCGGTGCGGCTCGAGGACGGGCGGGACTACGTGCCCACCAGCAAGTGGGTCGTGTTCGGGCATCACTTCGCGGCGATCGCGGGGCCAGGCCCCCTCGTGGGCCCCACCCTCGCCGCGCAGTTCGGCTACCTCCCGGGGGCGCTCTGGATCCTGGTGGGGGTCGCGCTCGGGGGCGCGGTCCAGGACTTCGTCATCCTGTGCGCCTCGGTGCGGCGCAACGGGAAGTCGCTGGGGGAGATGGCGCGCGACGAGATCGGGCCGGTGGCGGGATTCACCGCCCTGGTGGCGGTGCTCGGGATCATGATCGTGCTCATCTCGGTGCTCGCGCTGGTGGTGGTGAACGCGCTCGCCGAGTCGCCGTGGGGGGCGGTGACCGTGGGGCTCACGATCCCGATCGCCCTGCTCATGGGCGGGTACATGCGCTGGCTCCGCCCCGGCCGCGTGCTCGAGGCCACCGCGATCGGGCTCGTGCTCCTGGTGGTGGCGCTCTACGCGGGGCGCTGGGTGGCGGCGGACCCGGGGCTGGCGCCGGCGTTCACCCTGAGCCGCACGACGCTCGCGTGGACGATCATGGCGTACGGCTTCGCGGCGTCGGTCACGCCGGTGTGGCTCCTCCTCGCCCCGCGCGACTACCTCTCCGCCTTCGTGAAGATCGGCGTGGTGGTCGCGCTCGGGATCGGGATCGTGGTGGTGCTCCCCCCCCTCCACATGCCCGCGCTCACCCGCTTCACCGACGGGACCGGGCCGGTGTTCGCCGGGAAGGTGTTCCCCTTCGCCTTCATCACCATCGCCTGCGGCGCGATCAGCGGCTTCCACGCCCTGATCGCCAGCGGCACCACCCCCAAGCTCCTCGCGCGGGAGTCCGACGCGCGGCTGGTGGGGTACGGCGGGATGCTCACGGAGTCGTTCGTCGCCATCATGGCGCTGATTGCCGCCTGCGCGCTGACCCCCGGCGTGTACTTCGCCATCAACGCCCCCGCGGGGGTGCTCGGGGGCACCGCGGAGAGCGCGGCGCGGGCGATCGCCGGCTGGGGGTTCACGGTCACGCCCGCCGAGATGCGCGCCCTCGCCGAGGCGGTGGGGGAGACCTCGCTCCTCTCGCGCACTGGGGGCGCGCCGTCGCTCGCGGTGGGGATGGCCGCCATCTTCGCGAATGCCATGCAGGGCACGGCCATGGCGCTCTGGTACCACTTCGCCATCATGTTCGAGGCGCTCTTCATCCTCACCACCGTCGACGCGGGCACCCGCGTCGGCCGCTTCATGCTCCAGGACCTGGCGAAGCACGTGTGGGCGCCGATGGGGCGGCTCTCCTGGTATCCCGCGGTGCTCATCTCCAGCTTCGCCTTCGTGATGATGTGGGGGCACTTCCTCTACCAGGGCGTCGTCGACCCGCTCGGGGGGACCAACTCCCTGTGGCCCCTCTTCGGGATCGCGAACCAGCTCCTCGCCGCGATCGCCCTCTGCGTGGGGACCACGATCATCATCCGCATGGGGAAGGCGCGCTACGCGTGGATGACGATCGCTCCGCTCGCCTGGCTGGTGATCGTGACGATGACCGCCGGCTGGGCGAAGCTGGCCTCCCCCGATCCGCGGCTCGGCTTCATCGCGCACGCGCGCTTCCTCTCGGCGTCGATCGACGCGCAGCGCCTTCCGCCCGGCGTGACGTCGCTCGCCGACGCGCGGCGCATGATGCTCAACGACTGGCTCGACGCGGCGGTCGCGGCGTTCTTCATGATCGCGGTGCTCGTGATCCTCGTGGCGAGCGTGCGCGAATGGATCCGCGTGCGGCGAGGGGTGTCGCGGATCACCTCGAGCGAGGTGCCCTTCGAGGCGCTCCCGCCGGAGCCGGCGGGGGTGTAGACGACCGGCGCGGCGGGATTCGACGCGGGCCGCGTCGCGCCGAGCTTTCGAGGTGAGAAAACAGGAAAAGGAGAAAACTCCACGTCGCTCCATGCGGGAGCGGGGCTGTCGCGCCGGCCAGACGGGTGAGGATGAGGGGGGACGAGCTGTACCCCCCTGATTGGTCCGCGGGCATTCACGATCCCGTGCCCCATTCGGTGCACGGAATCGTGAATGCCCACGGCGCGATGGGAGTTTTCTTCGTTTTGTTGTTTTCTAACCCGTCCCGGCCGGCGCGCCGATCTCTGTCTCGCCGACCCACAGCGCGCTGCGAGCCGCTCAACGCTCAGGAACTTGGGACCCCGCCCGCAGCAGGTCGGCGAGGACGGCGGATGCGGTAGCGGAGCCGCCGGCGCCCTTGCCGCTCAGCCGGATCACCCCCGCCGACTCGGAGTGGATCTCGAAGGCGTTCTCCTCACCGCGCGCGGCGGCGAGGGGATCGTTCGCGTCGAGCACGCGCGGCGCGATCGTGCCGGAGAGCCGCCGTCCCTCGAGCCGGAGCTCGGCGACCAGGCGCACCGTGCGTCCACCTGCCGCCGCGTCGCGCGCCAGGGGGGCGAGCGCCGGCGAGATCCCCTCACGGCGCACCGGCACGGTACGCGGGTCGGCGTGGAAGCCGAGCCAGGCCAGCACGCGCAGCTTGTCCTCCGCGTCGCGGCCGTCGAGGTCGCGCGAGGGATCCGCCTCGGCGAACCCCAGCCGCTGCGCCTCGGCTACCGCCGCCTCCCACGCTGAGCCCTCGGCAAGCCGGTCGAGGATGAAGTTTGTCGTCCCGTTGATCACCCCGCGGATGCACTGCACCCCGTGACCAGCGAGCTGGTCGCGGAGCGTGCGCACCACGGGGACCGCCCCGCCCACCGAGGCCTCGAACTCGAGCCGGGCGCCGCGCTGGGTCGCGAGCCGCAGCAGCGAGGGGCCGTGCGCGGCGAGGAGCGCCTTGTTCGCGGTGACCACGTGCGCGCCGCGTGCGAGGGCGTCGCGCACGATCTCCCCCGCGGGATCGATCCCGCCGATCGCCTCGACCACCACGTCGGCGCCGGCGGCGAGGAAGGCGGCGGGATCGGTCGTGACGCGCTCCCGATGGGGCGCGTGCGGCCGCTCGCGTGCGGCGTCGCGCACGAGCACCGACACCACCTCCACGCCGCGACCGAGCCGGCGTCGCACCCCCTCGCGGTGCCCCTGGAGGAGGCCAAGGAGCGCGCCCCCCACGGTGCCGCATCCCGCGAGCGCCACGCGGAGCGGCGCACCCTCACCAGCGAGCGGGGGCGCGAGGGCGACCTGCGGCTCCTCGCGTGCGGTGACTCGCACGGCGGTGGTCATGCGACCTCCGCGGCCAGGGACGCGGGGGATTCGCGACCCGCCTCGCGGGCCGCGGCGTCGAGCGCGTCGCGGAGGACCGCTCCCACCTGTTCCGCCTCGAGGAGGAAGGCGTCGTGGCCATGCACCGACTGCAGCTCGCGGTACGCGGCGCCGCACGCCTCGGCCCACCCGCGCACCTCGGCCGCGGAGTAGAGCTGGTCACCGGGAACGCCCACCGCCGTGATCCGGTCGGCGAGCCCGCCGAGTGCGCGCTCCACCCCCCCTCGGTCGCGCCCCACGTCGTGCGCGTCCATCGCGTCGAGGAGGGTGCGGTAGGTGGCCGCGTCGAAGCGGCGCGCGAGCTTGCGCCCCTGATGGTCGAGATAGGCGCCCACGCCCCAGCGGCCCGCGTCGTCGCGGTCACGGCCGAAGCGCAGCCCCAGCTCCCGGTCGGTGCGGAAGGAGAGCATCGCCACCTGCCGGGCGAGCTCGATCCCGCGGGGACCCGTGTCGAGCAGGGCGCGCTGGATGTGACCGAGCGCGATCGCGTGCGCCGTGTGCGCCGCGGGGGCGGCGAGGACCACCACGCGCTGCGTCCGCCCGGGGAAGGTCGCCGCCCACTCCTGGGCGACCATCCCGCCCAGCGACCCTCCCGCCACCACGAGCGGCGTGTCGATCCCCAGCTCGTCGAGCAGGAGCGCGGTGAATCGCGCCATGTCGCGCGGGGTGACCGCGGGAAACTCGCCCGGGGGATAGTCCGAGGGGCCGCTGCTGCCGTAGCAGGAGCCGAGCAGGTTGGCGCAGAGCACGGCGTGGTGGCGGGTGTCGAGCGCCCGGCCGGGCCCGATCAACTCCCGCCACCAGCTCCCCGCCGCATCGGCGGAACCGGTGAGGGCGTGGAACAGGACCACCACGTTGTCGCGTTCCGGCGCGAGCGCGCCGTCCAGGTAGTACGCCTGGCGCAGGTCGCGGAGCACCGCCCCCGATTCGAGCTCGAACCGGGAGACGGTGTGCACGTGCTGCCAGCGGAGGGTTCCGGGGGCGGCGCTCATGGGCGCTCGACCGCGGCGAGGGCCTGCTCCAGGTCGGCGAGCAGGTCGTCCACGTCCTCGATGCCGATGGACAGGCGGAGCAGGTCGGCGGTGACGCCGGCGGCGGCGCGCTCGGCGTCGCCCAGCTGCTCGTGCGTCGTGCTCCACGGGTGGATCACGAGGCTCTTCGTGTCGCCCACGTTGGCCACGTGCGAGAAGAGCCGCAGCGCGCCGAGCACCGCGCGGGCGTTCCGCTCGCCGCCCCGCACGCCGAAGGTGAGCACGCCACCGAAGCCGCCGTCGAGGTAGCGCGCCGCGCGCTTGTGCGAGCGGTGCGACTCGAGCCCGGGATACGACACCCAGGTGACCGCGGGGTGCGCCTCCAGCCAGCGGGCCACGGTGAGGGTGTTCGCCACGTGCCGCTCGATGCGCAGGTGCAGCGTCTCCAGCCCCTGGAGCAGCAGGAAGGCGTTGAAGGGGGAGAGCGCGGCGCCCACGTCGCGCAGGAGGAGCACCCGCAGGCGGATCGCGTAGGCGACGTTGGCGCCCCCGAGGTCGCCGAACGCCTCGGCGAACTTCAGCCCGTGATACGCGGCTTCCGGCTCGGTGAAGAAGGCGGCGAAGCGCGGCGAGGCGGCCCAGTCGAAGCGCCCGCCGTCCACCACCACGCCGCCGATGGCGGTGCCATGGCCGCCGATCCACTTGGTGGCCGAGTGGATGACGATGTCGGCTCCATGCTCGATGGGGCGGCAGAGGATGGGCGTGGCGAAGGTGTTGTCCACCACGAGCGGCACCCCCGCGGCGTGCGCGACCTCGGCGAGGCGGCGGAAGTCGGGGACGTCGAGGGCGGGGTTGCCGATCGTCTCGACGAACACCGCGCGGGTGGTGCCATCGATCGCGGCCTGCACCGCGTCCGCGTCGTTCGCGTCCACGAAGCGGGTGGTGATGCCGAGGCGCGGGAGGGTGTGCGCGAGGAGCGCGTAGGTGCCGCCGTAGAGCTGCGTGGCCGCCACGATGGAGTCGCCCGCCTGCGCGAGGTTGAGCAGGGCGAGCGTCTGCGCGGCCTGTCCCGACGCGGTGGCCACCGCGGCCACTCCCCCCTCGAGCGCGGCGATGCGCTTCTCGAAGGCGTCGGTGGTGGGGTTCATGATGCGCGTGTAGATGTTGCCGAACTCGCGCAGGCCGAAGAGGTTCGCGGCGTGCTCCGGCGAGTCGAACACGTACGACGTGGTCGCGTAGATGGGCACGGCCCGCGCCTTCGTGGTGGGGTCGGCGTCTTCCTGCGCCGCGTGCACGGCGCGGGTGCCGAGCCCCAGGGGGCGGGGAGCGATGGTTTCGGTGGCGGCGGGGGTGACGGTGCTGGACATGGACGGCTCCTGGTGAGGTGACAGCGTGGTGACGCGGGGGTGAAACGAGAAAGGCCCGACTCTCCGGGGAGAGTCGGGCCTGGGTGCTTCGCGTTCGACGGGGCTAGCCCGGGATCGCGGATGCGTGACACCCCGTCCGTCTCTCCCACTCGGGAAAGGCGCACATGCACGTGCACGTCGTGCACATGGACATGGGACGGGTAGTGGTCAGCGACATGATTCGGCGGTGAACGGTGCGGGTCCGGCGAAAAAAAATGGCTCGGGCTGTGGTAGCCGCGAGCGTGGCGCTTTTTAGCATTTGTTTAACGTGGCTGCAATACGCGGCAAATGACCACGGGCTTCGATTGTCTGTCTCCATCATGGCGCGGGGGGCGGGCGGTGTCAAGAGGGGCTGCGTGCCGGCACGCAGGCCAGGGCATCGACCCTGCCGCCCGGGGACCACGGGATTGCAGTAGATTCGCGACGTGCGAGTCCCCCCTCTCCAGCGCGTCCTGGCCGCCCTGCGCCGCGTGATCGGCGCCCCCGACTACGACGCCTACGTCGCGCACCTGCGACGCGCGCATCCGGAGGTCATCCCGATGAGCCGCGACGAGTTCGTGCGAAGCCGCCTCGAGGACCGCGCCGCGCGCCCCGGCGCGCGGTGCTGCTGATGCCGGGGCGCGCGCCGTACCGGCGCACCTTCTTCGACCGCCGGGGCCCCGATGGCGCGAACACCCTGCGCGCCTTCGGCTTCGGCGCCATGGTGTTCGGCCTCTGCGTCCCCATGTTCGGGCTCCTCTTCGGCAACCTCCTCGTCACCCTGGCGCTGAGCCTCGCCGCGGGCTTCGCCAGCGCCTGGATCGGGCTCGGGACGGGCAAGGTGTCGGGCGACGTGTCGCAGCACATCTACATGGGCGGGAACGCCACCGCGTACGAGGAGCAGTACTCGCAGGAGCAGGCGCTCGTCATGCAGCGCCGCGTGGACGAGGCGCTCGCCCTGTACGAGCACCGCATCGCGCTCGAGCCGGAGAACGCCGCCGCGCGCCTCCGGGCGGCCGACCTCTACGCCGGCGAGGGGGCCAACCCGGCGCGCGCCGCCGAGCTGTTCCGCGAGGTGCAGCGCATCCCCGGGGTGGCCGCGAAGGACGGCGTGTACGCGTGCAACCGGCTCGCCGACCTCTACCTCGGCCCCCTCCGCGAGCCCGGGCGCGCCATCGTCGAGCTGCGCAAGCTCATCGACCTGTACCCCAGTACCCCGGGCGCCGCGCAGGCGCGCATCGCCCTTGCGGAGCTGAAGGCCCGGCTGCACGCCGGCAGCGATACCCCCACCACGTGAAAGGAGTCGTCGTGACCGATAGCAGTGCGCAGGAAAAGGTCTGGTTCATCACCGGCTGCTCGACCGGCTTCGGCCGCGAGCTGGCCACCGCGGTGCTCGAGCGCGGCGCGCGCTGCGTCGTCACCGCCCGCCGCCCCGACACGGTGCACGACATCGCCGCCGGGCATGGCGACCGCGCCCTCGTCCTCCCCCTCGACGTCACCGAGCCCGGGCAGATCGAGCTCGCCGTGGTCGAGGCGGAGAAGCGGTTCGGCCGCATCGACGTGCTCGTGAACAACGCCGGCATCGGCTACTTCGCCGGCGTGGAGGAGAGCGAGGACGCCGAGGTGCGGCGCATGTTCGAGATCAACGTGTTCGGGCTCGCGCACATGACGCAGGCGGTGCTTCCCGGCATGCGGAAGCGCCGCAGCGGCCACATCGTGAACGTCGCCTCGATCGGCGGGCTGCGCACCTTCCCCGCGATCGGGTTCTACAGCGCGACCAAGTTCGCGGTGGTGGGGCTGTCCGAGGCGCTCGCCCTCGAGACGGAACCCCTGGGGATCAAGGTGACGATCGTGGAGCCGAGCGGCTTCCGCACCGACTGGGCGGGCCGCTCGGCGAACGAGAGCGCGATCACCATCGAGGACTACGCCGAGACGGCCGGGAAGAACCGCGCGAACCTGCGGCGCAACAGCGGGCGCCAGCCGGGAGACCCGAAGCGCGCGGCCGCCGCGATCATCCAGGCGGTGGAGTCGGAGCGTCCGCCGCTCCACCTGCTCCTCGGCAAGGCCGCGCTGAAGGGGGCGCGCTGGAAGCTGGACATGCTCAAGGAGCAGTTCGACACCTGGGAGGAAGTCACCGTGGGGGCCGACTTCCCCGAGGGGGAGTAGCGGGTGGGGCGCGCGCTGCGTGAGGCGCTCGCGCCGGCGAGGGCGCGACTCGCGGCCCGCGACGGCGGGATCCTCCTCGCGCAGCGCGCGATCGCGGGCATCGCCGCCCCCACCGGCGCGGAGGGGGCGCGCGCGTCATGGCTCGCCGCGCGCCTTCGCGAGGAGGGAGTGCACGACATCCGGCACGACGACGCGGGCAACCTCGTCGCCCGCGTCGGGGGGCCGCCGGGTGCGCCCGCGGTGGCGGTGTGCTCGCACATGGACACCGTCTTCCCCGCGGGCACTCCGCTCGCCCTCCGCGACGAGGGGGCGCGCATCGTGGGCCCCGGGATCAACGACAACGCGCGCGGGCTCGCGGTGCTCCTCGCGATCGCGGGGGAGCTGGCGCGCGGCGACGTCACCCTCCGCCACCCGGTCGAGCTGGTGGGCACGGTGGGCGAGGAGGGCCAGGGCGACCTTCGCGGTGCCAGGCATTACTTCGCGACCGCGGGGCGCGACGCGATCGCCGCGATCGCGCTCGACGGCCCCGGCGACGAGCGAATCGTGCACCGGGCGCTCGGCTCCCGCCGGTATCGCGTGGAGTTCGCGGGGCCGGGGGGGCACAGCTGGGCGTGCTTCGGGGCCCCCAACGCCGCGCATGCCGCCGCCTACTGCGCCGCCGCCCTCGGCCGCATGCCGCTGCCCGCCGAGCCGCGCGCCTCGGTCACCGTGGGCCGCCTGGGCGGCGGCATCTCGGTGAACGCGATCCCCGAGTCGGCGTGGCTGGAGGTGGACCTGCGCTCCACCGACCCCGCGGTCCTGGCGCGGCTCGACGCGGAGCTCCACGCCGCGGTGCGCGAGGCCGCGCGCGAGGAGAACGCGCGGGCCACGCTGCACGCCGGCGCCCTGGTCGCCACGCTCCGGCGGATCGGCGACCGCCCCTGCGGCACCACCGACGACGCCCATCCCCTCGTGCGCGCCGCGATCGCGGCGACGCGCGACGCGGGGCTCGCGCCCGAGCTCTCGCTCGCGAGCACCGACGCGAACGTCCCGATCGCGCTCGGCATCCCGGCCATCGCGATCGGCGGCGGCGGACGCGGCGGCGACGCGCACACGCTCGACGAGTGGTACGAGAACGAGGCCGGCACGCGCGGGGTGGCGCGGGCGCTGGAGATCGTGCTCGCCGCGGCGTCGACGGGCGAGGCCTGAGCCTCCAGCGTTCGTGCGCGCCGGTTCGTAATGCACGTTGGAGCGCCCGCCGGCCGCGCAGTGCCGGCGGCTCCCGCTCTGGCGGTCGCGCATCACACCGGTATCCTTCGCGGCGTCAGGTCATCCTCCGTCCTTCCCCCGGAACGCCCATGCAGCCATCGCAGCCGATGCCCTTCCCGCGGGGAGCCACGTGGCTCCTCGCGACCCTCACGCTCACCGCCGCGACCGCGTGCACCGGCACCGTGCAGGGGGCGCAGCAGCCGGCACCGGCCGCGGCCCCCGCCCCCGCGGGAGCCGCGGCGCGCGCCGCGCGTCGCGCCGTCCCCATGGACAGCGCGCGGGCCGCGCTGCTGTACGTGAGCGACCGTCCCGAGGACCATCCCCAGGCCGACTTCGCCGCGCAGCTGGCCGCCAAGGCCCGCACCGACAGCATCTTCGCGGCGCGCAGCGCGGGGGTGATGGCGTACCGGAAGACGACCTACGCCAGCGCGATCGACGGCATGACGATTCCGGTGTACGTGTTCGCGCCGCTCCAGCCGCGGGGGGATCGGGCCCACGCCGCGCTCGTGTGGGTGCATGGGGGCGTGCACGGGAACTGGGACCAGAACTACCTCCCGTTCATCAGGGAAGCGGTGCAGCGCGGCTACGTGGTGATCGCGCCCGAGTACCGCGGGAGCACCGGCTACGGCGCGGCGCACTACAACGCCATCGACTACGGCGGGAAGGAAGTGGACGACGTGCTCTCCGCGTACGACTTCGCGCGGACGCTGTCGTACGTGGACCCGGCCCGCGTGGCGGTGATGGGATGGAGCCACGGGGGCTTCATCACCGCGCACCTCATGTTCCGCGGCGAGACCCCCTTCCGCGCCGGCGCGGCGATCGTGCCGGTGACGAACCTCTTCCAGCGCCTCTCGTTCAAGGGCCCGGGCTACCAGCGCAGCTTCAGCACGCAGGCAGGGCTGCGCGGCCTCCCCTTCGAGAAGCGCGAGGAGTACAAGCGTCGCTCCCCGTACTACCAGGTGGACGGCCTCCGCAAGCCGATCCTCGTGCACGTGGCCACGAACGACGAGGACGTGAACTTCGAGGAGGCGCAGATGCTCATCGATGCGCTGCGCGCCCGCAAGCCCGAGCTGTCCGAGACGAAGGTGTACGTGGATCCCGTGCCCGGGCCGGTGAGCCGCGGCCACACCTTCAGCCGGCGGGTGAACCGCGAGACGCTGGAGCGCGACGACTCCCCCGACCAGGTGGATTCGTGGAACCGCACCTGGGCCTTCCTGGAGCGGTGGCTCGCGCCCTGAGCGCGCCGCCGGCCCGCTGAGAGGGCCCCACGCACCACGCCCGATGCACGACGCCCCCGGCCACCTGGCCGGGGGCGTCGTGCATCGGGCGCCGATCGTGACCGCTCAGCCGATCACGCGGAATCCGCTCGCGCGCGCCGCCAGCGCCAGCGCGCGATCGTGCGTCGCGATGACGAGCTCCTGGCCGCGCTGCTGCCGCCACAGGTCGGCCGTGGCCAGGTGCAGCGCGTCGAGCGTCCCGAGGGGGGCGGGCATGGGCTGCGAGGCGCGGCGAAGCACCGCCCCGCTCAACTCGACCAGCTCCACCATTTCCAGCACGCGATACACCGCCTCGCGCGCCGCGGCCGAGGCATCCACGCTGAGCGCCGACGCGCGCAGCAGCCGGTCCATCGTGCGCAGGCACTCCACCTCCGCCAGCACGCTGCTCACCGGGCGCTCGATCCCCTCCCACTCGGCCAGCCGACCGGGCTGCCCGAGCACGACACGCAGGATCACCGACGAGTCGAGGTACGCGATCACGCGTCCTCCCGCCGGTCGTCGAGGAGGAGCTCCACCGGATCGACGGACAGCGCGACCGGCGGCGGGAGGGGCACGTCGCGCAGCGACCGGTAGGTGGCCCGCGGCTCCCGCACCACCAGCGGCCCGCCGGCTTCGTACGGGACGAGCCGCGCGACAGGCCGGTCGCGATCGAGCACGACCACCTCCCTTCCCCCCCGCACCTCCCGGAGGAACTCGCTCAGGCGGGCCTTCAGCTCCGCGACGCCGACCTGTATCATGGTCACATGATAGTCATACATGGTCATTTCGGCAAGAGGGGGTTGAGGATTGGCCAGCTTTGCCGGTCGTGGGTGCACGGCGCGTCAACCCGTCGGGCCGGCAATCCGTATCCATTCCGTTGGCGGGATCGCGCCGCGGCCCGCACCCGCCCATGATTCCCTCCGGGGGCCGGCGAGGCATCATCGTTTCGCCCCCCAACCCCACCCGTCATCCCCGCGAATGTCACCGACCCTGTCCACCGCCCTGCGCCGCGGCTCCGCGCTGGTCGCCCTGGTTGGCGCGGCCGCGTCCGCCGGCGCCCAGCAGCCCGGCTCCGCCCCCGCCGACACCGGCCGCTTCGACCTCACCATCGCCAGCATCATGCGCGGCCCGGAGACCTACGGGCGCGAGCCGCAGCAGGTGCGCTGGTCGGCCGACGGCCGCTGGATCCACTTCCAGTGGAACGAGCCGGGCACCGACTGGCGCGAGCCCCTGCGCCCCTACCGGGTGCGCGCCGTCGCCGGCGCCCGTCCCGAGCGGCTCAGCGACGCGCAGCTCGACACCCTCGGCCCCGGCGTCGCGCAGGGCGACCTCTCCGCCGACCGGCGCCGCCGCGTCGTGGCCTGGCAGGGCGACCTCTACGTGGCGGAGCTCGGGCGCGGCACCGTGCGCCGGCTCACCCAGACGGTGGGCGCCGAGAGCAATCCCACCTTCTCGCGCGACGGCGCGCGCGTCTTCTTCCTTCGCGACAACAACGCCTTCGCGCTCGACCTCGCGACGGGGTTCGTGCGGCAGCTGACGGACATCCGCAGCGGCCCCGCGCCGAAGGACTCCGCGGCGGCCGCGGGCCAGCGCGGCTTCCTCGAGCGCGAGCAGCGCGCACTCCTCGGCACGATCCGCGACGAGCTGCGCGCCGACAGCATCGAGAAGGCGGAGCGCAAGGCGCGCGAGGCACGCGGGCTGGCCCCGATCTACCTGAACGCCGGGGAGCGCGTGGGCTCCCTCTCCGTGTCGCCGGCCGGCGACGCCGCCATCCTCGTGACGACGGTCCCCGCGGGGAACAAGGCGCGCCGCACCATCGTGCCGCGCTACGTGACGCCGACCGGCTTCACCGAGGACATCGACGGGCGCACGAAGGTGGGGGACGCGCAGTCGACCGGGCGCATCGCCTTCCTGAAGCTCCCCGCGGGGAGCACCACCTGGCTGAAGATGCCGGGCGACTCCACGGCGCGCGCGTCGTTCGCCTTCGTGCCGGGGTGGAACGACGCGGGCACCGCGGCGCTGCTCTGGGCCGCGGGTGAGGACCGCAAGACCCGCTGGGTGCTCGCCATCGACGGCGAGGGGAAGGCGACGCCGATCGAGGCGTTGCGCGACAGCGCGTGGGTGGCGATCGGCGGGAGCGGCTCGAACCTCCCCTGCTTCACCTGCGCCGGCTGGCTCCCCGACGGGCGCGCCTGGTGGATCTCCGAGGCGAGCGGCTTCGCGCACCTGTACACCGCGAAGGCCGACGGAAGCGACCGGCGACAGCTCACGAGCGGCCGCTGGGAGGTGCTCGACGCCGACCTCTCGGTGGATGGCCGGAGCTTCTGGCTGCGCACCAGCGAAGGCTCGCCCTTCGAGATGCACCTGTACCGCATGCCGGTGACCGGCGGCGCGCGCGAGCGCATCACCACGCGCCCCGGGGGGCACCTCACCACCCTCTCCCCCGACGGCACGCAGGTCGCCGACGTGTACTCCGACGCGAACCGGCCGCCGGAGCTGTTCCTGATGGCGGCGAAGCCGGGGGCGCCGATGGCGCAGCTCACCACCTCCCCCACCGCCGCGTGGTCGCGCTTCCCCTGGATCAAGCCGGCGATCGTCGAGATCCCGGCGAGCGACGGGGTGCGGGTGCCGGCGCGCATCTACCGCCCCTCGGACCTCGGCGCGCCGCCGAACGGGGCGGCGGTGATCTTCGTGCACGGCGCCGGCTACCTGCACAACGTCCACAACTACTGGTCCACGTACGCGCGCGAGTACGGCTTCAACCACTTCCTCGCGTCGAAGGGGTACGTGGTGCTCGACGTGGACTATCGCGGCTCGGGGGGCTACGGGCGCGACTGGCGCACCGCGGTGTACCGCTGGATGGGGGGACGCGACCTGCAGGACCACGTGGACGCGTCGCGGTGGCTCCAGAAGGAGCTGGGGATCGACCCGGAGCGCGTGGGGATCTACGGGGGGAGCTACGGCGGCTTCATGACGCTGATGGCGCTCTTCACGGAGCCGAAGCACTTCGGCGCCGGCGCCGCGCTCCGCTCGGTGACCGACTGGGCGCACTACAACCACGGCTACACGAGCAGCATCCTCAACCTGCCGCAGGACGACTCGGTGGCGTACCGGCGCTCCTCGCCGATCTATTTCGCCGAGGGTCTCGAGGACCCGCTGCTCATGGCCCACGGGATGGTGGACGTGAACGTCCACTTCCAGGACATCGTGCGGCTCACGCAGCGGCTGATCGAGCTGGGGAAGACCGACTGGTGGCTCGCGCCCTATCCCGTGGAGGACCACGGCTTCGTGCGGCCGGATTCCTGGACCGACGAGTACCGCCGGATCTTCGAGTTGTTCGAGGGGACGATCCGGAACGGGAAGAAGTAGCCCGCGCGGCGCCCCACTGAACAGCTGTCAACGCGAGGGTCGCGAAGGAACGAAGGTCGCGAAGAGCCTGTCGGGCCCTTCGCGACCTTCGCTGCTTCGCGACCTTGGCAGTGACGGTCGTTGACCGTTACTTCACCCGCACTTCCGAGTGGTCCGCGACGGTGAGCTCCCCGCGGAACCCCTCCACCACGACCCCGTCGCCGAGCAGGGAGTTCTTCAGCGTGGACCCCTTCACGCTCGACTTCGCGCCCACGATCGTGTGCGCGAGCGTCGAGTCCTCGACGACCGTGCCCGTCTCGAGCGTCACGTTCGGCCCGATGGACGACCGCGCGATCGTGCAGCCATCCTCGATGTACACCGGCTCCACGATCGTCACGTCGGCGCCGAGCCCCGCGGGCTTCCGCGCCATGTGCCGCTTCTCGAGGATGTCCTGGTTCGTCTCCAGCAGCGTCTCGAGCTTCCCCGCGTCGTACCACCCGTCCACGTCGACCACGCGGATCTTCGCCCCCTTGTCGATCATGTACTGGAAGGCGTCGGTCAGGTAGTACTCCCCCTTGTTGGGGGGCTGCTGGAGGACCCAGTCGATCCCCTCCATGAGCAGCTGCCAGTTGCGGATGTAGTACAGGCCGATGTTCGCGCGCTTGGAGATCGGCTCCGAGGGCTTCTCGATGATCTGGGTCATGTTGCCCTCGGCGTCGGTGACCACCACGCCGAAGCGCTGGTAGTCCTCGACCTCCTTCACCCAGATGATCCCGTCGGCGTCGATCGACTTCACCACCGAGAAATCGGCGTCGAAGATCGTGTCCACGAAGATGATCATCACGGGCTGGTCCACGTACGGCTTCGCGAGGGCGACCGCGTCGGCGGTGCCGCGCTGCTCCACCTGCTCCACGAACACGCTCGGGAACGGCGACTTCGCGCGCGCGAACGCCTCGACCTTCTCCTTCAGGTGCCCGGTGATGTAGATGACCTGCTCGACGTTGCCGAGCCCCTGGAGGTCGTCCATCACGTAGTCGATCACCGGCTTGCCGGCGATCTTGAGCATGGGCTTCGGCGTGATGTGGGTGTGCGGCCTGAGCCGCGTCCCCTTCCCCGCCACCGGCATGATGACCTTCATGGTGCGCTCGTCCCCTCCCGTCCGTAGCGGTCCTTCAGGCGCACGACGTCGTCGAGGTGGGGCGTGCTCGCCTCCAGGACGTCGCAGTCGGTGACCGCTTCCATGTAGTGGATGGTGCCCGGCGTGATCCGGAACGACTCGCCGGTCTTCAGGTGCATGTCGCGCAGCTCCTCGGTGCCCGGGAGCTGCACCCAGTAGATCATCTCCCCCGAGAGGAGGTAGATCGTCTCGTCCTTGACCTCGTGGTACTGCACCGACAGGGCGTGCCCCGCCTCGACGTGCAGGATCTTCCCCACGTAATGGTCGGTATGGGCCCAGATGATCTCGTACCCCCACGGCTTGTCCACCCGCCGCACGGGTACGCGTCCGCTCGTTGGCAATTCGGCCTCAGGCAAGATTCGGGCAGAAATATCGGCGCCCGGGTGATCCGGCGGCACCCCCGACGAGCCCGCCGGGCACAGCCCATGCACTGCCCGCGCCCGCGATGCTCCTTTCCCCGCGACACCTCCCGCGTCTCGCCGCCATGGTGGGACTCTTCACGCGCTATGGGCTGGCCGACTTCGCCCGCGCCCAGGGATTGAAGGGGATCGCCCCCGACCCCGAGGACGAGGGCGACCCGCAGGCGGCCGCGGAGCGCCACGAGATGGCCGCGGCCTTCCGCCACCGCCTCGTCACCCTCGGCCCCGCGTACGTCAAGCTCGGCCAGGTGCTCTCCACCCGTCCCGACCTCCTGCCGGAGGCGTACATCCGGGAGCTGGAGAAGCTGCAGGACGACGTGAAGCAGATCCCCTTCGAGGACGTCGAGCGCGCGATCCAGGAGGAGCTGGGGGGGCGCATCTCCAAGCTCTTCACCCGCTTCGACGAGGCGCCCATCGGCACGGCCTCGCTCGGGCAGGTGCACGCGGCCGAGCTGCGCGGGGGACGCGAGGTGGTGGTGAAGGTGCAGCGCCCCGGGATCCGCGCCTCGCTCGCCGACGACATCGAGTTCTTCCGCGAGCTCGCCTCCTTCCTCGTGGCGCACACCCAGGCCGGCGAGCGCGTGGACATGGTGGGGGTCATCCAGCAGCTGGAGCGCGCCCTCGCCGACGAGCTGGACTACCGGATCGAGGCACGGAACGCCGCCGCCTTCCGGCGCTCGCTGGCGGTCTTCCCGCGGCTGCTGATCCCGCGGGTGATCGAGGCGTACACCACCGAGCGCGTCCTCACCACGGAGCGCATCCGCGGCGTGAAGATCGACGCGATCTCCCCGCTCACCCGGCTCGACCACGACTTCTCCCCCGTGGCCGAGGAGCTCGCGCGCGCCTACCTGAAGCAGATCGCCTCCGACGGGCACTTCCACGCCGACCCGCACCCGGGGAACATCTTCGTCGTGCTCCCCGAGTACGAGAACCCGTGGACCCCCTCGGAGACGGTGGCGCTCGATCGCCGCGACGAGGTGCGTCCCGCCACCTCGCCGCTCGGGCGCGTGGAGGAGGCCGCGAAGCGCGAGGCCGCGCCGCAGCCCGCCAACGTGGACGTGAAGCTCGCGCTCATCGACTTCGGGATGACCGCGCGGCTCTCGACGGCGATGCGCGAGGGGGTCGTGCGGCTGCTCATGAGCATGTCCGACAACCGCGGCGACGAGGTGGCCGACACGCTGGTGGAACTGGGCGACCCGATGGAGACCTTCGACCGCCCGTCCTTCACCCGCGACATCGCCTCCCTCATCGCGCGCAACTACGACCTCGCGATCGGTGAGGTGCAGGCGGGGACGGTGCTCTACGAGCTGATCAACTCCTCGTACCAGCACGGGCTGCGACTCCCGGCGGAGCTCACCCTCCTCGCGAAGGCCCTCTTCAACCTCGACGCGATCACCCGCGCCCTCGATCCGGCCTTCTCGCCGATCACCGCGATCCGGGAGTACGGGAACCAGCTCGCCGCCGAGCGCGCGCAGCGCGAGCTGTCGCCGCGGCGCCTGCTCCAGGTGGCGGGGGAGGCCGGCGAGCTGATGACGCAGCTCCCGCACCGCCTGGAGCTGATCACCGCGCGCCTGGCGAACAACGACTTCGCCCTCCGCGTGGACACGCCGCAGATCGACAAGCTCCTCTCGGGGCTCCAGAAGGTGGCCAACCGGATCTTCACCGGCCTCGTCCTCGCCGGGATCGTCGTCGCGAGCGCGATGCTGCTGCCGTACTGGAGGGCGCTGGGTACGGCTGGGTTCGCCATCGCCACCGCCCTCGGTCTGTGGATGGTGCTCTCCATCTGGCTCAGCGACCGGCGGGAGTAGGGCTTTTCCCGACCCCTCGCGCGGCGACAGCCTCTGGCGCGGCTCCGGGCGATCCCTACGTTGGGCTCGTGGGACTCGCCGAAGCTGGCACCCCGAGTCGCCCGTCAGCCGGTTGAGCCCAGATGTCGTCACCCCCCCAGCAAGCGGCCTCTCCCCCCGCCCCCGCCGCGGCATCCCCGCCGGTGGCCGCGGATCGCCAGCCCGCTGGGGCCGGCCCTGCCGGCGACGCCCTGCCCGCCGCCCCGCGCACCAGCGGCGAGACCCGGCTCGAGCTCATCGCCGAGGCGATCGCCGGCTTCTTCTACGAGCACGATCACGCCTCGGGCCGCACGAGCTGCGGCGCCGGCTTCAGCGAAATGCTCGGCTACACCGAGGCGGAGGCGACGCACGACACCGCATGGTGGTGCGAGCGCATCCACCCCGATGACCTCCCCCGGCTGCTCGCGGCCGTGGAGGACCCGCACGCCGCCGGCTATCGCTGCGAGTACCGCGTGCGCCGCGCCGACGGCGGCTGGTGCTTCGTCGCCGATCATGGGCGGCACGAGCGCGGGCCCGACGGCACGCTGGTCCGCACCGTGGGCGTCACCACCGACATCACGCAACGCCACGACGCGGAGTTGACGCGCCGGGAGCTGTACCTGGCGGCGGAGGAGGCCCGCGCCCTCGCGGAACGGTCGAACGCGGCGAAGACGCGCTTCCTCGCCACCATGAGCCACGAGCTGCGCACGCCACTCAACGCGATCGCGGGCTACGCCGAGCTGCTCCAGATGGAGATCGCCGGCCCGCTCACCGAGCAGCAGGCCACCTGGGTGTCGCGCGTCCGCGAGGCGGAGCACACCCTCGTGCGGCTGATCGACGGGCTGCTCGACCTCGCGCGCATCGAGTCGGGACACACCGACTTCCGCATCGGGCCGGTGCGCATCGACCTGGTGATCCGCGCCGTCGAGGACCTGGTCGCGCCGCAGCTCGCCACGCGCGCCCTCCTCTGGCACTGCGACCTCCCCGACGCCTCGCTCGTCGCCCGCGGCGACGAGGAGAAGGTGGAGCGGGTGCTCGTGAACCTGGTGACGAACGCGATCAAGTACTCGCCCCACGGTGGACGCATCGCGCTGCGCGCCGCGCCGCAGGACGACGTGATCGTGGTGCAGGTCCGCGACTCCGGTCCCGGCATCCCCGACGACCAGTTCGAGGTGATCTTCGAGCCCTTCGTGCGCCTCGGCGCCCCCCGCGAGGGGGACCAGCCGCCGGGCACGGGACTCGGCCTCGCGATCTGCCGCCAGTTCGCACGGGGGATGGGAGGGGACGTGACGGTGCGCAATGTGGAGGGAGGGGCGGAGTTCACGCTCGTCCTTCCGAGAGAGGGCAGCCAGGCACCCGACGGCAACTGATGGCCGCCGGCTGTCGGCCCTCGGCTCTCGGCCCTCGGCCCTGAAATCGGAAGCGCGCGTGGGCCGCTTCGCGGCCCTTTGGCGCGCACACCATGTGAGGGTACCTGCCGAGGCAATCGAGCGCGCGCGACCTCGCGCGTCTCTCGCGTCCGATCTCGTGCCGAGGCCTGACGCCTGACGGCCGAGGCCCCCGCCCTCGCCGTTGCCGTTGCCGTTGCCGTTGCCGTGGGTCAGTGAACGTCAACGACAGGCAAGGGCATCGGGCGTCAGGCGTCAGGCCTCGGCACGAATCCGGAAGCGCGCCTGGGCCGCTTCGCGGCCCTTTAGCGCGCGAACGGCATCTGGCGAACTTCGCCGGAAACGGAAATCGGCGTGGCGCCCGCAGGGCGCTCACGCCGATTCCGTTTTCGTGCCGAGCGCCGAGGGCCGAGGGCTGGCGGCCGGCAGCCGTCAGTTGCCCTTCCCTACCAGAGATCGTTGACCGACCACACCCACCGGAACGCGATGTCCCCCTTCCCCGCCCCCGTCCCCATCGCGAGCGCGGGCTGGTGCACCCAGGCCGGGAAGTCGAGGCGAAGCTTCACGTCGCGGTCGTAGAGCCGGCCGCGCACCGACACGCCCACCCCCGCATCGGCGAGGAAGGCGCCGTCCATCGCATTCCCGATCGGGGCCGCGCCGAGGCCGATGTCACCGAAGGCGGAGCCCCACACCGCCAGCCGCGAGAGCGCGCCGGGAAGCACGCGCTCCCACACGAGCTTGCGCCCCACCTCGGCGTTGAGCGCGCCCACCTGCTCCAGCGCCAGTCCCGGGCCGTAGCCGCGCAGGAAGGCCCCGCCGAGGGGGAGGTAGTGCGCGTCGGCGCCCTTGAGGATCGCGCCGCGAGGGCGCCACCAGTTCTCCTCGAAGCTGGCGAGCGGGTCGCGCGTGGACGCGAACACCAGCCGCTGCGTGGGAGCGTTCGCCGTCACGCCGCCATAGAGCCGCAGCGAGAGCACCGACGAGGTGTCGCCGCTGTAGGTGACCGACTGCGCCTCGAGCTCCGCGCGCGAGTAGCCGCGCGCGCGCGTGCCGATCCCCGCGTCGGACTCGGCGACTCCCAGCGACGCGGCGCCGCGCGCGCGCACGAAGCTCGCCCCCCGCTCCGTGACCGGGCGCCGCCCCTCCAGGGTGCCGGCCAGCTCCATCACCCCGCTGTTGTCCCACTGCTCGGGGAGGAAGGCGCGATCGGTCGGCTTGATCCCGGTGAGGCGCAGCGACGCCGAGCGTCGCGGCCCGCGCGCGGAGACGAAGGGAGAGATGTCCCACGTCCTCCCCCAGTCGGCGCGGAAGATCCCGTCGCGCCAGTCGATGCCACCGCCCTGCCCCATGAGCGGGCGGTCCGAGAAGGGGAGGTACGGATTCTCGATGCGGAACCAGGCGTTGACGCGGCTCGCCGCGTGGCCCTGCACCGTGTCGGCGCCGCGGATGGTGGTGCCGCCGTCGCGGAGGGTGAAGGCGAGTCCCTTGTCGATCCGGTCCACGACCCCCAGGTAGCTCTGCGGCGCGCGGAAGCCGAGCGTCGCCCCGCCCGGGGCGGAATACCAGAGCGCGGGCGCCAGCGCGAGGACGTTCCGGTCGCGGTCGGCCTGGTTCAGGAAGGGCCAGTCGAAGACGATGCGGTGCTTCAGCAGCGACCACCCCTCGGTGTCGTTGCGACGATCCCAGTCCGCGGTGACGTGATACGGGTCGAGCTGCACCTCGAGGGGACGCTCGTCGGTCACGAACTCCACCGCCGACACGTCCTGCATGGCGTCGGCGCGGGCGATGGTCCACCCCGTCGACGTGCGCACCCCCACCGGCATCGGGTGGCGGAAGCCGCCCATGCGGGTCACCACCGCGTGCGTCGTCCAGCGGCCATCCACGCGCGGGGTGATGCGCGCCTCGCTGAGCGCGTAGTCCACCATCCCGGTGCGGTGCACCCACTGGTCGAAGAACCAGCCGAGGTTCTTCCCGCTCACCCGCTCGGCGCTGGCGCGCATGGCGCGCTCGTCGACGTGCTTGATCGCCCAGCGGGCGTAGTAGTCGCGCAGGAAGGCGCGGAAGGCGGTGTCGCCGAGCACGTCGCGGAGCTGGCCGTACATCTGCTTCGCGCGGCTGTAGATCATCGCGTTGTAGATCGCGAACTCGCGGAAGTCCTGCGACTTGCGCCCTGCGGGCTCGCTGCGCCTCGCGAGGTCGAGGCGGATGAGCCCCAGCACCTCGTTCTCGCTCGCGGGGATCGTGACGGCGTTGGCGCGGTAGCCTTCCGGCAGCCGTGGCGGGGGGGCGGCGCGACCGGCCTGCTCCTGCGGCGTCTCGCCGAGCGCCCAGTCGGTCTGGTAGTCGGTGAGCCCCTCGTCCATCCATCCCGACCGCCACTCGTTGTTGGCGAGGATGCCGAAGGTGTAGACGTGCCCGAACTCGTGCAGGATGAGCCCCTGCGACGCCGAGCCGTTCATCACCATCATGGGGAACTCGGTGCCGCCGCCGTCGAGCCGGTGGAGGTTGGTGATCTGCGGGTAGACGTAGGGGCCGTAGATCGACTCCAGCCAGGTGAGCGCGCGGCGCGTGCGATCCACCGCGATCCCCCGACCCCAGGTGGAATCGTCACCCGGGCGATAGAGCACGTGGATGGCGGTCGTGTCCCAGGTGGGCAGGTGGAAGGGGACGCGCGCGTCGCGCACGTACGTCCCTCCCTCGTACCGGTAGTCGGGCGCCGCGGACCAGGCGAAGTGGTGCACGTTCTCCGCGCGGAAGCGCACGGCGCGATATCCCGCCGGCGCGGCGGGGAGCGCGCGCGGCACGTCGCCGTAGGCGTCGGCCTTGATGTAGGGCGCGCCGGTGCGCGACACGCGCGCCCACCCCGGATCGCCGGCGACGGGGACGCCCGTGGCGCCCAGCACCTGGTCGTCGCGCACGAGGAGGGTCACGTCGTAGGTGGCGAACTCCCCGTAGAACTCTCCCGCGGGGACGAGCGCGTTCCACTGCCAGCCCCCCTTGTCGTACACCGCCACCTTGGGGAACCACTGCGAGAAGTCCCAGTGGCGTCCCTTCCGCCCCTGCCGGCGGAAGGTGGTGGAGGGACGCGCGTCCCAGGCGAACTGCACCCGCACCGTGCCGCCGGGGGGGAGGGCGAAGCCCAGGGGGAGCCGCACCACCGTGCTGTCGGGGGCGAGGGGATACTGGGGTCGCACCGCCACGCCGTTGATGAGCGGGAAGCTGGTGAAGCGCTCGTACGCGTAGTCGGGCTCCTCGAGCTTCTGGAACCGCACCCGCCCCTCACGCGCATCCGTGGCACTCCAGCGGGAGCCGGGGCGGAATGCGTTCAGGTACTGGTGCACGAACAGCTCGCGGAGGGTGTCCGGGGACTGGTTCGTGTAGGTGAGGGTCCCGGTGGCGCGGAGCTTCTGCGCCTCCTCGTCGAGGGTGGCGGTGATCTC
>DASWVQ010000037.1:0-7817 GCA_036401195.1 Gemmatimonadaceae bacterium
CTCGCTGGCAAGTCCCTCCGCTTCATCTTCGCCCGCCCGTTCTATTACCAGGATCTCGTCCAGCAGATGGAGGAGATCGGGGTGCGCTCGCTCGGCATCGTGCTCCTCACGGGGTTCTTCACCGGGATGGTGCTCGCCCTCCAGTCCTCGGTGCAGCTCCAGCGCTTCGGGGCCACCCTGTACATCGGCTCCCTCGTCTCCGGCTCGATGATCCGCGAGCTCGGCCCGGTGCTGGCCGGCCTCATGGTCGCCGGCCGGGTGGGCTCCGGGATCGCCGCCCAGCTCGGCTCCATGAAGGTCACCGAGCAGATCGACGCCCTGAACACCCTGGGCACCGACCCGATCAAGAAGCTGGTCACCCCGCGCGTGCTCGCGGCGCTGATCATGCTCCCCCTCCTCACGGTCGTGAACGACCTGGTGGGGATCATCGGCGGGAACCTCATCTCCAGCGTGCTGGTGGGGATCCCCTCGTCGCTCTACTGGCGCACGGTGCTCGACCAGATCATCAGCGGCGGCTTCACCTTCCGGGTGATCCCCAACGACTTCATCCAGGGGCTCATCAAGCCCTTCGTCTTCGGCGGCATCATCTCCATCACCGGCTGCTACTTCGGCCTGGCCACCACCGGGGGCACCGAGGGGGTGGGACAGGCGACGACGCGCACCGTCGTCACCTCCAGCATCCTCATCCTCGTCGTCGACTACTTCCTCACGCAGCTCCTGCTGACGGTGCTCACGCCATGACCGCCACCCCGCCCACGCCGCGCCCCGCCGCGCAGGAGCGTCGCAACCGCGACGTGCGGGAGGCGATCCGTACGGAGCTCGCCAGCGACGCCACCCCGAAGGCGTCGCAGCGCGACCCGGGGGTGCCGGTCATCGAGCTGTCGCACGTGGACCTGGCCTTCGACCGCCCCATCCTCGAGGACATCTCCCTCAAGGCGTTCGAGGGGGAGACGATTGCCATCGTCGGCGAGTCGGGCACCGGCAAGAGCACGACGCTGAAGCTCATCCTCCGCCTCCTCGTCCCCGACCGGGGGAGCGTCTGCGTGGACGGGCGCGACATCGCCCCGCTCTCGTTCGACGAGGCGCTCGAGGTGCGCAAGAAGATGGGGATGGTCTTCCAGGGGGCCGCCCTCTTCGACTCCATGACGGTCTTCGAGAACGTGGCCTACCCGCTGCGCGAGCACTTCCGCCTCTCCGAGGACGAGATCGAGGCCCGCGTGCGCGAGAAGCTCCAGTTCGTGGACCTCGATCCCGACGAGGTCATGGCCAAGCTCCCCTCGGAGCTGTCCGGCGGGATGCGCAAGCGCGTGGGCATTGCCCGCGCCATGGCCGGCAACCCCGAGATCATGCTGTACGACGAGCCCACCTCCGGGCTCGACCCGCTCACCACCGCGACCATCACGAAGCTCATCATGAAGCTCCAGCGCGAGCTCAAGGTCACCAGCATCGTCGTCTCGCACGACATCCGCTCGGTGTTCCGCATGGCCACGCGCGTGGCGCTCCTCTACGACCGGCGCATCGTCTTCTCCGGCACCCCCGAGGAGATGACCGCCAGCGACGATCGCTACCTTCAGGACTTCCTCGGCGGCTACTGACGCATGAAACGCGCATCCTACATCTCCTGGGAGCAGCTCCGCGTCGGCATCCTGATCGTCGTCGCGCTCTCCATCATGGGCCTCGCCATCTACAAGCTGGGCAAGGCGGCCAACCTCTTCGCCACCCGCTACGAGCTGGTGACCTTCCTCCCCAACGCGGCCGGGCTGCGCGAGGGGGGCCAGGTGATGATCGCCGGCCAGCTCGCCGGCAGCATTTCCAGGGTCGAGTTCCTCCCGGTGGACTACGACACCACGCGCAACCTGCGCATCACCATGAAGCTCGACGCGTCGCTCCGCGAGCAGGTGCGCAGCGACTCGAAGATCAAGGTGCGCACCCTCGGCCTGCTCGGCGACAAGGTGCTCGACATCAACCCGGGCACGCCCAAGTACTCCGTGCTCACCGACGGGGACACGATCCGCGCCGACAAGTCGCTCGACTACGAAGCCATCCTCGCCCAGGCGGGGGGCGCCGTGGACGACATGGTGGGCCTCGTGGCCGACCTGCGCGGGATCACCGGCGGGATCGTGCGCGGCGAGGGCACGGTGGGGCAGCTCGTCACCAACCGCTCGATGTACAACGAGCTGGTGGGGACGCTCCAGCGCACCAACGCCATGCTCGCGCGGGTGCAGGGCTCCAACGGGACCCTCGGCCGCCTGATCGACGATCCCACCCTCTACAATCGGCTCGTGTCGGTGCTGCGCTCCACCGACTCCCTCGTGGTGGCGCTCAACAACAGCAACGGCACCATGGGCAAGCTGCTGCGCGACGACCAGCTCTACAACAACATGGTGGGGATCACCGCCAGCGCCGACTCGATGATCGGGCAGATCGCCCATGGGAACGGGCTCGCGAACAAGCTGCTCACCGACCAGCAGCTGTACGACCAGTTGAACAAGCTGGTGAACGACCTGAGCGCGATCCTCTCCGACGTGCGCAAGGATCCGCGCCCGTACACGAAGGGGCTCGTCAACGTCTGCCTGTTCGGCTGCGGGAAGAAGTGATAGACTGCGGGCGCCATGAGGCGCCCGCCGTCGTCGTCCCCCATCGCGTCGCCCGCGTCGCCCAGGGCGCCTGACCCCCAGGCACCTGGGCCCGCGGCGCCCCCCCACGCGCGGCCGGTCGCCGTCCTCGCGCTCGCGCTGCTGGGCATCTCCATGGCCGGCCCGCTCGTGCGCCTCTCCCACGCGCACGCCCTCGCGGTCGCGACCTGGCGGCTCGGCATCTCCCTGGTGATCATCGCCGGCGTGCTCGCCGCCACCGGGCAGTGGCGACAGCTCCGCACCCTCTCCCGCCGCGAGCTCGCCATCGCCCTCGGCGCGGGCACCCTGCTCGCCTTCCACTTCTGGTCGTGGAACGCGTCCATCCAGCTCACCACCGTCGCCGCCTCGGTGGTGCTGGTGAACACGCAGCCGGTGGTGGTGGCGCTGCTCAGCGTCTTCTGGCTCCGCGAGCCCCCCACGAAGCGCCAATGGCTGGGGATCGGGCTCGCCATGCTCGGCGCCATGGGCGTCGCCCTCCCCGACCTCATCGCGCAGGGCGCCGGCGGAGGCTCGCGCGCCCTCCTCGGCGACCTCCTGGCGGTGGTGGGCGCGGTGACCGCCGCCTTCTACTTCACCGCGGGACGGCGCCTGCGCGCCACCCTCGACCTCTGGCCCTACGTGGGCCTCGTCTACGGCGCCTGCTTCGTCGTCCTGCTCGCGCTCTCGGCGATGGTCGGCGTCCCCCTCGCGCCGCAGCCGCCGCGCGAGCTGGGGATCTTCGTCCTCCTCGCCCTCGGTCCCATGCTCCTGGGCCACACGGGGATGAACTGGGCGCTGCGCTACCTCCCCGCGTACGTGGTGAACCTCACCATCCTCGGCGAGTCGCTGGGGGCGACGCTGATCGCCGCCCTCCTCCCCGGAATCCGCGAGATCCCCCCGGTGGCGACGCTGGTCGGGGGTGGGGTCGTGCTGGTGGGGGTGGTGATCGCCGCGCCGCGGCGGGGGTGAGGCTGCCTCAGTCGCGCCGCAAACCGCCGGGTAGGAAAGGACCGAAAACAACGAGAAGACCAATCGCTCCCCAGCATTCCCGGCTCCGCGCTCCCCACCAGGCATGGAGACGAGGATGTAGAGGAGGGATGCGTGTCTTCCATCTTTTAGCCCTTTTGTAACCCGGCAGTTTCGGGTGCGACAGCCCCACGCAGTTCGCGGCGCGACGAATCCGGATGCTGCAGGCGCGGCGGACCGGGGCCGCGGGCACTTCCCAATTGCCGCCGGGGCCTCCTTATGTTTCAGGCATCGGGTCGACCCGTCCCGACCTGCCCGGAACCCATGCAGTCGCTCAACCTCGACGTCGTCGCCACGCGCGGTCCCCTCGTTGAATCCCGTCACCACGTGCACGCCGCGGTCGTGGATGGCACGGGCCGGCTCGTCGCATCCGCGGGCGACCCCGCCCTGGTGACGCATGCGCGCTCCTGCGCGAAGCCCTTCCAGGTGATGCCCTTCATCGAGGACGGCGGCTTCGACGGGCTGCGCTGGGGCGACGACCAGCTCGCCCTCGCCTGCGCCTCGCATGGGGGCGAGCCGGAGCACGTGGCGATCGCGTCGTCCATGCTCGACAGCATCGACCTCGAGGAAGGGGACCTGGCCTGCGGCCCGCACGACCCGCTCACCACGCGCGGCCAGCGCATCCTGCGCGAGAGCGGCGAGCGTCCCACCCGGCTGCACAACAACTGCTCGGGGAAGCACGCGGCGATGCTGGCGCACGCCACCACCGCGGGGTGGCCCACCTACGGCTACGAGCGCGCCGAGCACGAGGTGCAGCGGGTGATCCTGCGCAGCCTCGCCGTGTGGGCCTCCATCCCCGAGCGCGAGATCCAGCTCGCGGTCGACGGCTGCGGCGTGGTGGTCTTCATCCTCCCCCTCGAGGCGATGGCCCGCGCCTACGCGCGCTTCGCCACGGTGGCGGAGGAGCGCGACGCGGTCGCCCGCCGCATCGCGCACGCGATGGCGACGCGCCCCTTCCTCGTGGGGGGCACCGACCGCTTCGACACGGTGCTCATCGAGGAGACCCGCGGCCGCGTGATCTCCAAGGTGGGCGCCGAGGGGGTGCACGCGGTCGCGCTGCGCGACCAGGGGCTCGGCCTCACCGTGAAGGTGGAGGACGGCGCCTCGCGCGCCCAGCACCCGGCGGTCCTCCGCGCCCTCCAGCAGCTCGGCGCCCTCCCCGATCCCCTCCCACCCCGGCTGCAGGAGTTCCTGCGTCGCCCCCTGCGCAACACGCGCGGGGAGGTGGTGGGTGAAGTGATGCCGGTCGCGTGACCGGCCGCATTCCCCCGCTCCCGCCACGCACGTTACGATGACGACCCCCCGCGCCCCCGGCGCTACCCTGGTGCCGTTCGACGCGGAGCTGCGCGCCCTCGTGCGCATGGCCGCGGTGATCGCCGCCGGGAGCGAAAGGGAGATGCGCCTCGCCGTCGCCGAGGGCGCCCGTGCGGTGCGCCCCGTGTGGGGGGAAGAGGTGGTGCTGCAGTCGTACCTGTTCGCGGGCTTCCCCCGGGCGCTCAACGCCGCCCGTGAGTGGCGGCGGCTGGTGCCAAACACCCCGCCCGCGGACGAGGGATCGGAGATCGAGCGGGTGGGGGAGTGGGCGGCGCGGGGGGAGGTGACCTGCGCGGCAGTCTACGACGGGATGTACGAGAAGCTGCGGGCGAACGTGCGGGCCCTGCACCCGGCGCTCGACAGCTGGATGGTGGTGGAGGGGTACGGGAAGGTGCTGAGCCGGCCGGGGCTGGACCTCGTCCGGCGCGAGCTCTGCATCCTCTCCGCCTGCGCCGCCGCCCGGCAGGACCGGCAGTTGCTCTCGCACCTGCACGGCGCGCGGAACGTGGGTGCGCCGAACGAGCTGGTAGACGCGACGCTCGACGCGCTCGATGGCGCGATCGGGGCCGACGCGCTGGACGATGCGCGGCGCCTGTGGGCGCGCGTGAAAGGGGGAGACTGAGTGTTCATCGATCGTGTGGTGGTGCGGATCAAGGCGGGCGACGGCGGGTCGGGGATCATCTCCTTCCGCCGCGAGAAGTTCGTCCCCGAGGGCGGTCCCGACGGCGGGGACGGCGGCAAGGGGGGGAACGTGATCGTCCGCGCCGACGGCAACCTGAACACCCTCCTCGACTACACCTACCGGGACTCCTGGAAGGCGGAGAGCGGCGGCCACGGGTCGGGCTCCAACCGCACGGGCGCCTCGGGCGACGACGTGATCCTCCCCGTGCCCCCGGGCACGGTCATCCGCGACGCCGGCAGCAACGAGCTCCTGGGCGAGGTGGTGGCGCAGGGGGACGAGGTCCTGATCGCCCGTGGCGGGCGCGGCGGGCATGGCAACGCCTGGTTCGCCACCGCCACCCAGCAGGCGCCGCGCACCTACCAGCCGGGAGAGGAAGGGGAGGAGCGCACGATCGAGCTGGAGCTCAAGCTCATCGCCGACGTGGGACTCGTGGGGCAGCCGAACGCGGGGAAGTCCACCCTCCTCTCGGTGATCTCCGCGGCGCGCCCCAAGATCGCCGACTATCCCTTCACCACCCTCAAGCCGAACCTCGGCGTCGTCGCGCTCACCGATCACCGCACCTTCGTGGTGGCCGACATCCCCGGGATCATCGAGGGAGCGCACGAGGGGAAGGGGCTCGGGCTCCAGTTCCTGCGGCACATCGAGCGCACCCGCCTCCTCGCCTTCATGGTGCCGGTGGACTCGATGGAGTGGCAGGCGGAATACGACCAGCTCCGGCGCGAGGTGCAGCAGTACTCCGCGGAGCTGGCCGCGAAGCCGCACTGCGTGGTGTTCACGAAGATGGACCTGCTCGGCGAGCTGGATCCGCCCGACATCGACGCCCCCGACGCCTTCGGCGTGTTCGCCATCAGCGCGGCGGGGCGGCAGGGGCTCGACACGCTGCTCGCGGCATGGTGGGAGCGACTCCTCGCCATGAAGAAGGACCTTGAGCGTCCCGCGGACGAGCAGGTCCCGCTCCCCTGATCCCGCCCTCGTCCTCCGGTCGCTGGCCGGGGACGACGAGCACTTCCCTGCATCACTCGGCGACCTTCCGGTACCGCTGGAGAGGTTGTGGTACCTGGGCGACGCGGCACTCCTGCGGCGTGCCCCCGCGATCGCCATCGTCGGCACGCGCGACGCCACCCCGTACGGGATGCGCGTCGCGACCGACCTCGCCCGCGCCTTCGCCCGCGCGGGCGCGCTGGTGGTGAGCGGCATGGCCCGCGGCATCGACGCCGCCGCGCACCGCGCCGCCCTCGATGCCCAGGGCGCCACGGTCGCCGTCCTCGGCACCGGCGCCGACGTCCCCTATCCCGCCGGCCACCGCGCCCTCCACCACCGCCTCGCCCGCGAAGGGCTCGTGATTTCGCAGTTCCCACCGGGGATGCGTGCGTTCAGGGGGTGCTTCCCCCGTCGCAACCAGGTCATCGCCGCACTCTCCGGAATCACGATCGTGGTGGAGGCCGGGTTCAAGAGCGGAGCGCTCCTCACCGCGCACGCCTCGCTCGACCTTGGCCGTGTGGTGGCCGCGGTGCCCGGCCCGATCGACTCGCCGCAGAGCCAGGGGACAAATGAACTGCTGCGTGACGGCGCCGTGGTGATCACGAGTGCCGCCGACGCCCTGCAGCTCGCCGGACTCACCCCCGTGCTCCGCCAGGTCGACGTCCCCGTCGGCGACCCGAAGGTGGTGTGGGACGCGCTCGCGAAGGGTGCGGTGAGCATGGACCTGCTTTGCACGAGAAGCGGCCTGCCAGTGCAGCGCTGCCTCGTGGCCGTGACGGAACTGGAGCTGCGGGGCCTCGTGGAGTGCCGGCTCACCGGCGAGGTCGCGCGACGTTGAGTTGTTCGCGCCGGTGCACGCCGTCGCGCGGGCCTCGCGAGGAGGGGCCCCCCCGGGACCGAACGGCGCGCCTGCGGCGCGCACGGTCCCGGGAAGGCCCCTCCTCGCGAGCGCGGCGGCGCGCACCCGTATCACGAACCAAGGCGGCCATCCCGCGTTGGTTGGGGGGCGAGCGCATGGGGTGCCCCCGCGGGGCCGTGCGCGCCGCAGGCGCGCCGTCCGGTCCCGCGGGGGCATCCCACGCGCTCGCCCGGGCGCAGCGATCCCTGTCCCGGGCCCCGTGGTACGAACCCCGCTAGGTTGCGGGCGTGTACCCCCGCCACCTCTACGTCCACGTCCCCTTCTGCGCGCGCCGCTGCGC
>DASWVQ010000038.1:0-8426 GCA_036401195.1 Gemmatimonadaceae bacterium
GGTCCCCGCGCCTGCAGCGGCCCCCGGGGCGGGGCAGCCCGCGGCCGGCGCGGGAGCGCCGGTCGCCGCCGCGCCGATGCCGGTGGTGGCGGAGACGACGACGGTGAACGCCGGGGGGAGCGCCTGGGGGTTCGTGTCGCCGGGCGCCGCGCCGGCCTCGGTGACGCTCGGCGAGTACCAGAGCCTCTACCCCGGGAAGCGCGGGACCCCGGTGGAGCTGGTGCGCGCGAACGACCGCCTGCTCCGGTTCCGCCTGGCGCTCGGCCCCGACACGGTGTCGCTCGAGAGCCTCCCGCTGGCAGTGACGCAGTCGCGCGCGGCGAATGGCGCCACCACGGTGGAGTACCGCGGCACCACGCCGCGAGGGCAGGGCGTGGCCGTGACCTACCAGCTCCCGGCGGACAGCGGCGCGCACCTGGCGCACGTGCAGGTGGCGGTGAGCGGCGCGCCGGCGGGGAGCGCCCTGCTGCTCGAGCTCCCGCGCCAGCTCCGCACGCAGGAAGCGGACACGGTGCAGGACCTCACGCACCTGGCGTACAGCTACAAGCGGGGGGGCGAGGACGTGGAGGGGGTGAACTTCACGAAGCTCGACAGCCTCGCCGTGCGCACCGACAGCGGGCCATTCCGCTGGGTGGCGGTGCGCAACAAGTACTTCCTCGCCGCGGTGATGGGGGAAGGGAACGCGGAGCCGATCACCGCCCTGCGCATGCAGGGGGGGCGGCGCGTGGACAAGCGCGTGCCCGTGGAAGCGTTCGGCGTGGCGGTCATGCCGCTCACCGGGGGCACGACGCGCTTCCAGCTCTATGCCGGCCCGCAGAAGTACCAGCGGCTCAACGCCCTGGGCAGCGACCTGGTGAACGCGAATCCCTACGGCGGCTGGCTGCACGCGATCGTGCAGCCCTTCGCCACCATCGTGATGCGCGCGCTGCTGTGGATGAAGAACACCACGCAGCTCAGCTACGGATGGGTCCTCGTGCTCTTCGGGATCCTGATCCGCGTGGCGATCTGGCCGCTGAACCAGAGCGCGATGCGCAGCTCGATCAAGATGCAGCGGCTCCAGCCCGAGCTGCAGGCGGTGCAGGCGAAGTACAAGAACGACCCGGAGAAGCAGCGCGACGCGCTGATGAAGCTCTACCAGTCGCACGGGATGAGCCCCTTCTCGCCGATGCTGGGGTGCCTGCCGATGCTGCTCCCCATGCCGGTGCTCTTCGCGCTCTACTTCGTGTTCCAGAACACGATCGAGTTCCGGGGAGTTCCCTTCCTGTGGATGCCCGACCTGGCCCTCCACGACCCGTACTACATCACCCCGGTCTTCATGGGCGTGTCGATGCTGGTGCTGTCGCTGATCGGGATGAAGGGGACGCCATCGAACCCGCAGACGAAGGTGATGGCGTACATGATGCCCGGGATGATGACGGTGCTGTTCTGGCGCTTCCCGGCGGGGCTGAACCTCTATTACGCGGTGCAGAACCTGGTGGCGCTCCCGCAGCAGTGGCTCCTCACCCGGGAGCGCACGGCGGCCCAGCGGACGTAGCGCGAGGGCGGGGGACGATGCGGCGGGGGGCGCGGCGATGCCGCGCCCCCCGCTCGCGTTTCTGGCCCGGCGGATGCAAGCGTGCCGACCCGATGCGCATCACCTACGTGGGTCACGCCACCCTGCTGCTCGAGGTCGCCGGGATCCGGATCCTCACCGACCCGAACTTCGATCCCGCCCTCGGCCGCTTCCTCGCCCGCGTCTCGGCGCCGGGGATCGCGCTCGCCGAGCTCCCCAGGCTCGACGCGCTGCTCCTCACGCACGCGCACGCCGACCACCTCTCGTTCGCCTCGCTCGACGCGCTGCCGCGCGACATCCCGCTGTTCGCGCCGCCCGCGGTGCAGCGGTGGCTCTGGAAGAAGGGGTACCGCCACGCCGTGCCCCTGCCACCCGGCGGGGAGGTGAACATCGGGGAGGTGACCATCCGGGCGGCGGCGGCGCGCCACAAGGGGAACCGGTATGGCATCGACCGATGGCGCTCGGCGGCCAACATGTACCTCCTGGAGCACGCCCGCTTCACCGCCTTCTTCGCGGGCGACACCGCGCTCACCGAGGACACCCACGAGCTGGTGGCGCGGCGCATGGAGGCGACGGGGCGGCGACTCGACGTGGCGCTCCTCCCCATCGGGCACGCGCCCTGGTGGAAGCCCGGCTTCCGGCGGGGGCACCTGACGTCGGGCGACGCGCTGGCGCTGTTCGAGCTGCTCGGTGCGCGGCACATGATCCCCTACCACTGGGGGACCTTCAACCACGTGACCTCCACGGCGTACGACGCGGTGAACCGGCTGCGCACGATGCTCGAGACGCACCACCGGGCGGGGGACGTGCGCCTGCTCGATCCGGGGGAGACGCTCGAGGTGACGGAGCAGGTGCGCGACGAGGGGGCGTCGCAGTAGCCTTCGGGGGTGATCCCGCCCTCCTCGCGCCCCGCGCCCCCCGCCGATCCCCAAACGTCGCCGGCGCCACTTTTCCCCGACGACGTGATCGCCGCCATCGCGACGGCGCCGGGTCGCGGCGCCCTGGCGGTGGTGCGGGTGAGCGGCCACGGGACGCACGCGCTGCTGCGCGGGATGATCGCGCCCTGGCCGGGGGCCCCCCGCGTGGCCACGAGGGCGCGCGTGCGGGGTCCCGCGGGCGAGCCCCTCGACGACGCCGTCGTCCTGCGCTACGACGCGCCGCACTCGTACACCGGCGAGGAGGCCGTCGAGATCATCACGCACGGCGGGGGGCTGGTGCCCGCGCTCGTGCTCGAGGCGCTGCTGGCGCAGGGGGCGCGGCAGGCGCTTCCCGGGGAGTTCACTCGGCGCGCGGTGCTCGCGGGCAAGATGGACCTGTTGCAGGCGGAGGCGGTGGCCGACCTCACCACCGCCGGATCACGCGCGGGGCACCGCGCCGCGCTGCAGCAGCTCGACGGTGGGCTCTCGCGCCGGATCGACGGACTGCGGGACGCGCTGCTCGAGCTCGAGGCGCTGATCGCCTACGACATCGACTTCCCGGAGGAGGACGACGGGCCCGTCGCCCCCGCGCGCATCGCGGGGGCGGTCGACGCGATCGACCGCGCGCTGGACACGCTGCTCGCGACGTCGAAGGCGGGAGAGCTGGTGCGGGAGGGGGCCCTGGTGGTGATCGCCGGCGCCCCCAACGCGGGGAAGAGCTCCCTCTTCAATGCCCTCCTCGGCCACCAGCGGGCGATCGTCACGCCGGTGCCCGGAACCACGCGCGACGCGCTGGAGGCGGTGGTGGATGGCGGCCGGTGGCCGCTGCGACTGGTGGACACCGCCGGGCTGCGCGACACCGATGAGCTGGTGGAGCGGCTCGGGATCGAGGTGAGCGAGCGGTACCTGCGGGCGGCCGACCTCGTGCTCGCCTGCGCCGACGACGCGACCTCGCTGGAGGGACTCGCGCGAACGCTCGCCACGCGCACGGCGGCGCCGGTGCTCCGCGTGCGGACCAAGGCGGACCTCGCGACCGGCGACGCGCGGGCGGGCGACGTGGCGCCGGCGATCGCAGTGAGCGCCACGACCGGCGAGGGGCTCGACGCGCTGCTCGAGGGGGTGACCGCGGTCCTCGATGGCGAGGGGATCGCGCCCCCGGGCGACGAGCCGATGCTCACGCGCGCGCGACATCGCGTCGCCGTGGAACGGGCCAAGGAGGAGCTGGAGCGATTCCGTGACGGGTGGCGGGAGCAGCGCCTGCCGGCGGTCGTCGCGGCGGTCCACCTGCGCGCCGCGGTGGGCGCGCTGGAGGAGCTGGTGGGGGCGGTGGGGGTGGAGGAGGTGCTCGGCCGGCTGTTCGAGCGGTTCTGCGTGGGAAAGTGACGGCCGCTACTCCGGCGTCCCCTTCACCGCCTCGGCCCAGATCTCGTCCGCGAGCCACTCCAGGCGCTGCCGCGCGTACTCCAGCTCCTCGTCGGACATGGTGCGCGCGCGGTTGGAGATGTCGCGCGTGTGGGCGATCATCTCGTCGAGCAGCTCCCGCAGCGTCAGTCGCTTCCGGCGCTCGTCCGTCATCGTCCCCCCTCGCCACCGCCTCAGGCGGAAGCGGCTGCGGCGCGTGCGAGCTCGGTGATCTCCTCGGCGCTCGCGCGGACGGCCCACGCGAACCCGTGCTCCGCGATGGCGGCGTGCGCCATGCGCGCGCCCACGAAGTACCCACTGCGCTCCGGCAGGACCCAGCGATCGGCGGTTCGCGCCTCGTCGCTCATCCCGCCGGAGAGGTAGCGCAGGCGGAGGCCGAGTCCCGCCCGGTCGAGGTCCCCGGACACCGCCCGCGCGATGATGGGCTCGAGCTCGCGCACCCGCGCGTACTCCTTCCGCCCGTAGCCGAAGTACTCCCAGGCCGCATGGCCCGGGCTCACCGCCTGGGAGACCTCCACGGCGAGCCCTTCATTGACGAGCAACTCCCGCAACGGGGCACGCCGCCCCGTCTCCCAGTACGAGTAGTACCCGCCGGCCTCGTCCACCAGCGCGCGCAGCATGCTGCGACTGGTGGGCGACGTGTACCGCACGGCGTGCGTGATCTCGTGGCCGAGCCAGAGGGGGATGAGCTCCGGCTCGAGGCCGAGCCCCTGCGTCCCGGGATTGGCCACGCCGGTGAAGTGCTCGAGGCAGACGAAGGCGGTGCCGCGCCCCCCGATCACCAGCTCTCCCGCGTTGGCGGCGCCGACGCCGACCATGAGCACCACGTCGATGTCCACGTCGGGGGCGAGCAGCTCCGCCGTGCGCGCCTCGGCCGCGCGCGCGAGGGCGACGACGTCGACGCGCGCGAGCATGGTACGCAGGTCGGAGAAGTCGGCGTGCACGAACCCGCGCACGACCTCGAGGAAGTGCGGTCCCTCGGGATCGACGACGTAGTTCTGCCAGTACCCTTCGAGGAGGCGCTGGTGGGAGGCGAAGTACTGCTGGTACGCCGCGACGCGATCCGTGCTCTCGAGAACAGCGAGGAAGTCGGGGAGCAGGTTGATCAGCATTCGATCGGGCGTCGGCTCCTCATGTGGCGCGCGTCACGCGCGGTGTCGCTCAGGCAGGGAACAAGCAGACGCGGAATGATAGCGGGCCCCTCCATGCCGAACAAGAGTACGGATGGCGCGTTTGGCGGCGGGACGTCACATGGCACGGAAATTCCTTTTCCCTCGTTCCAGGAGGCAGCGTCCACCATCACAAGGGGCGCCCAGGGAGCAGGGAGCAGCATCCATGACCACACTTCAGGCAATCGAGCTTCGGTGTCCAGTCTGCGAAACGGCGTTCCGTTCGCAGGCGGTGGTGTCGACCAATTCCTTTGGCGGCAAGCGCACGGACTTCCACGAACGCGCGGCCGGCACGCAGCCGCTGCCCTACCTGATCCATACCTGCGCCCGCTGCGGGTACTCCGGGTCGGAGCGCGACTTCACGGAGGAGACGGAGGTCACGCCGATCCTGAAGGAGCAGGTGTGGAACGAGCTCGCGCCGCTGGCCGCCTCGGGACAGATGACCGGATCGGAGAAGTACGAGGCCGCGGCGAAGGTGGCCGAATGGCAGGGGCTCGAGCCGCGGCACGTGGCCGACCTGCTGCTGCGGGCGGCCTGGTGCTGCGTGGACGAGGGAGACATCGAGGCCGAGCGCTTCTTCCGCCGCAAGGCGGCGTGGAAGTTCGAGGAGTCGCTCGGCTCCTTCGACGGCGTGGGCGCCGACGAGCGGGCGGTGCTCACCTACCTCGTGGGAGAGCTCTGGCGCCGCGTGGGCGACGGGCGCGCGGCGCGGGCCTGGTTCGACCGGGTGCCGGGCGAGGTGATGGATCCCGCGTCGCAGCAGTGGGTGATCGACGCCGCGAAGCAGCAGCGCGATTGTCCGCGGGAGTGGTTCGGGTAGGGTCGGGCATCCTCCCGCCGGCAACGTCCCGTGGGGATGAGGGGGACCGGGCTGAAACGACTGATCGCTCCTCTCTGCACAAAGTCCCGTTCGCCAACCCGGCGCACGGGACTTTGTGTTGCGTGAGGACGATCACTTCATCAGTCCGTTCGCCGTCATCCCCCTTGGCGGTTTGCGGCGGGAAGACCCTCGTTCAGCGCGTCCCGAACAGCCGGTCGCCCGCGTCGCCGAGTCCGGGCAGGATGTACCCGTGCTCGTTCAGCTCGCGGTCGAGCGCCGCGGCGTAGATCATCACGTCGGGGTGCGCCTCGGCCAGGCGCCGCACGCCCTCCGGGGCGGCCACGAGGCACAGGAAGCGGATCCGCTCCGCGCCCGCGCGCTTGAGCGAGCTCACCGCGGCGGCCGCGCTCCCGCCGGTGGCGAGCATGGGGTCGAGCACGAAGAAGTCGCGCTCCGCCGCGTCGCCGGGGACCTTGAAGTAATAGTCCACCGGCTCGAGGGTGTCGTGATCGCGATACAGGCCGATGTGGCCCACGCGCGCCGAGGGGACGAGGCGCGCGATCCCCTCCACCATCCCCAGCCCCGCGCGGAGGATGGGCACGAGGGTGAGCTTCTTCCCCGCCACCTGCATCCCCGTGGTGTGCTCGAGCGGCGTCTCCACCGGGGTGGGCTCCAGCGCGAGGTCGGAGGTGGCCTCGTAGGCCATGAGCATCGCGATCTCGTCCACCAGCTCCTTGAACTGCTTGGTGGGAGTCCGACGATCGCGGAGCATGGTCACCTTGTGCTGCACCAGCGGGTGGGTGACGAGCCGCAGGGTGGGAAACGCCGGGGTGGTGTCCATGCGGCGGAAGCTAGTATCTTCGCGCGCATGAAAGAATACCAGGCGGTGATGGTGCGGCTCACCCGCCACGTCCGCGAGGACGAGGACGCGTTGACCGACCTCCTCAACGAGCGAAGCCGGGGGGGATGGACCCCGGCGCTGATGTCGCAGGACGGGAACCGGCTGACGCTCGTGTTCGCGCGCGACCCGCAGGGGTGAGGCGCTGCCGGGGCCGCCCCGCCCGTTCATGAACGGGTGGCGAGGACGGTGGTCGCGATCGCCCGGCCGTCGTCGGCCGACATGACGTGCTTCCCCCCGTGCACGAGGCGGGTGGCGAGCGAGGGATCCAGCGCGGGACAGAGCGATCCCTCCTCCTCCGCTCCGGAGATGCAGAGCATCGGCAGCCCCCGCAGCTTCTCCACTTCGGGACGGGTGGGGAGGTCGGTCGGCCGTGCGACGTCGCGCACGAGGTCGACCCAGTGGAACTGGAAGCTGGCGCGGGGGGACAGCCCGATCATCACCAGCATCCGCACCCGCGCGCGAAGATCCATGGGGAGGCGATTGACGATGAACGGGGAGACGTCGGCGCCCCGGGAGTAGCCGATCACCAGGAGGCTGTCGCGATGCCAGCGCGCGAGGTACCACCGCGCCACGCGCTCCCAGTCGGCGGCCGCCTCCCCCGGCGATCGGGGCTTCGAGAAGTATGCGCGGGCATCGATCGCGGCCACCGGGACGCCGGCGTCGGCGAGCCCCCGGGCGAGCGCCCGGTCGCCGGCGGCCCATCCCCCATCGCCGGTGATCAGCAGGGCCATCGAGCGGCCGGGCTGCGCCGTCGGGGTCTCGATCACCGGGAGGTCCGCCGGCGGCTGGAGGGAGGCGCCGAGCGAGGCGAGGAGGACGGCGAGGAGCAGGCGCGTCACCGCGACACGACCCCGGCGATGCCGCCACCCACGAGGGCGGCCACGTTGGCGAGGACCCGCGGGAGGTGCAGTCCCCCCGGCGCGGCGAGATATCTCGGTTCCCATACCGGGCGGAACTTCTCCTTGTACCGGCGCAGGCCCTGGAAGTTGTAGAAGTGCTCGCCGAGCGCGAACACCGCGCGCGCCACACGGTGCCACGATGGGGCGAGCGCCCGCCCCTCGAAGCCGGAGAGGGGCGCCATCCCGAGGTCGAAACGGGCATAGCCCTGCCGGGCGCCCCACAGCATCAACTCGGCGAAGAGGAAATCCATGGTCCCGGGGGGGGCCGACGGCAGGTGCCGCATCAGGTCGACGGACAGCTCCTCCCGGGACGCCGTGGTCCACAGGTTGGCGAAGGCCACGACCTCGCCCTCGCGGCGCACGATCGCGAGCGGGAAGTGGGCGAGGTAGCCTTCGTCGAATCGGCCGAGGGAGAAGCCCTTCTCCCGGACGCGCCGCGCATGGAGCCAGGCGTCGGAGACGACGCGGAGCTCGGGAAGCAGAGCGGGGACCGCCCCGGCCGGGACGACCTCGAAGGTGCACCCCGCGCGCGACGCCTCGCGCACGCCGCGCCGCAGCGCGCGTCGCTCCGGCCCCTCGAGGGAGAAGCCGGCGAGGGGGACCACCGCGGACTCGCCCAGCTTGAGGAGGGTGAGCCCGAGGTCGACGTAGAGATCGAGCGATGCGCGCGAGACCTGGTAGAAGACGGGCCATGCGCCGGCCCGGTACGCGGCTTCGCGAAAGCGCCACGCGAGCTCCGCGCGCTC
>DASWVQ010000039.1:0-27270 GCA_036401195.1 Gemmatimonadaceae bacterium
GGCCATGAACAACGGCCTCCTGTTCCTGGCGCTCGTCCCCGTCCTGATCTTCACGGTCATCGGGATCCGGTTCGTGACCCGCGGCACCCCGGTGAAGCGGGTCCAGGCGAGCACCCGCGCCAGCGAGGCCGCCCCCATCGAGGACCCGCGCTTCCTCGCCAACCTCGAGCTCCTCGCCAAGGTGAACCTGATCCCCGGGAACACCGTGGAGCTCTGCACCTGCGGCGACGAGACCTATCCGCGCCTCTGGGACGACATGCGCAGCGCGCAGCGCTCGATCACCCTCCAGATGTACTACGCCCAGCCCGGGAAGGTCGCCGACACCTTCCACGACATCATGTGCGAGCGGGCCAAGGCGGGGGTGAAGGTGCTCTTCCTCCGCGACGCCTTCGGCGCGCAGAAGCTCCAGGGGGAATACCTCGCCAGCCTGGAGCGCGCCGGCGTGGAAGTGGCCACCTTCCGCCCCGTGAACTGGTGGGCCCTGGAAAAGGCGTACACCCGCTCGCACATCCGCGTCGCCACCTGCGACGCCACCATCGGCTGGACCGGGGGGTTCGGCATCGACGACAAGTGGCTCGGCGACGGGCACACCCACGACCAGTGGCGCGACACGACCGCCCGCTTCACCGGCCCCAGCGTCGCCCAGCTCCAGGCCACCTTCGCCGCCGGATGGGCCGAGGCGACGGGGAACCTCCTCACCGGCGACGCCTTCTTCCCCGCCAGCCGCGACGCCAACGAACGGGAGCAGCCGGGAGAGGGGGTCATGGCCGGCGTGCTGCACGCCGCGCCCACCATCGGGAGCACCGCCGCCGAGCGCTTCATCGCCCTGATCATCGCCAGCGCGCGGAAGCGCCTCTGGATCACCAACGCCTACTTCGTTCCCGACGCCGACTTCGTGGGGCTGATCACCCACGCGGTGGAGCGCGGGGCCGACGTGCGGCTCCTCCTCCCCTGCGAGGAGAGCGACGCGAAGTCGGTGCTCTACGCGAGCCGCGCCGCCTATCCCCTGCTCCTCCGCGGCGGGGTGCGCATCTTCGAGTTCCAGCCCGCGATGCACCACGCGAAGACGCTGGTCGCCGACTCGCTTTTCGGCGCGGTGGGGACGATGAACTTCGACAACCGCTCCCTGGCGTTCAACGACGAAACGATGCTCGCGTTCCACGACGCCGGGACCGCGCAGCGGCTCGAGGGGATCTTCGAGCAGGACCTGGGCTACGCGCGCGAGATCACGCTCGAGGCGTTCAATGCGTTCCCGCTCTGGCAGCGGGCCGCGGGGCGGGTGCTGTACGGGATGCGGCGGATGCTCTGAGCCGCGGTGTCATTCCGAGCGAACGCGAGGAACCTTCTCACCCACCGAAGTGGCCACTACCGCCGGCAACGAAGGTTCCTCGCTTCGCTCGGAATGACAATCAATGCCCGGTACTTCCGAACCCCCCCGCCCGGTCGGTGGTCTGCGCCACCGTCCCGGTGGCCCAGTCCATCACGTCGTAGCGCTGCAGGATCACCTGGGCGATCCGCTCCCCGTGCTCGATGCGGAGCGGCTGCGCGGTCCCGTTCCGCACCGGGACCATCCACTCGTCAGGATAGTCCGCGTCGATGGTGCCGGGGGCGTTGGGGATCACGATCCCCCGCTTGAAGCTCGCCCCGCTGCGCGGGCGCACCTGCGCCTCGAATCCCTCGGGGAGGCGGGCCTTGAAGCCGAGGGGGATGAGCGCCATCTGCCCGGGCTCCAGCGTCACCGACGCGCCGTTCCCCTCCCCGGTCTCCACCGTCCAGAGCTTCGTGCCGTCGGAGCAAGTGAGGGTCCGCTGCACCAGGTAGGCGCGGAGGTCGTACCCCGCCGAGCCGGCGGTGGCGCGCTGCGGGGGCTCGACGCCCTCGTGCAGCGCCTCGAAGACGATGCGGGTCATGTCGTGGTCGGGGGGGCCGTGCGGTGGGGGTCCTGCCGGTCGGTCGTGCCAGGGCGGGGGCGGGACGCCCGCCGGGGATCAGTCGGCGCCGCGGAGCGCGAGGCGGTCGACGCGCTTCCGGAGCCAGAGGGGCTCCACCACGCACTGGTCGAAGGTGCGGCCGGCGCAGCTGTTGCGCGCCCCCTGCACCACCCGCCGCTTCACCACCTCGGGATAGCGATGGCACCCGCGGGTGTTCTTCCCGGTCACGCACCCGTTGTACGCCAGCAGCGCCTTGCGATAGCCTTCCTTCGGCGTGAGCGCCCGCGCGGTCTCGTCGTGGAAGACCCGCAGGATGAAGACGCCATAGCGGACGTTGACCGTGTCTTCCTTCAGGTTGGTGCCGAACTTCTTCCCGAGCGTGGGTCGCCAGATGCGCGGCATGATCTGCATCAGCCCCACCGCCCCTACCTTGGAGCGCGCCGACGGCTTGAACTCGTCGTTCTCCACCAGCATCACCCCCAGCACGAGGGCCGGCGGGATGCGATCACGGTAGGCCTGGCGCACCGCGGCATCGGCAATGCGTGTGGCGCGGGTGGGGGTCAGGTTCCCCGTGGCGAGCAGGTCGCGCGTGAAGGCGAGGCGATCCCGCTCGAATTCGGGGGTCCGCATCGCCAGGTCGGCCGGCGCGTGAAGCCAGGGGAGCCGGAACACGCCGGAGTCCCCCGTGACACGCGGGACCGCCAGGACACGCTGCGCTACGCTGGTCTTCGAGAAAAAGGCGGGACGTACCTGCTGCGCTGTGAAGACCACCGTCGCGGCGGCTCCCAGCGCCAGCAGCAACTGGCGGAGGAGAGTCGTCGTTCGTCGCATCCCGGAAGGCTAACCCCCGGGCACCATTTTTCCTACCCGAAATCGCATGAAATCACCTGACGCGCCCGCTGATCCTGCCACTCCGGCTGGGCCCGCCGTTCCTATCCGCGCCCTCAAGATCTCCGATAAGCGCAAGCGGGGACGTCGGTTCCACCCATGGGTCCGCTACCCGCTCTGGCTGGCTGCCATCATGACGGTAGTGGTCGTCATCCAGCTCGCCCTCCACCTCGCGCAGAGCGAGCCGCGCGACGCCCGGGCCCTCACCGAGCGCGAGCTCCGGCTCACCGTGCTCCAGCCGGGGGAGCGGGTCCGCCAGCTCGTCTCCGTCTTCCAGCGCAGCCCCCTCAACTACTACCGCGCCACGCGCGGGGTGCTCGTCCTCACCGACAAGCGCCTGATCTACCTGGGGCTCGTGCCGCGCGACCTCGTGTCGTCGCCGGATGCGCCCCCCGCGTTCATGCAGCGCGACTTCCCGATCGACACCACCACCAACGTCCGCAGCGGGCGCACCTTCTTCCAGCTCGCCCGTGGCCTCGTCGTCGACGCGCCCAGCGGGGACGTGACCCTCGCCGTCCCCTCGAACAGCTGGGCGAACGCCGACTCCCTGCGCCGCATCCTCGGCTGGGAGCACGCCGCGAACTTCGCCGAGGGGCGGCGGCGCGTGGCCATGGAGCGCGCGATCGCCGCGACCCGGGAGGCCGCCCTGCGCGACGCGAAGAAGCCCCGGTATCACGTGGTGAGCGGCGGGGAGGCGCTCGGCTCGATCGCGAACCTCTACGGCACGACGCCGGAGCTGCTCCGCACCCTCAACGACATGGGCACGAGCAACACCATCAAGGCGGGGCAGCGGCTGCTCGTGAAGAAGGCCGGGTAGCCTTTCGCGCCCGGCGGTCGGGCGCGGCTCGATCGCGCCGGACCGTTCGGGTGAGAAAGCACGAAAACATGGAAAGGACCGCGTCGCTCCGTGCGCAGCGGTCCTTTCTCGCACCGGCCAGACGGGGGTGACGATGAGGGGGTACCGGCTGGAACCCCTGATCGCTCCGTGCGGCGCTCGGGGCTCCGGTGCGCCGGCCGAATGGGGTGAGAAAACAGGAAAAGAGCGAAAACGCCTCGTCCCTCCGAGAACATCCAGGGTTCCGCTTCACGGGCCGGGAATCATGGATCGAGGAGGAGCGATCAGCAGGTCCAGTTGGTACCCCCTGGTCGTCACCCCGTCTGGCCGGTGCATCGGAGCCACCCGATGCGCACGGAGCAATCGCTCGTATCGTTGTTTTCCTGTTTTCTCACCCCATTCGGCCGGCGCGATGGGATCGCGCCCCCGGCCGGCGCACCGGAACCAACGCCGGCGGCCGCTCAGGACGACTGCGACGAGTCGCGCCGCTCCGGCGGGAGCACTTCACCGCGGCACTCCCCGAAGCCGATCCGGGCAAAGCCGTCGCGCTCGCACCAGGCGCGCATCACCAGCTCGTCGCCGTCCTCGAGGAAGCGACGCTCCTCCCCGGTGGGAAGGGTGATCGGTTCCCCGCCCCGCCAGGTGAGCTCCAGGAGGCAGCCCCGCTGGTCCTTCTCCGGCCCCGACACGGTGCCGCTGGCGATCAGGTCCCCGGGGCGCAGGTTGCACCCGTTGCTCGCGTGGTGGGTGAGCATCTGCGCGAGGGTCCAGTACATCCCGGTGAACTGCGACCGCGAGAGGCGCACCGCCTCCTTCCCCTCGTCGCGCATCTTCGCGCTCCGCAGGTGCACCTCGAGGGTGATGTCGAAGCCGCCCCCCGATTCGTTCTCCCCGCTCGCCAGGTACGGCAGCGGCGACGGGTCCCCCTCGGCGCGCGCGAAGGCCGGCGCACGGAAGGGGACCAGCGCGTCGAGGGTCACCACCCACGGGGACACCGTCGTCGCGAAGTTCTTCGCGAGGAAGGGCCCCAGCGGCTGGTACTCCCAGGTCTGCATGTCGCGGGCGGACCAGTCGTTCACCAGGCAGAGCCCGAAGAGGTGCTCCTCCGCCCGGTCGATCGGGATCGGCTCGCCGAGCGCGTTGCCGCCGGCGACGAAGGCCCCCACCTCGAGCTCGTAGTCCAGCCGCCGGGTGGGGGCGACCACCGGGGGCTGCGACGGATCGTCGCGCAGCTGGCCGCGCGGGCGCCGCACCGCGGTGCCGCTGGGCACGATCGACGACGCGCGCCCGTGATACCCGATCGGGACCCACTTGTAGTTGGGGAGGAGCGGGTTGTCCGGCCGGAACATGCTCCCCACGTTCGTGGCGTGGTACACCGAGGCATAGAAGTCGGTGTAGTCGCCGATCACCGCGGGCACTAGGAGGCGCACCTGGTCCTGCGCCACCAGGATCCGCGACGCGTCGACCCCGCGGGCGAAGCGCCCCTCTTCCGTGTCGGTGCGGAGGAGGAGCGAGGCGGCGCGGCGCAGCGCCCGCGCGGCGGGTCGGCCCAGCGCCATGAGCGCGTTGAGCGAGCGGTCGCGCGAGGCCGCGGCCACGTCGGGCGGAAGGGTATCCATGAGCCCCGCGTCGATCACGGCGCTCAGGTCGAGGATCATGTCGCCGATCCCGATCCCCACCCGCGGCGCCTCCCCGGGCGCGTCGAACACGCACAGCGGGAGGTTCTGGATCGGGAAGTCGGGGTGCTTCGACGCGCCCTCCACCCAGCACTCCAGGCCGGGGCGATGCGTGTCGTCGAGCCGCGACTCGGCGGCGGGATCGGGTGGTGGGGTGCGGCCTTCGTCGGTCACAGGAGTCCGAGCGCGGTGAGGTCGTCGAGCGGTTCGCGGAAGGAACAGGAGCCGAAGCCGGCGAGCTGCGCGCGCATGCCGGCGATCGCGTCGCTCCCCCACCGGTGCCCGCGCCAGCAGATGGCGTCGGCGGTCACCTGGAGGGCGTGCGGGTCGGCCTCCCCCAGCAGCCCGGCCGCCTCGGCGATGGAGCCCCCCTCGCGCAGCAGCGCGGTGGCGGCGAAGACGTTGAGGAAGCCGAACATCGCCCCGCGCGGGCTGTCCGGCGCATACGTGAGCCGGTACTCGGCGCGCAGCGGGTGGTGCAGGCCGGCGGTGGCCTTGAAGGGGACCGCGAGCTCGACGCAGGCGGCGATGAAGCGCGCCACCTCCGTGGGCGAGGGGAAGGCCTCGGGGGTGACGCCCCCGGTGCGCACCTTCGCGCGGAGTCCCGCGTCGGCGATCGCCGCGACGAGGGGACGCTGGTCCCCCGCCCCCAGCAGCGGGATCTCCACGTACGCGGCCAGGTCCCGCGGGATCGCCCGCCCCGCGGCGGCGACGCCGGCGGTGGTCGCCGCCTTCAGCTCCACGGAGTCGACGCGTGCGTCGCCCGGGGTGCCGGGCACCTCGACGCCGCGCCGGTCGTTGAAGGCGGCGACCATGGGGAGCTCCGCGGCGGCGTCGCCGAGGAGGGCGCTCACCCGCCAGTGCGCCCCGGGCTCACCGGCGCGCAGGGTGATGTGAGCGGCGGCCGCGGCCAGCTCGTCGAGCCGGGTGGCTTGGACGACGAAGCGGCCGAGGGCCCAGCGGTCGTCGCTGCGGAGGTAGCGCGCGTACTGCTCCACCGCCTGGGGCATCGCGAGGGCGGCGGGAGGGAAGAGTCCCGCGTAGTCGATGGCGTCGCGGAGGAGGAGGCCGATCGCCCCGCTCCCCCGCTCCGCGCGCACTCCCTCGTCGACCGCGGCGCCGCGCGCGTCCCGCATGGTCAGGCCGCGCGGCGACGCCGGGGCGGGGTGCCGGACGACTTCTTCTTCGCGGTGGTCCCGCGCTTCTTCTTCGCGGCGCCCTGCTTCTTCTTCGCCGCCGCCTTCTTCTTCGGGGCGGGCTTCGCCGGGGGGGCGAGGATGGTGCCGCGGCAGTTGGGGGCGCCGCAGAGGCAGCGGTAGAACTCCTCGTCCTCCGCGGTGTGGTCCTCGGTGCGCTCGTACTGGTAGTCGTACAGCAGCTCCTCGCCGGGCTGGATGGTGCGGATCGCCTCGATGTAGATGCGCCGCCCCGCCACGGTGACCGCCTCGCAGTTCGGGTCGCAGGAGTGGTTGATGTACTTCGCCGGGCCGCCGCCGTGGGCCGCGTCGAGGATCCACTTGCTGTTCAGGATGAACAGGAAGGTGTGGTGGCGGCGCATCTTCGTGTCGTCGTAGCGGCGGTCGGCCTCCTCGTTGGAGATCTTCTCGCCGGTGTACTCGATGATGCGGGTGCCCTTGGGGATCCGCTTCGTCGCGAAGGCGCCGAGCCCCTGGATGGGGGAGCGCCGCAGCTCGAACCAGGGGTTCTGCGCGTCGGGGATGGCGTCGCCGCCGGCGCCCCTGGTGGGCGCGGTGGCGGGGGCGGAGGCGCGCTTCGAGGGCGCCGTGCGGGGCGGACGGCTGGACTTCCTGGTTGTGGGCATCTGCGGAACGAAGGAGGTCAGGCGAGGTCGGGGCGGACCTTGTGGTACGCCTCCGCCGCCTGGCGAAGGGCCATCAGGGCCGACTGCTCGAGCTCGAACTCGACCATCAGCTCCGTGAGGGCGTCGGGGCCATGCTCGGTGAGGCGCCGCGTCATGCGGTCGCATCCGCCGTGCCGCCGGTGGTACTCGCGGCTGGCGTGCCAGAGGCCGTTGGCCTTCTGCCACCAGTCAGGGCGGGGGTTGTCTCCCTCGGGCTGGAGGCGGGCGGCGGCGCTCTCGTAGATCGCCGCCATCTTTCCCAGCGCCTCGTCGCACAGGGCGCACATCTGGCTGGCCAGCTGGTGCTCCGCCTCGAGGGCTGGGCGCGTCAGCAGGCGGCCGTAGCGCTCGTGGTGGTAGCAGCAGTCGAGGGCGGCGCGGTACATGGCGTCGGCCTTGACCTGGGCGCGATCGGCGGGAGAGAGGGACTCCGCGTCGCGATCGGCGATGATGAGGTGGGGAGAGGAGCGGGGCACGGCGGTAAGATCGCCATGCGGGACGACAACTTCAACGCCGCGGGCCAACAGGCCGGGCCGTTGCAGTCATCCTGACCCTGAGCGTAGTGAAGGGGAAGGACCTGGCCCCGGCGCACCAGGCCGTTGCAGTCATCCTGAGCGGCAGCGAAGGATCCGGCGCTGGCGCACCGGGGCCGGATCCTTCGCTGCCGCTCAGGATGACGGCGGGGCTACAGGTCGAGCTTCAACCCCGCGGTGAGCATCCAGTTGTGGGTCATCTTCGTCTGGAGCGGGACGGAGGTGGCCTCCTGAAGGTCGAACTTGCCCATGTAGTCCTTGGCCATGAGGCGGAGCCCCACGTTGCGGCCGAGGGAGAGGTCGGCACCGCCCCCGACATTGAAGGCCGCGTCGTTCGCTTCCGTGCTCACGCCGAACCCGGAGAGCTTGCGACGCATGACGCCGCCCCCGCCCTGGAGGAAGGGACGCACCCCGCCCATCAGCTGCCCGGGCTCGGTGAGGACGACCTCGAGCCCCACGTCGGCGAGGAGCAGGGTGGTGGTCCCCAGGGTGACGCCGCCCACGAGGGGGACCCCGACGCTGATGTCGCCGCTCCCGTAGGCGACGTTCCCGATCAGGGCGGCGCGGGGCGAGAGGGGGATCCCCACCTGCCCGCCGAACACGGTGCCCGCGGAGGTGGAGAGCCCGATGCCGCCGATGGAGCTTCCGGAGAGGTCGCCGAAGACGGCGACGCCGGCATAGGGAGAGAGGGTGATGTCGGCGGGGCGGGCAGCGGGATCGGCGCGCTGTGCGAGGGCCGGAAGGGCGAGGGCCGCGGAGGCGAGGAGGGCGAGGGCGGCGGGACGAACGAAGGAGGGGCGCATGAACGGGCATCCGATGAGGTAGTCGCCCGCGGAAAAAGGCAAGCTCGAAGCCGGAGCAGGTGAACTGCTGTAACGCTCTACGCCATACATGGTTCGCTCGGTCCGTTCAAGTCTTGCGTTAGATCTGCTGTCTCCGGTTGAGGACGATTGGGCGTCCGGGAACTGCAACTGAGGGCCGCCGGCTCTCGGCCCTCGGGACTCGGCACGAATCCGGACGCGAGCGACGCGCGGGGGCGCGCGCTCTCGACCGTCCTTATCCGGCGCCGTTCAACCTCATGCCGTTCGCGCGCTAAAGGGCGGCGCAGCCGCCCAGGCGCGCTTCCGGGTTCGTGCCGAGGCCCGAAGCCCGAAGCCCCACGCCCTTGGCCGTCGATCCCGCGACCCGTGCCGGTCGTTGCCGTTCCCCAACCCACCAGCGAACTGCAACGGCGAGGGCGAGGGCCTCGGCCGTCAGGCGTCAGGCCTCGGCACGAATTCGGAAGCGAGCGGCGCGCGGGGGCGCGCGCGCTCGATCGCCTCGGCGGGGAACCTCACGAGGTGTGCGCGCTAGAGGGCCGCGAAGCGGCCCAGGCGCGCTTCCGATTTCGAGGCCGAGAGCCGAGAGCCGAGAGCCGGAAGCTGGAAGCCGTCAGTTGAAGTTCAGATGTAATCCATCGCCTTGAGCGCCTCGTACCGCCGGATCGGCGACGAGGGATAGTCCGTCCCTGCCCCATCCACCCGGAACGACCGCCCGGGGAACTTCACCTGCCAGGCCAGGGCGAGACACGCCTCCCACGCCGTGGGGATGGTGTACCCGTGGCCGGTGGCGATCACCACGCTCTCGTTGTACCCGGCGGTGAGGAGCGCCTCCCCCTCCCGATAGGTGTCCATCAGGTAGAGCGACGGGCGGATGGCCTCCGGGAAGATCACCGCCTTCCCCTGCGCCGGGTGGTCCATGTACATGGAGCAGGTGGCGCCGAAGCCGGGGGCGAAGTCGGGGGCGAAGTCGCCGCGCACCAGGGCGGCGAAGGTCTCGCCGAGGGGGGCGCGATTGAGGGTCCAGAAGAGGTTCGGGTGGGCGTTGTACCCGAACCGCTCGCACTTCTCGAAGAACCAGATCCCGTCGCGGGCGGCGATGAAGTTCGCGTCGCCGAACCCGGTGTACTTCATCTTCCGGTAGGCGGGAAAGAGCTTCCCCACGCTCTCCCGCACCGCCCGGCAGTCGAGGGGGATCACGAAGGAGAAGTCGAAGGCGCACCCCACCAGGTCCCCCAGGTCCGCGACCAGCTTCTTCTTCGACTCCAGGGTCATGAAGGCGAAGCGGGGCTCCCCCTCCACGAACCAGACCTCGACGTTCGTCTCGATCCCCTCCTTCCGCTCCTGGAGCACGAAGGGGGTGTCGCTCTCGAGGGTCTTCAGGTGCTGCCGCAGCTCGGCGTTGGCCTCGCGCGGATCGGTGGACTGGGGGAGCCAGGTCTCGAAGGTCTCCCCGTAGTCGGGCTTGAAGACGTACGCGGTGTCCGGCTTGCCGTCGAGGAAGCGCAGCGCGGCGTCGCGGTCGCGGAAGGGCTCGGAGGGCGGGGGCTGGAGGCCGTACTCGTTCACGAAGCGGAGGGCCGCGTCGCGGTCGTGCTCCATCGTGTCGGGGTAGCGCCCCCCGCCGAGCACCTGGAACCCCTCGGCACGGAGGATCTCGTTTTCGTCGGGGCTGTGGTTCTCGTCCCACACCCAGAAGGCGTCGCGGAAGGCCTCGCGGTCGGCGAACACCTCGGCGAAGGGGCGCCGGGGAACGAGCCCCTCGCCGAGGAGGGCATGACGGGCCTGGAGCCGTCGGTCCTCGATCGGCCGCCAGGCCATCAGGACCTCGTGACCCTCGTCCTGCAGCCGGACGGCGAAACCGAGGCCGGAGAAATGGAGTGTGGCGATGACGAAGCGCATGTGCCGGCGGGCTCTTGCACCCCCCGTGCCCGCCGGCACCCGCGTGCCCCGCCTACTTCTTCTCGCCGATGGCGATCTTCTTCCCCACCGCCTTCATGGCGGGGAGCTTCGGCAGCTTCAGGGTGAGCACGCCGTTGGTGAAGTTCGCCTCCGCATGGTCGGGATCCACCCCGCGCGGCAGGGTGAAGGTCCGGTTGAAGGAGCCGTAGCTCCGCTCGACCATGTAGTACTTCCAGTCCTTCTCCTCCTCCTTGTTCACCTTCTCCTCGGTCTTCTCCCCGCGGATGGTGACCATCTCGTTCTCCCAGCTCACGTCCACGTCCTTCGCCGTCAGCCCCGGGAGCTCCACGGTGATCATGAAGGCCTCGGAGGTCTCCACGATCTCGGTGGCCGGCACGAAGCCGATCGGGGTGGTGAGGGGCTCGAAGGTGAGCGGATCGTCGAAGAAGCGGCGGATCCGGTTCTCGAGCTCGTTCATCGTGGTGAACGGCGTGTAGATGGAGGGTGTGCGGACCCTCGGTGCCCTGATGATTGCCATGACGCCTCCTGTGCTGGGCGTTCTCCCCTTCCCCGCGGCAGCGCCCCCGGATTTTCCGGGGGCAGTTCCCATAGTGGGGGCGTGGAATTCTCGGGCAATCGGCGAAAGCAGCGCGAAGGGATCACGCGGCGGGTCGGGCGCGGCAGGCCGGGCCGGGCCGGGCCGGGCCGCTCAGACCGATACTGCAGGGGCACGGAAACGCACAGGTGCGGCTTCGCCGCTGCACGGAAACGCACGGCAGGCCCTGTCGTCCCGAAAGGCCCGGCACGCCGGTCCTGAATGAACTTGGTGTCTCGCGCGCGAGCAGGAAGCCCGTTGCGCCGAGGAACCCTCCAACTGGTTCTCTTCGGCTCCTGCGCCCGGAGGGGAGATCTGCCCCGACGCGTCAGAGCGTTTCCGGTGTGCGGCGAAGCCGTCAGTGCGTTTCCGTGCGCGGCAGTATCCGCGACGGTGGACAGCCGGGCGCCGAGGGTCAGCGAACAGGCATTCTCATCTCGTGATGCCCGCCCGCCGGCATCGAGGGGCCCTTCTGCGCGCGCCCCCACACCGTCCACAACCCCGTGGCCAGCACGAGCCCCGCAAGCGCGCGCCGGCGCCAGGGGGCGCCCGACACGAATCGCTGGAGCGCCACCGCCATCAGCGCGAGCCCCGGCACCGTGCCGATCCCGAAGGCGAGCATCGTGAGGGCACCCGACGCCGCGCTGCCGCTCGCCACGGCGATCCCGAGGGCGGCGTACACCATCCCGCAGGGGAGCAGCCCGGTCGCTGCCCCGAAGAGAACGCGCCACCCCATTCCTTCCTCCCGCCCGGCTCGTGACGCGGCGCGGGTGAGCCCCGGGACGCGGAGCGCGGGCGCGGGCACCAGGCCGGCGAGCGACAGCGCGAACCAGCCGAGGAGAGCGGCGCTCACCGCGGGGGCGAGCCATCGCGGCCCCACGCCCCCGATCGCCGCGCCGGCGCTCCCCGCGATCGCGCCGAGCGCGGTGTACGTCGCGAGCCGGCCCGCGTGCCAGGGCCACGCGCCCCCGCGCCGCCGGCTGCAGGCCGCGACGAACCCGCCGCACATGCCGAGGCAGTGCGGGGTGCCGAGCAATCCGGCGACGAGGGCGGCGGCGATGGTCGTGGGCATCGCGTGCATCCTAACGCGCGTACGTGATGCAAGCCGTCGGGCGAATGCCGACACGAAGGGCGGGCGATGTCCGACATCCCCCCTCGGGGATGGCCCGATTACGTAGGCCCGATGCTGACACCGAGATTGCCCGCACGTCATGAACGCGCGCGTAAGTGCAACGCGCGCCTCACCGTTCCTCCCGCCCTCCGCATCACATGACCTCCGTCCCCACGGTCCGCACCGGTCCCGGGAGCTATGCCCCCGGCACGCGCGCGGCGGCCCCTCCCCCACCGGCGGCCCCGGCCTATGACGACGACGTCGTGAAGATGTTCTTCTCGGCGACCGTGCTCTGGGCGATCGTCGGCATGCTCGTGGGCGTGATCATCGCGCTGCAGCTCGCCTGGTGGCCCGCGAACATGGGCAACCGCTACACCAGCTTCGGCCGGCTCCGCCCGCTCCACACGAACGCCGTGGTGTTCGCCTTCGGGGGCAACATCCTGTTCACCGGCATCTACTACTCGATGCAGCGGCTGCTCAAGACCCGGATGTGGAGCGACACGCTGTCGCGCTTCCACTTCTGGGGGTGGCAGGCGATCATCGTGGCCGCGGCGATCACCTTCCCCCTGGGAATGACCCAGTCGAAGGAATACGCGGAGCTGATCTGGCCCATCGACATCGCCCTCACCGTCGTCTGGGTGGGCTTCGCCGTCAACTTCTTCGCCACGCTCGCCATCCGGAAGGTGCAGCACATCTACGTGGCGATCTGGTTCTACATGTCGTTCGTGCTGGTGATCGCGATGCTGCACATCGTGAACAACCTCGCGATCCCCGCGTCGCTCACGCGCTCGTACCCGGTGTTCGCCGGGCTCACCGACGCGCTGGTGCAGTGGTGGTACGGGCACAACGCGGTGGGGTTCTTCCTCACCACCCCCTTCCTGGGGCTGATGTACTACTTCCTCCCCCGCGCCGCCGAGCGCCCGGTGTACAGCTACCGGCTCTCGATCATCCACTTCTGGGCGCTGATCTTCCTCTACATCTGGGCCGGCCCGCACCACCTGCTCTACTCCGCGCTCCCCGAGTGGGCGCAGACGCTGGGGATGGTGTTCAGCATTGTCCTCCTCGCCCCGTCGTGGGGGGGGATGCTCAACGGGCTGCTCACCCTCAAGGGCGCCTGGGAGAAGGTGCGCACCGACCCGGTGCTCAAGTTCATGGTCGTGGCGGTGAGCTTCTACGGCATGAGCACCTTCGAGGGGCCGATGATGTCCATCCGCGCGGTGAACTCGCTCGCGCACTTCACCAACTGGGTGATCGGGCACGTGCACTCCGGTGCGCTCGGCTGGGTGGGGATGATCTCCTTCGGCACGCTCTACTGGCTGATGCCGCGGCTGTGGGGGAAGCCCCTCGCGCGCCCGGGATGGGCGACCACGCACTTCTGGATGGCGACGATCGGCATCGTCCTCTACACCGTCGCCATGTGGATGGGCGGGCTGACCGAGGGGCTCACCTGGCGCGCCTATGACGCCGCCGGCCAGCTCAAGTACCCGTCCTTCGTGGACACCGTCGCGCAGCTGCATCCGTTCTACTGGGCCCGCGTCATCGGGGGCACCCTGTACCTCACGGGCGTGATCCTGATGGCGGTGAACTTCGTGATGACCGCCCGGGCAAAGGCGCCCGCCGGCGGCGAGGCCACCCTTCCCGCCGCCGCCTGAGGATTCCCCATGACCGACCAGGACAAGCAGCACCAGGAACACTGGCACCGCCGCGTGATCGAGGGGCGGCTCGGCCTCTTCGCCGTGCTCACCACGATCACGATCCTCATCGGCGGCCTCGTGGAGATCGCGCCGATGTTCACGGCGAAGGCGGGGCCGGAGCAGCTCCCGGGCGTCACCCCCTACACCCCGCTCGAGGTGGCGGGGCGCGACATCTACATCCGCGAGGGGTGCATGACCTGCCACTCGCAGATGGTCCGCCCCATGCGCGCCGAGCTGCTGCGCTACGGCGAGTGGACGCGCGCCGGCGAGTATGCGTACGACCGCCCCTTCCTCCTCGGGTCGCGCCGCATCGGCCCCGACCTGCAGCGCGTGGGCGGGAAGTACCCCGACGCGTGGCACTACGAGCACATGAAGGACCCGCGCAGCACCTCGCCGGGGAGCATCATGCCCACCTACCCCTTCCTGCTCGAGGACCGCTACGACACCACCGAGATCCGGAAGTCGGTGGTGGCACTGCGCCGCGCGGGGGTGCCGTACACCGACGCGCAGGTCGCGGAGCTTCCCGCGAGCGTGAGCGCGCAGGCCGACGCGATCGTCGGGCGCCTCGCGCAGGCGGGGATCCGCACGACGCGCGACCGCGAGATCGTGGCGCTCATCGCCTACCTGCAGCGGCTCGGCGCCGACGGCAAGCGGATCCTCGCGGAGCAGAAGGCGGCCGTCGCCCAGGCGGGCGCACCGGCCAGCGGAAGCGCCGCGATGCCAGCGCCCGTGTCGCCGCCGGCGGCCGCACCCGCCGCGGGAGCGACGCCATGAACGAGCTGACGCACGCGGCCGCCGCCTCCATCGGCCTCCGATGGCTGCTCGGCGCCACCACCGTGACCTTCCTCGCCTGTTTCGCCGGCTGGGCGGCGTGGGCGTACTCGAGCCACAACAAGCAACGGATGGACGAGGCGGGGCGACTCCCGCTCGTCCTGGGGGACTGACATGGGCAAGCCCGAACGCGACCGGCTGCTCGGCCACGCCGACGAAGCCGATGGCATCGAGGAGTACGACAACCCCCTTCCCGACTGGTGGGTGGGGATGTTCTGGCTGACCGCCATCTGGGCGATCGGCTACGGCGTGCACTACCACTTCATCGCCCACCGCTCGCAGCCCGCGGCGCTCGCCGCGGAGGTGGCGGAGGCGAAGGTGCGGTGGCCCGACAGCGGCCCGAAGCAGCTCGTGATCAACGACGAGACGGTGGGGCGCGGCCGCGCGATCTTCCAGGCGAACTGCACCGGGTGCCACGGCAAGAACCTCGAAGGGGGGATTGGCCCGAACCTGAAGGACGACACCTGGATCCACGGGGGGGCGCCCGCGCAGGTGGTGAAGACGATCACCGAGGGCGTGCCCGCGAAGGGGATGCTCACCTGGGGCCCGATCCTCGGGCCGGAGAAGATCAACGACGTCGCCGCCTTCGTGCTGCACGAGGGCGGGCACGACAAGTGACGCAACGCGAGGAGCGCTGAGATGCTGGGCTTCGCCGGGACTCGGCAGTGGGTGTATCCGCAGTCGGTGACGGGGCGGTGGCAACGCCTCCGCCGCGCCACCTTCCTGCTGCTGCACGCGTGGCTCTTCGTCACGCCGTGGCTGTCGGTGGGGGGGAACCCCGCCTTCCGCATCGACCTGCCGGGGCGCACGCTGTACGCCTTCGGGGGGGTGTTCACCCCGCGCGACACGATCCTGCTCATGCTCGGGGTGATGTTCCTGGCGTTCACCCTCTTCTTCGTGACCTCGCTCTGGGGGCGGATCTGGTGCGGCTACGCCTGCCCCCAGACGGTGTTCCTCGAGACGCTGGTGCGTCCCATCGAGCAGTGGATCGAGGGGAACCGCACCACGCGCATGCGGCGCGACCAGGCGGGGGCCAGCCTCGACCTCGCCTGGCGCAAGGCGCTCAAGTGGGTCGCCTTCGCCGCGGTGGCGCTGCTCGTCGCCGGCACCTTCCTGAGCTGGTTCGCGGACCCGCGGCTCGTCTGGACGGGGGCAGCGCCCGCCGGGGGATACGGGGTGATGGCGTTCTTCGGCTTCATCCTGTTCCTCGACTTCACCTGGTTCCGGGAGCAGTTCTGCACCTACGTGTGCCCGTACGCCCGCTTCCAGAGCGTGATGACCGACGCCGACTCCCTCATGGTCGGCTACGACCTCGCCCGGGGCGAGCCGCGCAACCCGAAGCTCGGGAAGCGCGAGGGGAAGTGCGTGGACTGCAACAAGTGCGTGGTGGTGTGCCCGGCGGGGATCGACATCCGGAACGGCTTCCAGCTGGAGTGCATCCAGTGCGCGCGCTGCGTGGACGCCTGCGAGAGCGTGATGGGGAAGCTGGGTCACGAGACGCTGGTGGAGTACACCACGCTGCGCCGCGCGCGCCGCGAGCCGGCGCGGAGGTGGCGCCCGCGCACCGCGGCCTACACGACGCTGCTCACGGGGCTGGCGGCGGCGATGACGCTCCTCGTCGTCAACCGCACCCCCATCGAGGCCTCGGTGCAGCGCGCCCCGGGCTCGCTCTTCACCGTGGACGACGACGGCTTCGTGCGCAACACCTACCTGCTGCGCGTGACCAACACCTCGGGGTCGCACGCGAAGGTGCCGTACCACGTGCACGTGGACGGCCTCCCCGACGCGCAGGTGATCTGCGACCAGGTGGAGCTCGGGTCCACCGAGAGCGCGACGCTCCCGCTGGTGATCCGGGTGCCGGCGCGCGGGATGGACCGGCGCACGACGCCGATCCGCGTGCAGGTGATCTCCCCCACCGACACGGTGAAGGTGGACGCCACGTTCAAGGCCGGAGGGGCCGAATGACGACGACGAAGCGCTCGCCATGGCCGATCGCCATCGTCGCCGGCCTCGGCCTGGTGGTGGCGGCGAACGCGATCTACATCTACGTGGCGCTCTCGCACCGCGACGCGGTCGCGGCGAGCTACACCACGGAGAAGCGGTAGCATGGCCGCCGCCGCGCGTCCGGTGCGGACGACGGCGGTGACGGAGGCGGGGGCGCGCGCGGCGGCGGGCGACCCCGCGCTCTCGCTCGCCCACGGCCGGTGCCCGCATTGCGGGGCGCCGGTGGAAGGGGCGGCCGACAGCTTCTGCTGCGCGGGATGCGAGGGGGCGTACGCCATCATCCGCGGCGCGGGACTCGAGCGCTACTACGCCGATCGCGAGGCGTATGCCCCGCGCCCCGAGGGGGCGGCGAGCGGATGGGCCAGCGTCCCCACCACCCCCTGCGACGACGGCGCCATGGAGGCGCGGCTCATGGTGGACGGCCTCCGCTGCGCTTCCTGCGTGTGGCTGGTGGAGCGCGTGCTCGAGGGAGCGCCGGGGGTCCGGTCGGCCACGGTGAGCTACGCCAGCGGGCGCGCCGCGCTGCGGTGGGACCCGCGGGTCACCGACCTGCCGGCGCTCGCGGGGCGCATCGCGGCACTCGGCTACCGCCCGCGCGCCCTCGGCGAGGAGCGCCGCGCCGATCGCGCGCTCATGATCCGGTTCGGCGCGGCGACCTTCCTGTCGCTGAACATCATGGGCTTCTACGACGTCCTCTACCTGGGATGGATCCGGGGGATGGACGCGCAGTGGCAGGCGCTCTTCCAATGGGTGTCGCTCGCCCTGGCGACGCCGATCGCCCTCTGGTGCGCCGCGCCCTTCTACGAGGGGGCGATCGCCGGCCTCCGCCGGCGCGTGCTGCACATGGACCTGCCGATCGCACTCGGCGTCGCCCTGATGTACCTGCACGGGGTGGTGCAGACGATCCGGCTGGGGGAGACCTACCTGGACTCGCTGGGCATGCTGGTGGCCGCGCTGCTGGGGGGACGGCTGCTCGAGTCCCGGGGCCGGCGCCGCGCCGCCGAAGCGGCCACGATGCTCGCCGCGCAGGCGCCGCGCACCGCGCGTCGCGCGCGCGACGGGATCGTGGAGGAGGTGCCGGTGACCGCGCTGCGTGCCGGCGACACGATCGACGTGGGCACCGGCGAGGAGCTCCCCGCCGACGGGGTGGTGACCCACGGGCGCGGCCTGGTGCGCATGGCGCTCGTGACCGGCGAGGCGGAGCCGGTCCCCGTCAGTGAGGGGAGTGCGGTCGTCGGCGGGACGCTGCTGGCCGACGGGGCGATCTCGGTGCGCGTGGAGGCGGTGGGCGCCGGGACGGTGCTCCATCGCATGGCCGCGCAGCTCGAGGCCGCCGCCGATCGCGGGATGCGCCCCAGCGCCGCCGACCGCATCGCACCGGCATTCACCGCCGCCACGCTCCTGGTCGCCCTGCTCACCCTCGGCGCCTGGTGGTGGCTCGCCGGCGCGGGGGAGGCGATCGGGAACGCCGTGGCCGTGCTGGTGGTGGCCTGCCCCTGCGCCCTCGCCCTGTCGCAGCCCCTCGCCGGAGCGGCGGGGCTGGGCGCGGCGGCGCGACGCGGCCTCCTCCTGCGCGACGCCGACGCCCTGCTCGAGCTGGGGCGCGCAAACGTCGCCGCGCTGGACAAGACGGGAACGGTGACGCAGGGGGCGATGACGGTGACCCTCGCCGACGACGCGACGCTGCGCATCGCGGCGGGGCTGGAGCGCTACAGCGGGCACCCGATTGCCCGGGCGATCGTCGCCGAGGCGACGGCGCGCGGGATCCCCCTCCCCACCGGGACCGACGTGGCCGAGGAGCCGGGGCGCGGCATCGCGGGGACCGTGGACGGGCGCCGCTGGCAGCTGCGCAGCGGCGCGCCGGGGGCCGGCACGGTGGAGCTGGTGGCGGAGGATGGCGGCACGCGCCCGATCCGGCTCGGCGATGCGATCCGTCCCGATGCCGCCGATGCGGTGGATGCGCTGCGCCGCGACGGGCTGGAGGTGGCGCTGCTCACCGGCGATCACGAGGAGCCCGCGCGGCGCATCGCCGGGGCGTGCGGCATCGCCGAGCTTCGCTGGCGGGCGACCCCGGAGGACAAGGTGGCGTGGGTGCAGGCACGCCGCGCGCGGGGTGACGTGGTGCTGTTTGCCGGCGACGGCGTGAACGACGCGCCGGCACTCGCCACCGCCGACGTGGGGATCGCCATGGGCACGGGCGCGGCGACGAGCGTGCTCGCCGCCGCCGGGGTGATCTCCGCGCCGTCGCTCGCCCCGCTGCTCGCCGGCCGCCGCGCGGCGCGGGCCGCGGAACGCGCGATCCGTTTCAACCAGCGGCTCTCGATCGGCTACAACGTGGGGGCGGTGGCGCTGGCGGCCGCGGGGCTGGTGAACCCGCTGGTGGCGGCGCTGCTCATGCCCCTCTCCAGCAGCGCGGTGATCTGGGGCGCCGCGCGCGTGGAGGCGCTGGTGCGGCGCGAGGAGCAGGGCCCATGAGGGCCTTCCTGCTCCTCATCCCCCTCACCCTGTGCGTGAGCGGCCTGTTCGCCTGGCTGTTCGTGCGCGCGGTGGGCAAGGGCCAGTTCGACGACCTCGACGATCCGCCGCGGCGGATCCTGCACGACGACAAGTAGCCTGCGCCGTCCGGAATCACGGTGCCGGATAGACGGGGTGGTGATGAGGGGGTACGAGCTGGAACCCCTGATCGCTCCATGCGACCATGAGGATCGTCGCACCGGCCGAATGGGGTGAGAAAAGAGCGACTTCTCGCTCGTATCGTACTTTTCTCACCCACTCCGGCCGGCGCGAAGATCTTCCCCCGTACAAGGAGCGATCAGGGGTTCCAGCTGGTACCCCCTCATCATCACCCCGTCTGGCCGGCGCGCGATACTCAGGTGACGACGGTGGGCTCGGAGCGGCCGGTGCGCTCCTCCACCTCCGCCAGCGCGATCGCCGCGTCCACCAGCTCGCGCAACGCCGCCGGCGTCTCCATCCCCACCTTCGAGCGCTCGAACGCCTCGACGTAAATGCGCAGCGTCGCCCCCACCGTGCCGGTGCCGGAGAGGCGGTAGACGATGCGCGAGCCGTCGGTGAACGCCACGCGGATCCCCTGCCCCTCCGCGCGGCTGCCGTCCACCGGATCGGTGTAGGCGAAGTCGTCGGCCGACTCCACCTCGCGCCCGGCGAGGGGCACCCGGCGCAATCTCGCCGTCATCTCTCGCAGCCGGGCCATGAGCTCGCGCGCGGCGCCGGCGTCGACGTCCTCGTAGTCGTAGCGCGTGTAGTAGTTGCGCCCGTAGTGCGCCCAGTGGTCGCGCACCACCGACTCCACCGACTCGCCGCGCTTCGCGAGGATGTTCAGCCAGAAGAGCACCGCCCAGAGCCCGTCCTTCTCGCGCACGTGCGAGGACCCGGTGCCGAAGCTCTCCTCGCCGCACAGGGTGATGCGCCCCGCGTCCATGAGGCTCCCGAAGAACTTCCACCCGGTGGGGGTCTCGTAGCACTCGACGCCGAGCTCCTTCGCCACCTGGTCGAGGGCGCGGCTCGTGGGCATGGAGCGCGCGACGCCGGCGAGCCCCGCGGCGTAGCCCGGGGCGAGGGTGGCGTTCGCGGCGAGGATCGCCACCGAGTCGGAGGGGGTGACGAAGAAGCGCCGCCCCAGGATCATGTTGCGGTCGCCGTCGCCGTCGGAGGCGGCGCCGAAGTCGTGGCCTTCGTCGTCCTGGAGCAGGTTCACCAGCTCCGCGGCGTAGGTGAGGTTCGGGTCGGGATGCCCGCCGCCGAAGTCGGGGAGCGGGACCCCGTTCATCACAGTCCCCTCGGGGGCGCCGAGCCGCCGCTCGAGGATCTCGCGCGCATACGGCCCGGTGACCGCGTGCATCGCGTCGTACTTCATGCGGAACCCCGAGGCGAAGAGCGCGCGGATCGCGTCGAAGTCGAAGAGCGACTCCATGAGCCGGGCGTAGCCGGCGACCGGGTCGACGATCTCCACGGTCATGCCGTCGAGCGCCACCTCCCCGAGGGCGTCGAGCGCGACGTCGGCGGTGTCGAGGGTGCGATAGCCCGTGAGGGCGGCGGCGCGCGCGGCGATGGCGTCGGTCACCCGCTCGGGAGCGGGGCCGCCGTTGGCCATGTTGTACTTGATCCCGAAGTCCCCCTCCGGCCCGCCGGGGTTGTGGCTGGCGGAGAGGATGATCCCCCCGTCGGCGCCGCGGGCGCGGATGAGCGCCGACGCGGCGGGGGTTGAGAGGAGCCCGCCCTGCCCCACGATCGCGCGCGCGACCCCGTGCGCGGCGGCGAGGCGGAGGATGACCTGGGTCGCCTCGCGGTTCAGGAAGCGGCCGTCGCCTCCCACCACGAGCGTGCTCCCCGGCGCGACCGGGGCGCCCTCGAGGATGGCCTGGACGAAGCTTTCCAGGTAGTGCGGCTGCTGGAAGACGGACACGCGCTTGCGGAGCCCGGAGGTGCCGGGGCGCTGGTCGGCGAAGGGAGAGATGCGGATGTCGCGGATGGGCATGGGCTGTCGTGCGGATGGGGAGCGAGATCCCGATGCAGGACTGGCGCCAGCGACATCGACGGCAACTGAAGGCCGCCGGCTCTCGGCCTTCGGCCCTCGGCTCTCGGCTCCGGGATCGGAAGCGCGTTTGGCCGCTGCGCGGCCTTTGACGCGCAAACCGCATGTGTTGAACGTCGCCGGGTAAGGAGATCGAGCGCGCGCGCCCCCGCGCGCCGCTCGCCTCCGAATCCGTGCCGAGGGCCGAGGGCCGAGGGCCGAGAGCCGGCGGCCGTCAGTTGCCGTCGATCGCCCCGGGCCTCCGGAGCTCAGCCCACTCCCGCCAGCTGCGTCCGGATGCGTGGCGCGTGCGGGCGAACGTGCTCGTCCTCGCGCAGGTAGCCGCGGGCCACGGTGCCGATCAGCTTCGCCGCGCCCCGGGGATCGGGAACGTGCGGGATCACCATCCGCTCGCCCCGCACCGTCGCCAGCTCGAGAATCCCCTCGCCGCCGGGGAGCACCCCATCGACCGCGCGCACCGAGTCGAGGGTCTCGAGGGGGAGCTCGGACACCTCGTACGGGGAGTCGTGGAACGGGTTCGTCGAGGACTCGACCGCCGGCACGAAGAGCAGCAGCCGGTACGAGGTGACGGCGAGCAGCGGAAAGGCGACGCGCCCGTCGGCGGAGTGCCCGCGGGTGAGCTGCCACCAGCGGCTTCGCCACCACCCGCCGCGCCCGCGGCGGATGGTGCGCCCCGCGTCGAGGGGGAAGCGGGCCACGAGCCGCTCCTCGCGCGCGAGGCTGAAGACGAAGTTCGGGGTCCGGTACCGCCGCACCGGCGACATGGCGTCGGCGGCAGCGTGGGAGTGACTCGGGGCGTCCGAGTTGAGGAACACCAACGGAGTCCGGGCCATGTGTCGTCTCACCTGGGTGGTCCCCGGAGTGCCACCCGGGGGCTCCCCTGAAGCTAGCCGTGCGCGGGACTCCGGTAATCAGGAAGACGCCGACGCCCTCCGTCCGGCATTCCGCGCCTCAGGGTCGCGGCTTCACCTGGCGCCGGGCGCCCGAGGGGAGCACTTCCCAGGTCTGCGTGGCGAGCGGCTGCTCCCACTCCACCGCGGGCTCGGCGTTCATCACCCGGGCCTGCGCCCCGAGCGGGAGGGAGTAGCTGTCGACCGCGGAGAAGTTCACGGTGTAGCCGATGTCCTGGAGTGCGCCCGCGGTGATCCCGCTCAGCGGGTAGCGGCAGGGCTGCGGCGCCGGCGGGCACCGGTCGGCGAAGCCGGTCATCAGCTCGCTCCCGAAGGTCGTCTCGCGCCAGTGCGTGCCCACCGTGCCCGCCCCCCCCGTGTTCTCCACCGGCACGCCGGTGCCGCAGAACACCGAGCCGTTCGCGTCCTGGCACCCCTTGATCGCGCGCGTCCCGGTGAACGCCACCGTCGAGAGCCCCTCGTCGCGCAGCAGCTTCTTCGGCACCCACATGCTCCGCCCCACGCCCACGAGGTGCAGCATCTCGTGCGTGATCACGTCCTGCAGGTTCCCCTGCGCGATCATCGTCGCCCAGTCGTCGCGATCGAACATCATGATCCCCACGAGGGGGAGCTGCACGGAGTCGCCCGCCACCACGAACTTGCGCAGGAGGCACCCCCCCGCCTGCGCGAGGGTCTTCCCGCGGCCGTCGATCGAGTCCACGGCGGCGAAGACGATCATCCCGGGAACCAGCTCGTTCACCACCGGGAGCCCCTTCACCCCGCAGGAGGCGGCGAGGTCGAAGTTCGGGACGTTGACGCTCGGCACCGCGCCGGTCACCACGCCACGGATGCGGGCCGCGGCCGCGGTGAAGAGGGCCTGCTGGTCGCTCGCCACCGAGCTGCCGAAGAACCGCACGTCGAGGGGGAAATCCGAGGTGGCGTTGGCGCTGAGCCGCACGCTGAAGGCACCGCTCGCGGCGGTGACGGCGTAGCTGCCGGCGCTGGTGCCGAGCGTCCACCCGGGTACGCTCACCGTGCCGTCGGCGCCGGTCGTGGCGACCGTGTCCGCAAGCCGACCCGCCCCCTCGAGCTTGAAGGTCACCACCTGGCCGGGGACGCCCCGGCCCTTCGCGTCGCGCACCTTCAGCGTGACGGGCTTGCCGAGCACGGTGCCGGCCAGGGCGCCCTGCAGGTTCCCCGACACGACCTCGAGGGCCGCCGGGGGACCGGGCAGTTCGGGCTTCGTGGGGGCATCGCTCCCGCAGCCGAGGGCGGCGGCGAGGGGGAGGGCGGCGATGACACCGAGGCGGCGGACGGGGCGGCGAAGGGACGGCATGGAGAAGGCGGGAGGAGGGCGGCGTCGCCCGGAAATGTACGGCCGGAGGGGGTCCTGTGTCAGTCAGGAAGCGGGCTCGGCGGGAACTGGCACAGCCCCTGCCGGACAGGGGGTAGCCACCATCGGGAGCCTGAATGACGACGCCAGAGCGGGATGCCGGGTCACGAGATGAGGGAGCATTCGCCAATCCCCTGCGGACCGACGAGCACCGGGCGGTGCGGGCCGAGCTGGAGCAATGGCTGCATGAGCGGAAGATCGAGCTGAACGGGTCGGAGTCCGACGAGACCCTCGTCGCCATGGTGAACGCGGTCGAGGAGTACGAGCGCTGCGCCACCGCGGCGGGGGCCGACCTCATGGTGGACACCCCGGAGTCGAGCGACCCCGATCGTCCCGACCTGGTGCTGCCGAGGCGGGGGGCGGACGAACGAGGGGACGCGTACGCGTCGAGGATCCGGGAGCGGGCGAAGCAGCTCGGGAAGGCGTGACGTGAACATCAACGGCCACTGACGGCCGCCGGCGCTCGGCGCTCGGCCCCCGGCGCTCGGCGCTGGAATCGGAAGCGCGCCTGGGCCGCTTCGCGCCCCTTTAGCGCGCGAACGGCATCGACGGTGAACTGCCGGGCAGGTTGCTCCGGGGTTCGTCGCGGCTCCGCGCGCAATGGGGTGGTCGCGGATGACGCGAATTTCGCAGATGACGAGGTCCCGATGCCCCGGCGGGGAGAATCGCATGCCCCTTGAGATCGGGAGTGCTCGTGAACTTCCTGGCGACGCCGAGGCATCCCGGGGCCATTCCACAGTCCCTGGCCGTTGACTCTTGCTCGGTGAGGCGCAACGGCGCGACACCGCGTCATCCGCGTCACCCGAGTCATCCGCGTCGCACGCTATTGCGCGCGGAATACTGGGCGGCAACGGAGCTGGCGCGGTTCCGGATGCCCTGAGGAAATGAAGGAAATCGAGCGCGCGCGCCCTCGCGCGCCGCTCGCTTCCGATTTCGTGCCGAGAGCCGAGGGCCGAGGGCCGAGGGCCGGCGGCCGTCAGTTGCCGTTCAGACCCTGAACGACGACACCAGCGCCCCGAGCCTCCCCGCCGCCGCCGACAGCTCGCTCGCCGTCGCCGCCACTTCCTCGGAGGTCGCCGCCGTCTCCTCCGCCCCCGCGCTCGCCTCCTGGCTCGCCGCCGCCTGCGCGTGCGCGTGCTCCGACACCGTGCGGATCTCGCGCGCGAGGATGTCGATCGAGCTGCGGTTCGCGTCGGTCGCCGTCGTGACCGCGGTGGTGAGCGCCTCGATCGAGGCGGTCATGCGCTGGATGGCGTCGAGCGCCTCGGTGGCCGCCCGGGTCGTCGCGTCCACGTTGCCCAGCCGCGCCACCCCGGCCCGGAACGACGCGGCCGCCGTGGCGACTTCCGACCGGATCGTCGACACGTCGCTGCGGACGCTGCGGGCCGACTGCTGGCTCTCGTCGGCGAGCTTGCGCACCTCCTCGGCGACCACCGAGAAGCCGCGTCCCTGCTCGCCCGCGCGCGCCGCCTCGATCGCGGCGTTCAGCGCGAGCAGGTTGGTCTGCCGCGCCACGCGGTCGATCGTCTCCACGAAGTCGCTCACCACCTCCGACGACGCCTCCACGCGGGAGACGTTCTGCTGCGAGGTGCCGATCACCTCGCGCGCCTCGCCCAGGGCCGACACCGCGTCGGCGACGGCGGCGTGCGCCGCCTCCGCGAGGCGCGCGATCTCGCCGCCGATGGTGCGCGAGCTTTCCGCGGCCTCCTCCAGCGAGCCCGCCGCCGACGTCGCGCTGTCGAGGACCCGGGCCGACGCCTCCACGGCGGAGAGCTGCCGGCTCGACGCCGAGGCGATCTGCGCCATCGTGGTGCTCAGCTCTCCCGTGGCGGCGGCGGTGGCGTTGGCCGCCTCGGTGAGCGAGGCCGCCGCGCCGTCCATCGCGGTCGCTTCCTGCTGGATGGTGGCCACGAGGCGGGAGAGCTGCATCGTCGCCTCCTGGAGGGCCTCGGCGAGGATGCGGTACTCCTCGTCGAGTCCCTCCGACTCGATCTGCACGCGCAGGTCGCCCGCCCCCACGAGGCGGGCGGCCTCCGTCATGCGCGAGAGGGGGCGCGTGACCGCGCGCCAGGTGAAGACGCCGAAGGCGACCGCCACGAGGAGGCCGAGGGTGAGGAGCAGCCACACCGCCGCCTGGAGCTGGCGCCCGCGCGTCGCCGCCGCGGCGAGCATCTCGGTGGTGCGCGCATCTTCCAGCGTGGAGAGCGCGTGCGACTCGACGAAGAGGGAGTCGAGGAGGAAGCCGGCCCGCTCGGCCTCGGTCGTCGCGTCGGCGTCGCGCCCCACGTCCTGCCAGGCGCGCGCGATGGCGAGGCGGGTGCCGATGCGGCTCTGGAGGGTGCCGATGCGCGCCAGGTGGCCACGCTCCACGTCGCCGAAGGTGCCGGTGGTGACCAGGAAGCGGCGCACCGAGTCGGCGAGCGCCTCGAGGCTGTCGAGGGGGGCGCGGTTCACCTGCCGGCGGCGCAGCAGGTCCTGCTGCGCGAGCACCACGAACTGCTGCGTGGCGGCCTCGCTCGTGGCGAGGGCGGACTTCACCTGCGTCATGTCGCCGGTGCGCTCGCGAAGCGACGCCTGGCCGCGGGCGAGCATGGTGGTCCCGATGGCGCCGGCCCCGAAGAGCAGGGCGATGGTGGTGCCGAACCCCAGGAAGAGGCGATTGCGGATCGTGCGGCGGGTGCCGATGGGCGCACGCGCGGGAAGGCGGATCATCAGTATTTCGCGGAGCGCACCAGCAGCTGCTTGTCCACGGGGTCGCCTTCGTCGTCGAAGGCGATGCGTCCTGTGACCCCGGTGTAGGCGGGACGGCCACGTCCCACGTCGGCCACCCAGTCCCGGATGGCGCGGCGGTTCGCTCCCTCGGCCTGCGCCGCGCGCCCGATGAGCATCGCGGCATCGTAGGCGAGCGCCGACCAGTGGTCGGGGGCGCGCTGCATCCGCTGCTGGAAGGCGGCGGCGAAGCGAGCGCCCTCCGTGGTGGGCGGCTGGTCGGGGGTGTAGAGGGTGAGATAGTACATCCCGTCGTAATCCGCCACCTCGCCGGCGGCGGGCTTCGCCGGCGGCGGGTTGGTGGTGAGCATGACGGAGCTTCCCCCGGCGGCCCGCGATGCACGCCGCGCGCGCAGCGCGTCGGGGGCGTTGCCCGCGACCGCCAGCGCCTGCGCGCCGCGCCGCGCACTCCGCTGGGCGTAGGCGTCGAACTCCGAGATCTCCTCCATGAACGGATCGGCCTCCAGCACCTCGCCCCCCTTCGCCCCGAACTCCTCGAGGAAGGCGCCGCGGAAATCCTTCCCCATGGCGTCATTCCGGTAGACGACCGTCACGCGCTTCAGGTGCAGCGACTCGGCGGCGAAGCGGGCGAGGACCTGCGCGGTGGCGGTCCCCACGGGGCACACCCGGAAGATCCAGTCGTTGCCGCGGGTGACGAGGGTGCCGTTCGCGGTGGGCGAGATCGCGACCAGGGCGCGGCGCCCGCCGTTCGCCTTGTCGGCATAGACCGGCGCGGCGTCGATGGTGGCGTCGCTCTCGGTGTGCCCCACCACGCCGATCACGGAGGGATCGTCGCGGAACGCCACGGCGACCTCCACCGCGGACTTCGCGTCGGCCGGGGCGCGGCGCAGCGCGAGGAGCGGGGCGCCGTCGGGACGCGTGGCGTTCAGCGTGTCGAGGGCCATCTGCACGCCGACGTAGACGTCGGCGTAGCGTTCCGGGGTCCGGAGGCCGACCGCGACCCCCACGTAACTGGTGTCGGATCCC
>DASWVQ010000040.1:0-7636 GCA_036401195.1 Gemmatimonadaceae bacterium
CGAGACCGGGTGGGCGGCGCGCAACGTCGCCGACGAGAAGAAGTGCCCCGGCTTCTCGGTGGACCAGCTCCAGTCGATCGAGGACGTGACGGCCCGGGTGCGCAAGGCCATGACCGCGACGAACACCTCGCGGGCGGTCGAGCAGCGCAACACGGCGATCGCGGCGATCGAGAAGGAGTGCACCGAGCAGACGAAGCTCACCTGCCAGGTGGTGACGCTCTACCAGGGCGGCATGTACTCGCTCTACCGCTACCGCCGCTGGAACGACGTGCGGCTGGTGATGGCGCCCGAGGGGCAGATCGCCTTCTTCGGCGGCGACCCGGACAACTTCACCTACCCGCGCTACGACCTCGACCTCACGCTCATCCGCGTGTACGAGAACGGCGTTCCCTACCGCACGCCGAACTACTTCAAGTGGAGCCCCGCCGGGGCGAGCGAGGGGGAGCTGATCTTCGTCATCGGCAACCCCGGCTCGACCGGGCGCCTGCTGACCCTCGCGCAGATGGAATACCTGCGCGACGTGCAGTACCCGGCGCAGCTCGCGGCGTACAAGCGGATGATCGGCATCTACAAGACGCTCTCCGCCCGCTCTCCGGCGCTGGCGCGGGAGTACCAGAACCCGATCTTCGGCTACGAGAACTCGCAGAAGGCAGTCACCGGCTACCGCGCCGGCCTGCTCGACTCCACCATCATGGCGAAGAAGCGCGCCTTCGAGCGTGACTTCCGCGCGAAGGTGAACGCCGACCCGAAGCTGCGCGCCCAGTACGGGCAGACCTGGGCGGCGGTGGAGGCGGCGCAGAAGCAGCTCGCGACCTTCGCCCCCGAGCTCCGCGCGCATTCCTTCGGCGGGGGCTCGCAGCTCCTGAACGTGGCCGGGGGGATCGTGCGCCTCCCCTCGCAGGGCGCGATGGCCGACGCGATGCGCCTGCCGCAGTACCGCGGCGCGGGGTACGACCGGCTGAAGCAGTCGCTGCTCGCGGCGAAGCCCGACACCGCCTTCGAGCGGATGGCGCTCGCCGCCACCTTCCGCGCCTGGCAGCAGGACCTCCCCGCCACCGACGCGGTGCTGAAGTCGGTGCTGGCGATGGGCCAGGGGAACCCGGACTCGGCCGCGTCCTTCCTGGTGCGCCGCACCACGCTGTTCGACGCGGACGCCCGCCGCGCCCTCATCGAGGGTGGCGCGCGTGCGGTGGCCGCGTCGAGCGACCCGATGATCGTGCTCGCGCGCCGCATCGAGCCCCTCAACCGCGCCCTCGTGCAGCGGCAGCTGGCGCTCGAGTCCACGGTGTCCGCGAACGCGGAGAAGATCGGCCGCGCCATGTTCGAGGCGTACGGCACCGCCCTCCCCCCGGACGCCACGTTCACGCAGCGCATCAGCGACGGCGTGGTGAAGGGCTTCCCGTACAACGGCACGATCGCGCCCTACAAGACGACCTTCGCGGGGCTCTACGACCGCGCCTGGTCGTTCGACAACAAGGGGGCGTTCGAGCTGCCGAAGCGCTGGATGGAGCGGCGCGACCGGCTCGACCTGGGCACCCCCTTCAACTTCGTGGGCACGAACGACATCATCGGCGGCAACTCGGGCTCGCCGGTGATCAACCGCAACGCGGAGATCGTGGGGCTGATCTTCGACGGCAACATCGAGATGCTCCCGAACCGCTTCATCTTCACCGACGAGGTCTCCCGCTCGGTGTCGGTGCACTCGCGCGCGATCACCGAGGCGCTCCGCAAGATGTACGACGCCGAGTGGATCGCGAACGAGCTCGAGGGACGCAAGTAGTCCGAGGGCCATAGTCGGCGGGGTCGCTGCGGGTCACGTCCCCACCCGCGCCTCCTGGACCCAGGGGCAGCGAACGGCGAGGGGCCCTCGCGCGACCGTGTGTGTTCCTAGGTCGCGCGGGGGCCCCTCGCCGTTCGCTGCTGCGCAGCCACGCCGATCGGCGCTGGAGCCCGCGCGTCGCCTTGGCTACGCCTCGAGCACCTCGCGCAGCTCGGCCAGGCGTTGCTCCACCTCGGCCACCAGCTCGGCCATCCCCGCGGCGTCGAAGATGAGCCGCACGCCGGCGGCGGCGTAGATGTCGCGCAGCGACACCGTGCCCCCCAGCGCCAGCGCCTCGAGGTAGCGCGCCACCGCCCCCTGGCGATCGCGCCGCGCCGCGCGCCACACCTGGAGCGCCCCCAGCTGCGCGATCCCGTACTCGATGTAGTAGAAGGGCACCTGCAGGATGTGGCTCTGCCGGTACCACCGCGCGGCGCGGATGCGGTCCAGCCCCGTCCAGTCCGACCCCCGGTCGAAGCGGGCGCGCAGCGCGAGCCAGGCCGCGTCCTGCGCGTCGGGCTCCGCGCCGTCGGCGGCCGTGTACACCCACTGCTGGAAGAGCTCCACCGACGCGAAGTGCGGGAAGTACGACAGGATGTCCTCGAAGTGCTCGTACTCCGCCCGCGCCGCGTCCCTGGCGTCGTAGAAGCCGGTGGGCCTTCCCAGGTGCGGGCGCACCAGCATCTCCATCGCCATCGACGCCAGCTCCGCCGCCTCCATCCCGGTATGGCGCGTCCAGACGAGCGGCTGCCGAGCCGCGAGGTGGTGGTGGAGCGCGTGCCCCATCTCGTGGAAGAGGGTCATCACGTCGTCCGCGATCCCCACCGCGTTCATGAAGATCGCCGAGCGCCCCTGTACCTCGAAGGTCGTGCAGTATCCCCCCGGCGCCTTCCCCTCCCGGTTGTCCAGGTCGAGCAGCCCCTCGCGCCGCATCGTGCGCAGCACGTCGCCGATGAAGGGGTCCACGGCGGAGAGCACGCGCTCTCCCCCGGCCACGAGCTCCTCCGCGCCGCGGTAGGGCACGAGCGGCTCGGCGCCGAAGAGGGGGGCCGCCGTGTCCCACGGCCGGAGGGGGCGCAGCCCGAGGCGCGACTCCCGGTAGGCACGCGCCCGCTCCACCGCCGGGACCACCGCCTGCTCCACCGCGTCGCACCAGGCGCGCGCCTGCTCCGGCCCGTACTCCCGCCGGTGCAGCTCCGCGTACCGGTACCGCAGGTAGTCGGGGTACCCGGCCTCGCGCGCGATCTCGCCACGGAGACGCACCATGCGGCTGTACAACCCCGTGATCTCCTGGCGCGCATCGGCGTACGCCGCGAGGTGCCGCACGAACGCCCGCTCGCGCACCGCGCGGTCCGGTGAATGGAAATGCTGCGTGACCGCCATCACGGGGACCTGCGCCCCCTCCCACTCCACGCGCATCGCCCCCACGAGCTTGTCGTACTCGGCGCTCATCTCCTCCACCTGCGCGAGGCGCGGCTTGTTGGCCTCCCGGAAGAGCTGCACGTCGGTGCGCCAGTTCTCCAGCGTCTCACCCAGGCCGGGGGCCTCGAGCCCCAGCGCCAGCGCGCGGCGCGCCAGCCGCGTCGTGGCCTCGTCCAGCTCGGGACCGATCTCGGTCGCCCAGCGCAGGTACCGCCGCTCGCGCACCGGATCGTCGGTGTGCCGCGAGTACTCCCAGTACGACACCGCCGCCGCCTCGCTCACCAGCGCGTCCAGGGTGCTCCAGGTCGCGAGCCAGCGCGCCCCCCAGCCAGGATCCCCCGCGCCCGGGTCCACCGCCGCCGCGAGCGCGTCGTAGTGCGGCGCGAGATCGGCCCAGGTCGCGTCGCGCAGCGCGGCCGGCGAGTCGGGCAGCGTCAGGAGCAGGGTGTCGGTCATGGAAGGGAGCGAAGTGGAGCCGAAATCTCACCGGGGCTCTCCCCTCCCGCCAAGGGCCGCCGCACCCGGGTTACCAGTCGCGGGCCCGGGCGTTCAGGATCTCGAGCGCGCCCTGGAGCCGTGCGGCCGCGACGCTGAGCTCGACGAAGGAACACTCCCCGCGATCCCACAGGTCGCTGATGTCGCTCGCGGCCCCGAGCAGCAGCCCGCGCAGGATCGCGTCGCGCGGTACCCCCATGTGCGCCAGCACCCCCACGAAGTCCTCCGCGGCCCGCGGGTCCTGGCCGAGCAGGAGCGACACGAAGCTCGCCTGGTCGTCGGGGCTCACCCACGCGGGCTCTCCACCTGGCATCTCGCCGAGTGCCGGAGCGAGCGCGAGCATCGACTCGGCGAGGCGGACCCGCGGGCGGGTCGCACCGGCCGGCGATTCCGCTCGTGCCGGCGTGCCTTCCATCATGCTGGTCACCGTCCCCCGTGGTGCGGCGTGTGCGCGGATCCCATGGCGCGCGATGCATCATCGCCATGGTCACCCGCGCAGCGGACCGTGCCTGACGATGCGCACTCGGGGAAACAGGCGTAATCGGGTCCTGCCCTACCTGTTCCGCACGGCACGTGGGAGAGTCGCTGGCGGAAGCGCGGGCGACGATACAGCTTCCGCCGCATGCCCTCCCATGTGATGCCCCGCCCCGGCGACACGGAGATCGACGTCGTGCTGGTCGACGCCGACGGCCGCCCCACCGGGACGGCACCGAAGCTCGCCGCCCACCGGGACGGCGTGCTGCACGCAGCGGTGTCGGTGTTCGTGTTCAACGGGCGGGGCGAGCTGCTGCTGCAGCGCCGCGCCGGCGGGAAGTACCACTCGGGCGGGCTGTGGACGAACACCGCCTGCTCGCACCCGCGCGCCGGCGAGGCGGCGCGCGACGCGGCGGTGCGCGCGCTCCAGGAGGAGATGGGAATCCGGTGTCCCCTCGAGCCCCGCGGCGTCTTCACCTACCGCGCGGCGGTCGGCGACGGGCTGGTGGAGCACGAGCGCGACGAGCTGTTCGTGGGGCGCTGCGACGACCGGCCCCTGCCCGATCCCGCCGAGGTGGCCGAGGTCCGGTGGATCTCCCCAGGCGCCGTCGACGCCGAGCTCCGCGCGCACCCGGAGCGCTTCACCGCCTGGTTCCCCCTGGCGTGGGCGCACGTGCGGGACGCGTCGGGCGGGGCGTTCCCGATAGGCATCGTTCCGCCAGGGCGTCAGGGGTAAGAAAAAGGGAGAACCACAAAAAGACCACATCCCTCCGATGGCGAGCGGGGCACCGCGTGCATGGGAAGGATGCGGTCTTTTCGAAGTTTTCTTCCTTTTCTTACCCCGGCAGTGTGCGGCGCGATGAACCCCTCGCGGCCCAGGTCCCGGCTACGGCGATGCCGGCCGCTCCACCGGATACGCGGTGTCGCGGCTCCACTCCACGAAGGAGCCGTCGTACATGCGCACCGGGTACCCCAGGTACCGCGCCGTGAAGTAGGCGTACGACGCCATGATCCCGGTGCGGCAGTAGGTCACCACCGTGTCCCCTGGCGCCACCCCGGCCCCGGCGAACATCGCGCGCAGCGCCACGGTGTCCCTGAGGAGCGGCATGGTGTCCGACTGCATGAGCGTGCGCCAGAAGAGGTGCGACGCCCCCGGAATGTGCCCGCCGCGCGCCACCGCGTCCCCCGGCGTCTTTCCGCTGAACTCCGCCTCGGGGCGCGCATCCAGCAGCGTCACGGTGGGATGCCGGATGTGGTTCAGCACAAAGAGCGCATCCACGGTCCGGTCGCCCCGGGGCGCGAGCAGCGAGGGGTCCCGCGGGATGCTGTCGGCGGGAAGCGCACGGGCGCTCCCCACCTGCACGAAGTGCCCGGCGCGCTTCCACGCCGTGATCCCCCCGTCGAGGAGCGCGACGCGGGGGTGGCCGAGGTAGTCGAGGGTGAAGAAGGCGCGCGTCGCCCAGAGCGGCTCGCCCAGCACGATCACCCGTTCGCGCCCGGTGATCCCCACGCGCCGGAAGGTGGAGTCGAGCGCCGCGGCCGGGGGGAGCTCGTTCGGGATCCCGTCGCGCTCGATCACGATCGCCGAGAGTGGCAGGAAGCGCGACCCGGCGATGTGCCCCCTGGCGTACGTGGCGCTGTCGCGCTCCACGTGCAGCACCACGACCCCCGGCTGCCCCACGAGCGGCGCGGCCTGCGCCGCGCTCACGAGCAGCTCGGCACGAACCGGTGGCGGCGCGGACTGCCGGGCGGGAACGCAGGCAGCGGAGGCGCAGAGGGCGAGCAGGGCGGCGAGGGGGCGCATGCCCCCTACGATGCGGCGATTCCGCGACGCGTCAATCAGGCATTGTCCCCGCCGGATGCGCGGCGTCACCCGCGCGCCCGGCGAAGCGTGGCCTTCACCCGCGCCACGAAGAGCGCGGGCGCGAAGGGCTTCCGGATGTAGTCGTCGGCCCCCTTCTCCATGATTTCGATCTCGGTGTCCGTCCCCCCGCGCCCGGTGAGCACCACGACCGGGAGCCCGATCGTGGCGCGGGAGCCGCGCACCCGCGCCAGCAGCTCCTCCCCGCTCATCTTCGGCATGTCCAGGTCGAGCACCGCCAGGCTGTACACGGTGGGCCCCTCCAGCAGGTGCAGCGCCTGCTCCCCGTCCTCGGCCTCCTCCACGAGGAACCCTTCCCGCTCCAGCAGCGCGCGGGTGATGATCCGGTTCGACATGTCGTCGTCCACGACCAGCACGCGTGCCCGCTCGTCCGGCTCCTCCCACCCCTCGGCGGGGGTCGCGCCGCCCTCACCCTCCGCCTCGCCCGCCATGCTGTCGCCGAGGACCCGTTCGAGCTCCTGGAGCGTGGTCTCGCCGTCGCGCACCCGCCGCAGCCCGGCGTCGCGCAGCGTCCGCATCCCCGCCTTGCGCCCCGCCGCCTCCAGCGGGCCCACGCCGGCCCCGTCGAGGATGAGCCCCTGCAGCTCGGGGGTCACCACCATCAGCTCCATCAACGGCATGCGCCCGCGGTAGCCGGTCTCGTGGCAGGCCAGGCATCCCACCGCGCGCCGCGGGGGGACGAGGCCGTAGCGCTGCGCGAGCTTCCGCTCCTCGTCGCCCAGCTCGGCCGCCTCGTGCACCGCCGTGGCGCACTCGGGGCAGAGGCGGCGCACCAGTCGCTGCGCGATGCAGCCGCGCAGCGTCACCGACACGGACGCGGCGTCGAGCCCGAGGTCCTGGAGCCGCCGCACCGAGCTCGCCGCGTCGTTGGTGTGCAGCGTCGCCAGCACCAGGTGCCCCGTCTGCGCCGCCTGCGCCGCCACCGCCGCGGTCTCGTCGTCGCGGATCTCGCCCACGAAGATCACGTCGGGGTCCTGTCGCAGGATCGCGCGCAGCGCCCCGGCGAAGGTCACCCCGCGCTTCGCGTCCACCTGGAGCTGCGTGAGTCCCGGCAGCTCGTACTCCACCGGGTCCTCCACGGTCATGATGTTCACGTCCTCGCCCGCGATCTCGCGCAGCGCGGCATAGAGCGTGGTCGTCTTCCCCGAGCCGGTGGGGCCGGTCACGATCACGATCCCGTCGCGCCCCTGGAGGAGGCGACGGAGCTGCTCCAGCTCCGGGCCCGGGATCCCCGTGTCGGCGAGCGCCTTGGACGCCGAGGGATCGAGGATGCGGATGACGCACTTCTCCGACTCGCGGGTGGGGACGGTGGAGATGCGCAGGTCGTACTCGCGCCCGCGCACCTCGATGCGCGCGCGGCCGTCCTGCGGGCGCACGCGCACGGCGATGTTCAGGTTCCCCAGCACCTTGATGCGCGAGAGCACGCGGGTCATCACCGGCAGGGGCATCTGCATCGCCGTGTGCAGCACCCCGTCGATGCGGTAGCGCACCACCCCCGCCACCCCCATCTGCTGGATGTGGATGTCGCTCACCCCGCGCTGCAC
>DASWVQ010000041.1:0-2225 GCA_036401195.1 Gemmatimonadaceae bacterium
CCCACCTCGAGGGCGCGGGTGGCGTGCGCGTCGCTCCAGCCGCCGGCGACGCGCGCGGCGAGCACGTGGTTCGCGAAGCCGGGGAGGGGCAGGCCGCGATAGCCGGTGGCGACGCCGAGGTACGTGCGGGTCGCGACGCCCCTGGTGCCGTGCCCCCAGCGCTGGAGCACCGACCCGGTGAGCCCCACGCCGTTCTCGGGGGAGATGCCGTAGCCGGTACGGTAGGCGTTCCCCCACCCGGCGCTCACGAAGAGGCGCGGGTACGCGGTGTCGCCGGTGGCGGCGGGATTGATGCGCGGCAGCAGCGAGTCGGGCGAGGTCGCGAAGCGGCGGCGCTCGTAGCCGGCGCCGGCGGTGACGCTCGCGGTGGTGCGATAGCGCGGGCGTCGCCAGGTGGCGGCGAGGGTCGCCTCCTGCGTGCGGCGCAGCAGGGTGCCGACGCGCTCCGTGCGACCGCGGTTCAGGATCGCGCCGCGGGACTCCCAGTCCTGGAACGCCGACGCGCTCACGAAAGGCTGGCCGAGCCCCGCGTATCCGTACGAGGCGCCGCCAGTGAGACCGCCGCCGTCGCCAGTGGTGGGCACGGCGAGCTGCGCGACGTACGCGTGACGCCCGATCACGTCGTTCCCGCTGGTGAAGGCGCCGAGTCGGTAGCCGCTGAGCGTCCCGTCCTCGATGACGGGCATCCAGTAGCGCGGGAGCAGGGTGCGGAGCGCGGAGTATCGCGTCGCACCTCCGGTCACGGAGGGCACGGGTGCGGCGGTGACGTGCACCCCCCGCGCGGGCTCCGCGGCCATCGGGTTCGCCACCGGCGTGTTCGTGAGCGGCGCCACCCCCACGTGATATCCATCCCACTCGAAGGCGGTGAGGGCGACGAGATCGCCCGAGGGCGACACGGCCGACTCCACCACCGGCGCCCCGGCGCCGCTCAGCGCGAACGACGCGTTCCCCACCTGCGCGCCCATCAGCACGGGACGGCCGAAGAGGTCCGTGATGTAATAGATGGAGCGGCCGTCGGGGGACCATGACGGGGTGGAAAGCACGGCGCGGTTGCCGGCGTGCAGCTGCACCGCGCCGGTGGCGACGTCCACCACGGCGATGCTGGTGATCCCGCGCTGCCAGTGCACGGCGGCGATGCGCCGCCCATCGGGCGACCAGCGGGGCTCCGACCACTGCTCGTCCACGTTCCCCTCCGACAGCGCACGGCGACGCGTGCCGTCGGCGCCGAACAGCGCGAGCCGCGTGGCGCCGGGGACGATCTCCACCGCGACGATCTCACCGTCGCTCGCGCGCGCGTCGGGCATGATGAGGCGCGCGCCGCGCGTGAGCCGACGCCCGGCGCCCCCGCGCTGCACGTACAGGTCGGCGCGCACCTGGTACGGATTGACGTAGTCGTCCTGCGAGTAGAGGATGCCGCCATCGCGCAGCGCGACCTGCGGCGACCGCGAGTTGCGACGGCCGAGTCGCTCGCGAGTGCCGTCGAGTCGCGCGCGCCACGCGCTGTACGGATCGCGCGGGGTGGCGCCGACGTAGAGCACCGCCGAGTCCCCCGACCAGCGGGGATACGACGCGAGGAAGCCGCCGGGGGTGAGGTCGCGCCACCCCGGCAGGGGCGGTCCCGCCAACGCGGGATCGGTGTTGCGGACGAGCGAGTCGCTCCAGTCCTTCCACGCCTGCCGGAAGCCGACGCCGAACGCCCCCCTCGACGAGGAGAGCACGATGGGGACGAGCTGCACGCTCGAGCGCTCGACGAGCGAGCGCACCGCCCCCACCCCGCCCCGCTGCGCGAGGTAGTCGATGAAGAGCGACCCGTACGCGTACGCGGCGTTCCCCATGGGGAAGCGCGGCGTGCCGAGTGAGAGCTGGTCGAGGCGGGGGAGGTGCCCGGCCGCGGCGGCGGCGCGGGCGATCATGCGATGCTCGGTGCCGGCGAGTCGGCCGCTGCCCGTGAGGCGCGTCTCGTAGTAGACGGCGAGCCCCTCGGTGAGCCAGGCGGGGGAATAGACGTTCGGGAAGAGGAAGGGGGCGCGGCCGAACACCCCCTGCGCGAGGCGCCAGATGCCGCGCGAGCGGTCGAGGTGGAAGATGTGCGTCAGCTCGTGGGTCACCACGAGCTGGAGCCAGTCATCGTTGAAGCGGAGCGCGCCGGCGTCCACGGGGGGGTTGGCGTAGATGACCACGCGGTTGGTGGGAATCGGTGTCGCCCAACCGTTGGAGTAGTCGGC
>DASWVQ010000042.1:0-48678 GCA_036401195.1 Gemmatimonadaceae bacterium
GGCGCGCGCGAGAGCTGCGAGAGGGCGATCACCGGCACGCCGAGCTCCTTGGCGAGGATCTTCAGCGAGCGCGAGATGTAGCTGATCTCCTGCTGGCGGCTCTCCGAGTCGGCGGGCCCGTTGAGCAGCTGCAGGTAGTCGATGATGATCATCTTCACGTCGTGCTCCGCCTTGAGGCGGCGCGAGCGCGAGCGGACCTCGAGCACGGTGAGGCCGGGACTGTCGTCGATCCAGATCGGGGCGTTGGCGAGCAGCCCCGCGGCGCGCCCCAGGCGCGAGTAGTCGTCGTTGGTGAGCTTCCCGCTGCGCAGGCGCTGCGCGTCGACCCGCCCCTCGGAGGCGAGCATGCGGGTGACGAGCGACTCCTTGCTCATTTCCAGCGAGAAGACGGCGACGGGGATGTTGTGCTCGAGCGCCGCGTTCGACGCCACGTTGAGCACGAAGGCGGTCTTCCCCATCGACGGACGCGCGGCGACGATGACCAGGTCGGCCGGCTGGAACCCCTGCGTGAGCTGGTCGAGGTCGTGGAAGCCGCTCGGCACGCCGGTGATGGCGCCCCCCGCCTTGAGCAGCTCCTCCACCTTCTCCATCGCCCCCCAGAGCAGCTCCTTGATGCGGCGGAAGCCGTCCTTCCCCTGCTGCTGGGAGATCTGGAAGATCAGCTGCTCGGCGTGGTCCACCAGCTCCCCCACCGGCTGCCGGGCCTCGTAGGCCTCGGTCACGATGGTGGTGGAGGCCTCGATGAGCCGGCGCAGCATCGACTTCTCGCGGACGATGCGCGCGTGGTACTCGACGTTCGCCGCCGTGGGGACCACGTCGACGAGGAAGCCGATGTAGTCCTTGCCCCCGCTCGATTCCAGCTCCCCGCGACGGTCGAGCTCATCGGAGAGGGTGAGCGGGTCCACCACGATGCCGCGCTCGGTGAGCCCCACCATCGCCCGGTAGATGCGGCGGTGGCGCTCGGCGTAGAACATCGTGTCGTCGATGTACTCCGCGGCGCGCATCACCGCGTCCTGGTCCATCAGCATCGCGGACAGGACCGCCTGCTCGGCGTCCTCCGAGTACGGAGGGCGCCGATCACGGTAGACGTCACGCGCCGCCGACGGCGCGATCGAGTACTCTACGGGCGAGCTGGACATCTTCCCAGGTGGGTCGCTTCCACGCCGGATTGCGCAGGAGCGCGGCCGGGTGGTACGTGACGATGAGCGGGACGCCGTGGAACCGGTGCACCTGGCCGCGCAGCTTGCTGATCGGCAGCTTCGTCCCCAAGAGCGTCTGCGCCGCGAAGGTGCCGAGCGCGAGGATGACCTTCGGGCGTACCAGCTCGATCTGCCGCAGGAGGTAGGGGCTGCAGGCAGCAACCTCCTCGGGGAGCGGATTCCGGTTCCCCGGCGGACGGTGCTTGAGGACGTTGGCGATGAACACGTCCTCCCTCCCCAACTTAATCGCCCCGAGGATCTTCGTGAGTAGCTGCCCCGCGGCACCCACGAAGGGCCGCCCGCTCTCGTCCTCGCTCGCGCCCGGTGCCTCGCCCACCACCATGAAGTCGGCGTCGGGATTCCCTTCGCCCGGGACCGGGTTCAGTGCGGTGGAATACAGCGAACACCGCGTGCACCCCCCGACCATGGCGGCGACGTCGCCCAGCGTGGCGAGGTGCGCGAACTCTCCACCCACCGGGCCAGCATCCCCCACCACGAGCCCTACGCCCGCGTCGGCCGCGGGCGCCGCCACTTCCTCGGGGGGCACGAAGCCCAGCCGCCCGCCGCCGATGGGAGCCGGTGTTGCCCCTTCCCGTTCGACATCCCCGGCCGCTGCCGCTTCCGACGGGGGAGATGTCGGCGTGGCAGCCGCCGGAGTGGCAGGAAGGGCCGTCATGGACGCGGGCTTCGGCGCGCTCCCCGGGGCTCCCGCGCCCGCCGCCTTGAGCGCCGCACGCCAGTCGGTCGCCCCCGCGTCCCCGAGCACGGCGTCGCGGGCATCCGCGCCTGGTCCGCGCTCCGGCGCGCGATCCGGGCCCGCGCCGAAGGGAGGTGGCTCGGGCGGCGGCGCCACCGCGCTCACCCGCACCGACTCCGCCACGCCGCGCGGCGCACCGAGGATCTGCATCACCTGCTCGACGTCCATGCCGTCGAGCACGAGCTCCGATTCCCCCATCTCGCGCCGCTGCTCGAGGAAGCGCCGCAGTTGCTCCCGCGCGTTCACGTCAGCAGCCTCTCCACGCGATCGAGGATCGCCTCGGCCACCTCGGCCTTGGTCATCAGCGGCAGCGCCTCGGCGGAGCCGTCGCGGCTCACCAGCGTGACGCGATTGGTGTCGCCGCCGAAGCCCGCGCCCTCCTCGGTGGCGTCGTTCGCGACCACCAGGTCGAGCTGCTTCGCCGCGAGCTTGGCGCGTGCCTGTCCCACGAGGTCCTGCGTCTCCAGCGCGAACCCCACGACGACCGTGCCGGGGGACCGCCGGGGAATCGTGGGCTTGAGGATATCGGGATTCTCCACCAGCTGCATCATCGGCGCGCCGCCGTCCTTCTTGATTTTCTGCGCCGCGGGGGCGGCGACGCGGAAGTCCGCGGGCGCGGCGGCCATCACCAGCGCGTCGGCGCCCACGAGCGCGGTCTCCACCGCGTCGCGCATGTCGCGCGTGGTGTCCACGTGCACGAGCGAGGGCCCCACGGGCAGCGGCACCGAGAGGGGCCCCGCGACGAGGGTGACCTCGGCGCCACGGCGCCACGCCGCGGCGGCGATCTCCACGCCCATCCGTCCGCTGCTGTGGTTCGAGAGGTAGCGCACCGGGTCCACCGGTTCGCGCGTGGGTCCCGCGCTCACCACCACGCGGCGCCCGGCGAGCGAGGGCGCCTCCAGCAGCCGCGCCACGTGCGCGAGGATCGTCTCGGGCTCCGGCATGCGCCCCGGTCCCGCCCCCTCCCCCGCGGCCAGGTCGCCCTCGTCGGGGTCGAGCACGCGATAGCCGAGGCTGCGCAGGTGTGCCACGTTCGCCCCGGTCTGCGGGTGCGCCCACATGCGGTCGTTCATCGCGGGCACGAGGAGCACGGGCGCCTGCGTGGCCAGGAGGGCGGCGGTGAGCAGGTCGTCGGCCTGGCCGTTCGCCGCGCGCGCCATGAAGTCGGCGGTCGCGGGGGCGACCACCACGGCCTCGGCGCCGCGGGCGAGCCTGATGTGATCGAGGGCGGCGCCCGGGGCGATCAGGTGCGTGTGCACCGGGCGCCCCGTGAGCGCCTCGAAGGTGATCGGCCCGATGAACTCACGGGCCGACCGGGTGAGCACCACGTCCACCTCCGCGCCCGCCTTGGTGAGCAGGCGGGCGAGCCACGCCGACTTGTAGCTCGCGATCCCCCCGGTCACGCCGAGGAGGACGCGTCGCCGGTCGAAGGGGCGCATGGGGCGTGGCGGTGGCGGGCGCGCGGCGGGAGCCCGGCCCCGTTACTCGGCGGGGGCGGGCGCCGCGCTGCCGCGACGGCGCGGGATCACCTTGTACTCGATCTCGCCCTTCGCGAGCTCCTCGAGCGACCGGGTGGTCAGCTTCTTCTCGCGCGACGACGAGCGGTCGCGGGGGAACTCGTTGAGGACGCGGGCGAACTTGGCCGCGACCAGCACGCCGAGATACTTGTTCGGCGCTTCCTTGGTGATGTCGTCCGGGGTGAAGACCTGCATGATCGCCTCGGTGGTGGGTTCAGGCGTGGTTCCCGAGCTCATGCTCGAGCTTTTCGATGAGGAGCGCCACCTGCTCGCGCAGGCCGGCGACTCGCTCGCGGCTGTTGACTTCGGCGTCGATGATCGACGACACGCGCGTGACGGCCTCGTCGAGGTCGTCGTTCACGATCACGTACTCGTACGACTGGATCGCCTGCAGCTCCATGAGCGCGGACTGCATGCGGGCCACCAGCGTCTCGTGCGTCTCGGTGTTGCGCGAGCGGAGGCGGTCGAGGAGGACCTCGGCCGACGGCGGGAGGACGAAGATGGTGACCGTGTCGGGGAAGGCGCGGGTGAACTGCGCCGCCCCCTGCACGTCGATGTCCATCAGCACGTGCTTCCCGGAGCTCAGCACGCGCTTCACCTCGCGGCGCAGGGTGCCGTACAGGTTGCCGTGCACCTCCGCCGACTCGGCGAAGGCGTGGTTCTCCCGCTCGCGGAGGAAGTCGAGGCGCGAGATGAAGTAGTAATCGCGCCCGCTCACCTCGCCCTCGCGCGGCTGCCGGGTGGTGCACGACACGGAGTAGCCCACGTCGTCGCGGCGCTCCATGAGGCGGCGCGCGATGGTCGTCTTCCCGCCGCCCGACGGGGCGGAGAGGATCACCGGGAAGGCGCTCACTCGAGGTTCTCCACCTGCTCGCGGAGCCGCTCGAGCTCCTCCTTCACCAGGATCACGTCGCGGGTGATCGCGGCGTCGTTCGACTTGCTCCCGGTGGTGTTGGCCTCGCGGAGCATCTCCTGGAGCACGAAGCCGAGGCGCTTGCCCACGCCATCACTCTCGCGGGCGTCGAGCGCCTCGCGGAAGGCCACCAGGTGGGAGCGGAAGCGGGAGAGCTCCTCCTGCACGTCCAGCCGGTCGGCGAGGATGGCGATCTCCTGGGCGAGGCGCTGCTCGTCGAGGGCCACCCCCTGCGCGAGCTCCTGCACGTTGGCGCGGAGGCGGTCGCGCTGCTCCACCAGGCGCTCCGGGGCGCGGGCTGCGATCCGCTCCAGCGCCCCCTCGATCACGGCGAGGCGCTCGCGCAGGTACTCCGCGAGGCGGGCCCCCTCGGCGCCGCGCATCTCGGTGAGCTGCGCGACCGCGCGGTCCACGATGCCCAGCAGCTCGGCGGCGGTGCCCTCTTCCTCCTCCGCGGAGGCGGTGACCACGTCGGGGAGGCGGAGCACGGTGCCCAGGTCGATCGGCCCGTCCACCCCGTGTCGGGCGGCCAGCTCGCGGAGGCGCGTGACCCAGGCGGCGAAGCGGGCCTCGTCGATGCCGGCGCCGGCGGCCACCTCGCGCTCCGCGCGGGCGGACAGCGTCACGTGCCCGCGCCCCACCCCGCGCCGCAGCGCCTCGCGCACCTCACCCTCCCACTTCGCGAAGGCGGAGGGGAGCTTGAGCGACGGGGTGAAGAAGCGATGGTTGACCGAGCGCACCTCCACGGCCACACGCAGCGCGCCCACCGACCCCTCGGCGGCGCCGAAACCGGTCATGCTCCGAATCATGGACAAGCTCGTAAGTTACGATATATCAACGAGCTTGTCAATTCCAGAACTCCCACCGCACCCCGTAGAACTGCGTCTGCCGGGGCATCGGGTACACCGGCACCGGGGCGAACTCCTCCCCCAGCAGGTTCCGGAACTGGTACGTGAGCACCGCCTGCACCAGCCGGATCTCGAGCAGGAAGGAGACCTGCCGGAAGCCGGGCGACCGCCGCACCCCCGGGGCATTCGCGTCCTCCCCCGCGACGGGAAAGTTCACGTGCGACCGGTGCTCGTGCACCAGCGAGGTCATGAGCCCGAAGTTCCCGCTGGGGAAGCGCTGCGGGAAGTTGCTCGCGAAGGTCAGCTCGCTCCGGGTCTGCCAGCGGGGGCGGTAGAACCCGGAGCTGTCGTCCCATCGGACACCGAGGAGGTCGAGCCGCAGGGGGCCCCAGAGCTGCCCACGGACCGAGGCGAAGGCTCCTTTCGCGGGCCCGCCGTACGTCCCCACGAACCGCTGGCTGAACACCCGGGGGGCCTCGAGCCAGGCGGTGTCGCGCTGGAGGAAGCCTCCCCCGAGCCAGAGCCCGCGGAAGCGGAGCGCCCCCTCGAGCCGGAGCGACGTGGAGGCCAGGTCGCCCGCGTCGAGCGCCTGCGACTGGCGGCCGAAGGCGGCACCAAGGGTGAGGAACCCGAGCGGCGTCACGCGCACTTGCGCGTCCACGCGCGAAGCCGAATCGAGCCCCCGCCCCTCGGCGAGCAGCGACGCCCCGAGGAGGGGAGCGTCGTATGTCGCTCGCGCAGAGGGAGTGAACCGCGACTCACCCATGAACGTACGATACCTCGCCGCGCCCTCGAGCTGGATCCCGAGCGCGGTGAAGCCGCCCGTCGCCACGTACTGCCCCACGTAGCGCGTGGTGTCGGCGCTCGGCAGGGGCACCGTGTCGGCCGCCGTGGAATCGCGCCCGCGGCCGCCGAAGCGGAAGCCCTCGGCGCCGGCGATGAGCTGGAGCCACCGACCGGACTCCGGGTCGCCATAGGCGAGGCGCGCGTACGCGTCGGTGCGGTTCGCGCTGAGGGAGGGGATCGTGTCGGCCCGTTCCGCGGCGAACATCGTGCCCCGGTGCGGCGAGCCGCGCATGACGAACAGGTCGCCGCTCCAGCCGGCGCGGGCCCAGCCCACGCGCGTGAAGAAGTTGAAGGCGTTGCTGCTCGCGCCGAGGCGCGACGGCGTCGTGGAGTACTGTTGCGCGGCGAACTGCAGCGCCTCGCCATGCTTCCACCGCTTGCCGAAGAAGGCGCGGTAGAGGTTCGTCTCCTGGTCGCCGGTCCCCACGTCCACGCGCGTATACGGGGTGACGCGGTCGGCCCGCCAGCTCCGGATGTACACGCGGATCTCGCCGGCACCGCGCTCGATGCGCAGCTCCTCCGCGCTCCAGATCGGGATGGTGGAGAGGTCGAGGGGGGCGCCGTTGCGCGGATTCAGCGCGTCGAGCTCCAGCCCGTCGTAGAAGACGCGGATGCGGGCCGTCTCCCCGAGGTAGGCGCCCACGGCGGGTGCCTGGAGGTAGCCGCCGCGGAGCGCGGTGAATCCCGGCACGCGCTCGAGCAGGTCGGTGAGGGTGAAGGCCCCCGTCATGAAGAGCGAGTCGCGCGTCCAGCGCAGCTCCTGCCGCACCCCGTCCACGAGGCGCGGCATGAAGGCGCGGGCGAGGGGCGGCTGCACCTCCGGCACCGGCGCCGCCGGCTTCGGCACCGTGGCGAGGACGCTGTCGCGCTTGACGATCGAGTCCGCCTGCGCCGGGATCGGCACGACGAAGGTGGTGTCGCGCTTCACCGCCGTGTCGCGCGGGGTGGGCGTGGGACGGATCGTGTCCGGGTTGACGGGCAGTGGGGTGGGCCGCGGAGGCTGCGGCGTGGGCCGCGGCGCCGGTTGCGGCGCCGGTTGCTGGGCCGCGAGCGAAGCCGGGGCAAGCGACGCGGCCCCGGCCAGGAGGCCGAGGCCGGCGACGACGCTGCGTGTCAGCCGAATCACCACCGCGGCGCTCAGCGCGCCCGCGCGCGCACGAGCTCCACGAACGTGCCCACCGGCACGCCGGTGGGGCCGGCGGGCACGGTCGGCAGGTTGGACTCGGTGTACGCCGTGCCGGCGATGTCGAGGTGCACCCATGGATAGCCTTCGGCGAATTCCTGCAGGAAGAGCGCGGCGGTGATCGTCCCCGCCGGCCGTCCCCCGGAGTTCTTGATGTCGCCCACCTCGGACTTGATCAGCTCCTTGTAGTCGTCCCACATGGGGAGCTGCCACCCGGGCTCGCCGGCCGCGCGGCCGGCCGCGATCACCTCGTCCACCAGCCCCTGGTCGTTCCCCATCACGCCGGTGGCGGTGTGGCCGAGGGCGATGACGCAGGCGCCGGTGAGGGTGGCCGCGTCGACGACGGCGGCGGGCTTGAAGCGCTTCGCGTACGCCAGCACGTCGGCGAGCACGAGGCGGCCTTCCGCGTCGGTGTTGATGATCTCGATGTACCGGCCGTTCGACGCGCGCACCACGTCACCCGGCTTCACCGCGGTGCCCGAGGGCATGTTCGTCGTCGCGCCGATGAGCCCCACCACGTTCGTGCGCAGGCCGAGGCGACCGATCGCCTCCATCGCCCCGAGCACGCCCGCGGCGCCGCACATGTCGAACTTCATCCACTCCATGCCCTGCGCGGGCTTGATGGAAATGCCGCCGGAGTCGAAGCAGAGCCCCTTCCCCACCAGCGTGACCGGCGCCTGGTCCGCCGCGCCCTGGCGGTACTCGAGGGCGATCAGCTTCGGCTCCTGCGGCGTGCCCTGGGCGACGCAGAGGAACGACCCCATCCCCTCGCGCTCCATGTCGGCGCGGTTCAGCACCGTGACCTTCATCCCGTGGCGCTCGGCGATCTCGCGCGCCGTCTGCTCCAGGAAGTCGGGGGTGCACAGGTTGCCCGGCATCATCCCCAGGCGACGGGCGAGCGAGTGCCCCTCACCGATGGCGATGCCGTTGCGCACCCCGCGCTCCGCCACGGGGACGTCGCTCGCGAGGATGGTCGCGCCCTGGAGCGGGGCACGGCGCTCCGCCTCGGGGGGCGGCGTCTTGAGGTCGTCGTACTTCCACGCGCCGGCGATGAGGCCGAGCGCCAGCGCCTCGGCCTCCCCCTCGGTCAGGGCGCCGGCGAAGACGGCCATCCGGCCCACCCCCATGCGCGTGGCGGCGCGCGCCGCGACCGCGCCGCCCCGGCGCAGCGCCGAGGCGCGATCCGCGGCGTTGCCGGTGCCGAGCAGGAGGATCCGCTCGGCGCCTCCCTCCTCGCCCACGAGGTGATAGCTCTCGTCGCGGCTGCCGCGGAAGTCGCGGCGGCCGGCCACGCGGCCCAGGATCCCGCCGAGCTTCGTGTTCAGCCCCCCGATCTGGCCGGTGAAGGTCTCGTCGGCGAGGGAGAGCGTGGGGAGCGACGACTCCCCCGGCACGAGGAGCACGAGCAGGGGCGTCTCGAGCGCGGCGAGGTCGGCGCGCTGCACATCGATCGACAATGGCATCGGGGGAGGCTCGGAGTGGCGCGAGGCGCCACTCACATGTTGGCGATGATCTGGTCCGCGAAGCCGGAGGTTCCGACCTCGGTCGCTCCCGGCATCTGGCGCGCGAGGTCGTACGTGACGCGCTTCGACGCGATGGCGCGCTCGATGCCCGGCACGATCAGCTCCGCCGCCTCGGTCCAGCCCATGTACTCCAGCATCATCACCCCGGACAGGATCACGCTCCCGGGGTTGATCTTGTCCTTGTTCGCGTACTTCGGGGCGGTGCCGTGCGTCGCCTCGAAGACCGCGATCCCGTCGCCCACGTTCCCCCCGGGCGCCATCCCCAGCCCGCCCACCTGCGCGGCGGCCGCATCGGAGATGTAGTCCCCGTTGAGGTTCGGCGTGGCGAGCACGCTGTACTCGTCGGGGCGCAGGAGGAGCTGCTGGAACATCGAGTCGGCGATGCGGTCCTTCACGATCAGCGCGTCGGCCCGGGCGGCGGCGCCACCCTTGGACAGCTCGTCCTCGGTGACGATGCTCCCGGCGAAGTCGGTCCGGGCCACCTCGTAGCCCCAGTCGCGGAAGGCGCCCTCGGTGAACTTCATGATGTTCCCCTTGTGCACCAGCGTCACCGAGGGGAGGTTGCGCTTCAGCGCGTACTCCATCGCCATCTTCACCAGGCGCTTCGAGCCGAACTCCGACATCGGCTTGATGCCGATCGCCGAGTGGGCGCGCACCTCCTTGCCCATCCCGCGGATGAACTCCGCGAGCTTCTCCGCCTCCGGGGAGCCGGCCTTCCACTCGATCCCCGCGTACACGTCCTCCGTGTTCTCGCGGAAGATCACCACGTTGAGCTTCGCCGGGTCCTTCATCGGCGAGCCGACCCCCTCGAAGTAGCGGACCGGCCGGATGCAGGCGTACAGGTCGAGCACCTGGCGGAGGGCGACGTTCAGCGACCGGATCCCCGTGCCCACGGGGGTGGTGAGGGGCCCCTTGATCGAGACGCGGAACTCCCGCATCGCCTCGATGGTCTCGTCGGGGAGCCACTCGCCATGCGCGGCGAAGGATTCCTCGCCGGCGAAGACCTTCATCCAGTGGATCTTCCGCGTGCCGCCGTACGCCTTCTGGACCGCCGCGTCGAACACCCGCACGCTCGCGCGCCAGATGTCAGGCCCGGTGCCGTCGCCCTCGATGAAGGGGATGATGGGCGAATCGGGGACGGTGAGGACCCCGTCCTGGTAGGTGATGGGCTGCCCGCCGGCAGGAACCTGGGCGAAGCGATATGTGGTCATTGGGAGTTGACGGAGACCGGAAGGATCACTCGACGTCGAACCTGAAAAACTACCGATGGAGGAAAGGGGCGGCAACGGGCGAGGGGATCAGTAGTCGAGCCGTCCTCCGAGCGTCAGTTCCACGCGGGTGCGGGAAACCCCTGCCTGGAACCGCTCGCGCTCCCCGGTGGCCGCCCAGGTGGCGGTGACCCGGGAGGCGAGGGGCCTGGAGCCCTGCACGCCGGCGCTCACGGCGCCATGCCGGGTCGAGAGCAGGTCCACGTCGGCGCGCGCATCCCTGGGGGTCGCGCCCGCGCCGAGGACCACCCCCACGTAGTCGTCGGCGCCGCTGAAGTAGCGCCGCGCCACCAGCGAGGCCGACAGGTCGCGCGCCCCGGCGTCGAGTCGCAGGAAGGGACGCACCGCCACCCAGTAGTCGCCCCGATACAGCCCCGCGGAGCCGGTGAGGAGGTTCACCGACACCCCGGTGAAGCGCAGCTGCCGGTAGCCGGCCGAAAGCTCGACCCCGCGCGCCGGCGCGCCATAGAGCTCTCCCCCGGCGCGCCAGTGCGGAAAGACGGGGCTCTCGGACCACCCGGCGTTCAGGTAAATGTACGCGGTGGGCGACAGCCGCGGGTAGGCGTCGAACTCGAGCTGCGCCCCGGATCGGTCGAAGCGCCTCGCCCGGTTCACGCGGGCGATGACCGGTCCGGCGTCGGTCCGCCGGCCGATCGAGAGGGAACCGACCTGCCAGGGGTCGGTGTCGTCGCTGAAGTCCGTGTAGCCAACCTCCGCGGCGACGAAGTTCCGGGGCGCCGCGCGCGTGGTGTCCTGCCCGCGCGCCGCGGTCGCCAGGAGCGTCGCGAGGAGCATGGGAAGCACCGCCGGGCGACACGCGATCACGGGCGACCGGCGTGCGCGTTTCGAGGCGCCGTCATGCCGGGACCGGCGCGGCGGAGTAGCGCATCGCGGGGTACCCCAGCGCACGCCGCAGCAGCGCCACCTGGCCCACGTGATGGCTGTCGTGCTGCGCGAGGAAGGCGACCACCCCAAGCATCGAGCGGTCGTCGATCGGGAAGTTGCGCGGCGCCGGGCGGTCGAGCACCGACGCGTCGAGGTCCGCGAGGCAGGCGTCGAGGGCGAGCCCCACGCTGCGCCACGCCGAGACCAGCTCCCCGAGCCGGGGGAGCGCGTCCACGTCGGACATCCCGCGGGCACCGGCGAGCGCGGGGGCGAGGGGGTTCTCCTGCGGACGCCCGAGCATCCCCAGCAGCCCGTGCCGCGCGTCCACCAGGTGGGCGGCCACGAAGGCGGCGCTGTTCACCCCGGGCACGGGACACCCGCGGGCGTCCTCCTCGCTCAGTCCATCGAGGCAGTTGATCAGGAGCCGCGTGTTCAGGCGGAAGAGGTCCGCGAGCGGCGCGAGGCGCGAATCCATGGGCCGGACGATGGCGAGGCGCCGCGCGTCGCGCAACCGTCGGTTCCCCGCGCCTTGCCGCATTCGCCCCGGCGCGCACATTACCCGCGTCCTGCGCCCGTCCCCGTCCCCCCGATCCCCCCGCGAGATGTCCGGACCTGCCCGTTCCCACGCCGCGCGCCGCCTGCTCGGCGTGCTCCTCCCCTGCCTCGCGCTGGCGATCCCCACCCCCGCCACCGCCCAGCGCCGGGCCGGGGGGGGCGCCGCCGACTCGATCCAGTATCGCTATCCCGTCGACGCGCGGCTCCAGCGGCTCAAGGGGGAGGCGCAGAAGGAGATCGACGCGATGGCGAAGCAGATCCAGGTGATGGTGGACCAGGTCTTCTCCTACGGGGAGCTGGGCTTCCAGGAGTTCGAGACCTCGAAGTACCTCACCGGCCTCCTGGAGCAGAATGGCTTCCAGGTGGAGCGCGGCGTCGCCGGGATCCCCACCGCCTTCGTGGCGCGCTGGGGCTCGGGGAAGCCGGTGATCTCCCTCGGCTCCGACATCGACGACATCCCGCAGGCGAGCCAGAAGCCGGGGGTGGGCTACCACGACCCCATCGTGGCCGGCGCCCCGGGGCATGGCGAGGGGCACAACTCGGGAATGCCGCTCAACATCGCCGCGGCCATCGTGGTGAAGCGGATCATGGAGCGCGAGAAGATCCCCGGCACCCTCGTGCTCTGGCCCGGCGTCGCGGAGGAGCAGATGGCGGGCAAGGCCTTCCTCGTGCGCGCGGGGGTGTTCAAGGACGTCGACGTGACCCTGTTCACGCACGTCGGCAACTCGCTCGGCGTGTCGTGGGGGCAGTCGGGGAACAACGCGCTCATCTCGGCGATCTTCAAGTTCCGCGGGTCGAGCGCGCACGCCGCCGGCGCGCCGTGGGCGGGACGCAGCGCGCTCGACGCGGTGATGCTCATGGGGCAGGCGTGGGAGTTCCATCGCGAGCACATGCCGCTCCCCCAGCGCTCGCACTACGTGATCCCGGACGGGGGCGACCAGCCGAACGTGGTCCCCACCACCGCGAGCATCTGGTTCTTCTTCCGCGAGCGCGACTACCCGCGCACGATGGCGATGTTCGACGAGGCGAAGAAGATGGCGCAGGGCGCGGCGCTGATGTCGGGGACCGCCGTGGACACGGTGATGATGGTCGGCTCCGGGTGGAGCCCGCACTTCAGCCGCCCCGTGGCCGAGGTGATGTACCGCAACATCGAGGCGGTCGGCACCCCCGCGTGGGACGAGAGGGACCAGGCGCTGGCGAAGGGGATCCAGCGCGTGCTCGGCGTCCCCGACAGCGGGTTGTCGGCCTCCCCCGGGCGGCTGCGCGGCCCGGTGAACGAGGCCACGCGCATGGGCGGCGGCTCCGACGACATCGGCGACGTGAGCTGGAACGTCCCCACCATCACCCTGAACTATCCCTCGAACATCCCGGGGCTGCCGGGGCACAACTGGGCCAACGCCATCTCCATGGCCACGCCCATCGCGCACAAGGGGGTGGTCGCGGGGGCGAAGGTGCAGGCGATGACGATGCTCGACCTGCTGCTCACGCCGAAGCTGGTGAGCGACGCGTGGAGCTACTTCCGCGACGTGCAGACGAAGACAGTGAAGTACCAGCCCTTCTTCGCCCCCACCGACCAGCCGCCGACCTGGCTCAACGAGGCGATCATGGCGAAGTACCGCCCGGAGATGCGGAAGTACTACTACGACCCGGCGAAGTACGACACGTACCTGCAGCAGCTCGGGATCGCCTACCCGACGGTCAAGGCACCGTAGTCGAGCAGGCGTCGCCGCAGGGATCGTGGCCGCGCAGCCCCTCGATCCCCTCCCGCGCGATGATCGGCACCATCACCAGCGCCGCCACCGGATCGGCCCACCACCATCCGATGGCGGCGTTGAGCAGGAGGCCGCCGAGGAGGATCGCCGAGAGGTACGTGCAGAGCTGCGTCTGCCGCGACTCGGAGTGCAGCGCGCGGCTCCCGAGCGCGGCCGCCACGCGGCGCTTGGCCCGCGCGAGGACGGGCATCACGAGGAGCGACGCCGCCGCGAGGATGATGCCCGGCATGCTCTCCTCCGGCGCCTCGCGCCGGTTGAGCGCGCCTGCCGCGTCCCACGCCACGTACGCGGCCAGGGCGAGGAAGAGCGAGCCCACGATGCGGAGGGTCGTCCGCTCGGCGTGCTCGCGCCGCCCGGGGTCCCGATCGGCGCGGAGCCGCCAGAGGGCTGCCACGCTGGCGGCCAGCTCGATGACGCTGTCCACGCCGAAGCCCACCAGGGCGATGCTTCCCGCGAGGATCCCCGCGCCGATGCCGATGACCCCCTCGAGGAGGTTGTAGCCGAGGGTGAGCCAGGAGAGCCGCTGTCCGCGACGCACGAGCTGCGCGCGCTGGCCGGCCGCCGCGGGATGCACGACGGGTGCGCCCATCCGCTCAGCGGTCCGCGCGGAAGGTGTAGTCGAACTCGTAGGCGTGCGCCTTGCCCTCGATGAGGATCTTCATCGAGCCGGAGAGCCCGGAGAGCTCGTCGGTCCCGGAGTCGGGGACCACCGTGATCACCAGCCCCTGCGCGCCGCGGTCCATCGTGCCCATGTGCATCAGCACGAAGCTCCCCGCCCGCCCCTTGAGCGTCCCGGTCACGTGCTCGATCGCCACGTAGCCCGCGGAGCCCTGCACCGCGGACCGCGTCATGAGCATCTCGCCCACGCTCACGGCCTCGAGCTCGCCGTGGAACTGCTTGTCGATGGACATCCGCCCCAGCGGCGTGCCGGGGGCGGTGTCGTACGCCGCGAGGGGCGCGAGCTTCACGTCGAAGGGGCCGGCGGCATGCAGGTCGTGGGACATGGCGAATCCTCGCCGGGGGAGCGCGCCCACGCAACCGCAGGCGACCCGTCCCGAGGCGACGGCCCGACCGTAGCGGCAGGCGCCGGGACGGTGCAACGTTCGATGCATCCCCCGCGTACCCGGGGTGATCGCCGCTTCTCCCTTCCCCCCGCTCCACCCCCATGACACCGTCGCGATTCCCCCGCCGCGCGCTCGCGCTCGTCCCGGTTCTCTCGCTCACCCTGTCACTGGGCCTCGCCGCCCAGCGTCCCGGCGGCCGTCCCGCCGGCGGCGCGGCCGAGGGCGTCGCGGCCCCCGCGGCGAAGAAGCTCCCCCCAGGACCGCGGGCGATGCTGCTCGATGACTGGTATCGGGTGGTGAACGTGAGCAGCCCCGCGGTCTCCCCCGACGGCCGCCGCGTGGCGATGACCGTGACGAAGGCGGTGGAGGCGGAGAACCGGCGGCACGCCGAGATCTGGGTGGTGAACACCGGGCCCTGCGCGGACCGCGCGGCCTGCGAGCCGCAGCGCTGGACCTCGCCGGGCACCGAGAGCAGCAACCCGCGCTGGTCGCCCGACGGGAAGTACCTCTTCTTCACCTCGCAGCGTCCCGGCGGCAAGGGGAGCACCTGGGCCATCCGCGTGGACCAGCCCTCGGGGGAGGCGACGCAGGTGACCGGCTATCCCACCGGCTCGATGCCGCGCGACGGGTCCTTCGCGGTCTTCACCGATCCCGCGCCGCGCGACAGCGCCGCCGACTCCCTGCGCCGCGACCCCTTCGCCCGCATGCAGCCGATGGCGCGACCGCCCTTCGACGCGATCACCCGCCCCACCGATCCCGCGCGCTTCGACGGGCGGCACGTGGTGGACATGCGCTACAAGAACAACAACACCGGCTTCATCCCCGGGCGCCGCGAGGCGCGCAGCTGGCGCCCCTCGCAGCTCTGGCGGCAGCCGGTGGGCGGCACCGACACCACGAAGCGGCAGCTCACCCACACCACGTACTCGCATCGCGGCGCGGTCGTGTCGCCCGATGGCCGCTGGATCGCCTTCGTCGCCGACGCCCGGCTCCGCCCCGATTCCGTGGTGGACCTGGAGGCGGACTCGATTGGCAAGCTCCCGTACGACCGGGCCCGTGACGAGGCGGAACGGAACGAGGTGGACATCTACGTGGTGAGCGCCGATGGCGGCACCCCGCGCAAGGTGGCCGACTGGATGGGGATGGAGCAGGACCTCACCTGGTCCCCCGACTCGCGCACCATCGCCTTCATCGGGCGGCCGGGGCGCATGCAGTCCGCGCGGCTCTACCTGGTCGACGCGAGCGGCGGCGCGCCGCGCAACCTGCTCGGCGACTGGCTGTACGAGCCGGCGGACGTCGAGTGGTTGCGCAGCGGGGCGATCCAGTTCACCGCCGCGATCGGAGGGCGCACCGCGATCCTGCGCGCCGATCCCACCGGGCGCACCGCGCCGAGGGAGCTGGTGAGCGGCCGCCGCCAGATCCGCGGCACGTCGTACGCCGCGGATGGACGCGTGGTCGCCTTCGTCGCCACCTCCATGACGAAGCCCACGGAGCTCTTCGTCGCCAACGCCGATGGCAGCGGCGAGCGCCAGGTCACCCGCTTCAACGACGAGGTGAATCGCGACGTGGTGTGGAGCGACGCCGAGCGCTTCACCTACCGCAGCGTGGGCGACCTGGAAATCGAAGGGTGGCTGATGAAGCCGTACGGGTACTCGCCGGGGAAGAAGTACCCGATGGTCATCTACATCCACGGCGGCCCGCACGCGCAGTACGGCGAGGGGTGGTTCGACGAGTTCCAGAACCTGGCGGCGAAGGGGATGTTCGTGCTGTTCACGAACCCGCGCGGCTCGAGCGGCTACGGCGCCGACTTCACCTACAGCACGCGTGGCCGTTGGGGCGCCGAGGACCTGCAGGACCTGATGAAGGCGGTGGACATCGTCGCCGCCCGCCCCGACGTGGACTCCACCCGCATGGGGGCGACGGGCGGCTCGTACGGCGGCTTCATGACCACCTGGCTGGCCACGAAGACCGACCGGTTCAAGGCCATCGAAACCGACCGCACCATCACCGACTGGAACTACTGGTACGGCGCGAGCGACGTGCAGGGGCTCACGGAGTTCGAGTTCTTCGGCAAGCCGTGGGACAACCAGGCGATGTACGACACCCTCTCGCCGATCCGCTTCGTGCACAAGGTGAAGACGCCCACGCTCATCGTGCAGAGCGAGGAGGACCACCGCACGCCGATGGGGAACGCCGAGATGTGGTTCATGGCGCTCAAGAAGCAGGGGGTGCCGGTGGAGCTGGTGCGCTACCCGCGGTCGACGCACGAGCTGTCGCGCAGCGGGGAGCCCTGGCTGCTGGTCGACCGCCTCGGCCGCCTGCGGCAGTGGTTCGGGTACTGGCTGCAGGGGGAGAAGCCGGCGCCGCTCGGTGCCGCGCGCGCCGGGGCGACGTCGGAGCGCTGACCGCGGCGTCTTGCATGCGCAGGAAGCACGAGGGGGAGCCGCGCGATGCGCGGCTCCCCCTCCTGGCCTGCGGGGCGCTCACCGCCGCCGGTACAGCTCCTCGCGCGTGGCGCCTCCCACCAGCGCGGTGCGCCGCACCAGGGTGTCGCCCACGAGCTGGAGCGAGTCGCGCATCGGCGGGTTGCAGGGGGGCCCGTAGCCCGACGCGGAGAAGTACTCCACCCTGATCCATCCCCCGGACTCGCCCACCGCGCCGGGCACCGAGTAGCCGCAGCTCGCGTTCGCGAAGCCGCGGTGCGCGCTGCCGATCGCGTCGAGGCGCAGCGTGTCGAAGGGGATCGCCGCCGCGGGCGAGGGCTCGCGCACGGTGGCGAGCACCCAGTTCCCGGCGGCGGGGCCCGATCCGAGCGCGGCGCGGCGCAGCTGGATCGGGTAGGCAGTGCCGAGCACCGTGGCCGTCCCCTCGAAGCGATCGTCGGCCCGCTGCAGCGAGAGCTCGACCCTGGCCTGGGCCCCCGGCTCGGTGCCATTCCCCAGGGCGAGCATCAGGTGGTCTTCCACCAGCGTCCCCTCGCCGCCGAGCACCGAGGGGCGCATGGAGCTGAGGTACCCCACGCCCGTCACCGCGGTGCCGCTGTCGGCGAGGACGAGCAGGAGCGAGTCGGACGGGCTCCCCGCCGGGACGCGCGCCGTCCACGCCCCCGCGATCGAGGGCCCCCCCGGCTCCAGCGTTCCTTCGCTTCCGCACCCCGCCACCGCGGCGGCGGCGCACAGCGCCAGCAGGGCGCGCCTGCGCGCGCCTTCAGTCGAAAGTCTCATGCGATTTCCTGGATGCCCGGGCCGAGGCTCGAACTCGGACGGTGTCGCCACCGGCGGATTTTGAGTGCTGTGCTTGTCAGGGTCCTCCAGCTGTTCTTCAGAGGGGAAGATGGGTCGTGACCCACCAGAGATCCCCTTCGTCTGAATTACAACCCTGACAGATAGGCCCAAACCCGGCTCGCCAATGCCCCCAATTCCCAGTCGTGATGCCATCGTCGAGTACACCAAGGCTGATGGCTCCATCCTGCGCGCCACGCTCGAGCTTCGAGCTGAAGGTACCTACGCGATCAACCTCAGGAAATGGGACCTGGGTCGCCCCACCTTAAAGCCGGTCGGCCAGCGTTTCGGGACCAAGAATCTCAAAGAGGCCCGCGAACTCGCCCGGCTGGAGCTGGGCAAGATCGCGGGCGGAGAGCCCAGTGGGACGGCTGAAGCGGCGCGTGGCCCACTCGGTCACGTGAAGGCGTACGTCGACAACTCGGTCCGCGACGGAAAGATCCGCCCAACTGGCTCCGCCGCTGCGTACCGCTGCATTTCACGTTGCTGGCTCATTCTCCGCGATCGGGTCGGCCTCACGCAATGGTCACAGTTCGATCGCGAGCACGTCGAGCCGCTATGCGACGCGCTCTATGAGCTCGAGCACAGAGGCAAGCCACTCGGTCGGAACTCCGTTCTGAAGCACCTGAACTACCTGAAGGGATTCACGCGGAACGCGCGAGACAAGGGCCTGATGTCCAGCCTCCCCGTGCATCAGCACACGTCGGTGCCGAAGCGGGACAAGAGCTACAAGCGGGCATGGATGGAGCCCGCCGAGATGGGGCTGCTCCTCGAGCGTTCCTTCGCCTTGCGCGACGTGGAATCCGCCTACCCGCACAACGCGTGTCAGGATTGGCCGGAAATCCTGGCGACGGAGTGCTACACGGGGGCCCGGGAGGATGAAATCCTGGGGCTCGCGACCGAGGACGTCACCCTCAAGGGGGGACGGTATGGGTACGGAACGATGACGTTTCGCGACAACAAGTTCCGGGAGCTCAAGAATCCGGGCAGCGAGCGCACCTTCCACATCTGGCCCGCGCTCGGACGCATCCTGCGCGTGTACGAGAAGCGCAAGCGCCCTGTGAAGGGCGGGTTGTTCTTCGCGCGTCCTGATGGCCGGATGTGGGCCGAGCTGCGGGAGTCAATGGCGCGCGACCTCAAGGCGGCCGGTATCGAGAAGCACATTACGGATCACTCGATGAGGCATGGCTACATCTCTGCGCGCGCGCGCATGTATACCGAGTTCGTCGAGCATGGCAGGACCATCCAGCGCGCGGTCCACTGGGCCGACATCAAGAACGAGGTCGGCCACGCCTCAGTGGCGATGCGGGCGGTGTACGAGCACGACAGCCAACACCCCGTCGAGGGCTGGACGGAGCTGGACTACGCGGCCGCCCTCACCCGCGCCCGGGAGGAAGAGAACGAGGCGAAGCTGCGGCGGTCCGGTCGCCGCACCAAGGCCGTGACGTCGAAGCCCCCGGCGGCGAAGGCTGGTCCCCGCAAGGCCGGACCGGCGAAGGCCGCTCCGCGCAAGGCGGCACCGCGAAAGCGGCAGGCCGCGGGCCGCTAGGCAGCGCGCCTCCGCGCGCCCCGGAGGTAGGGGTTCTGGGCGGCGAGCTCCAGTTCTTCCGCCTCGATTCGGGCCGCCTCCGCGGCGCGGGCGCGCTCCGCCTCGACGCGGTCGAACGGCCGCTGCACCGGTCCGACGTAGGCCAGGTCAGCCGTGCGGAAGCGCCACGGCGGCATCGGCCCGTCCCCATGCCGCTCCGCGCCCGCGATCCACCCCTTGGCCAGGTAACGCCGGAACACCCGCTCGGAGTATCCGAGCCGGGCGGCGGCTTTCCTGGTGTTGAGGTAGGTGGGCGACATCGGCGAAGGGAGGGGTCTCGACCACCATACTCGATGGTGGAGGCTCGCCCAGCGGGCGCGGCAGGTAGTGAGGGGTCATTCAGCAGGATAGGAGGTCCGCATCCCCCACCCGCAAGCCCCCCGGAGCCGCGACCACGGCGGGGGGCCCTCGCTTCCACTCGCCCCGGCGACGAGGCGTTTTAGGCGCGCCGCAGGGGGATCCCTCGCGGCTCACCGCGTGGTATGGACCTGGTCCAGGCTCCTCTCGCATGGCTACCCATGCACCGGGAGATGCAGACGGCGATGCTCCCAGGTCCCTCTGGTCGACCGCCTCCCTGTGGGGGGGATGCAAAGGAGAGAGGATGGAAGGGATAGGGTCTGGGGTGGGGAGGTTTTGTCCGGGCGCGTCGACGGCCGACCGCCCCACCCCCCGCCAAAGCCCCTCGCGATGCTCGGGCTTCTTGGAATCTGGAATGGTGAGGTTCCATCCAAGGGCGCCCCGCCCTGTCGAACGGAAGCCGTTGCACGGCTGAGACTTGGGCGACCTGTCCGACCTCGGCCTGCCGTGGACGCACGTCGGGAAGCGGTTCGACCTCCCGCCGAAGGTCGTGCGTGCATCCACGGGAGCCGCCGTCGTTCATCCACGGGAGCACGTCGTCCCGACGACCGCTCCCGTGGATGAACGCAATCGCTACCGCGGAGCGACGCGCTTCCTACCGTGGAACGACGCAACGGCTCCCGCAGGCCGACGAGGCGGATTCAAGGGTCGCTGGGCCCCACTACCGGCGGCGGGTTCCACTCCAATACCGTGGCCATACCCCCCTCACTCGCGGCCTTTCCCCCAGCGTTCCCGATGAGCACCGCCCTCCTCCCCTCCCCGCTCCCCCTCGCGACGCCCCAGGCGGTTTCGAGCCTCGTCCGCAGCCACGTGGCCGAGCCCATGATGACGGCGTGCCGCCCCATCATCATCCTCGGCGACGTGAAGCGGCACGTCGCGGGCCTGCAGACCGGCATCGGCGGCGCCCCTTTCAAGTTCATCCAGGATGACGGCGGCCTCCGTTGGTCGCTGGCGACGGACGACTGGCTCCTGACCTCGCCCGTCCTTCCGGTCGGCCAGACGAAAACAGCAAGTGCCGAGGCCGTTCTGGACGTCTACGTCGGCCTGCTGGCGGCCTTCGCTGACGCGGGACATCCCGCCGACAACACGGTCAGGTTCACGCCGGCGGAGCTGATGCGGCGCCTGCGGTGGTCGGCCGGGAGCGCGCGGAAGGCGCCGACCGGGCCCAACTACCAGCAGTTGGTCCTTGCCCTGGACTACCTCCGGCACGCGAGCATCGAGTGCGAAGCCATCCGCGCCGCACTGGAAGCCATCCAGGGTGTGCGCCTGCTGCGCGCCAACTTCTCCGTGCTGCAGTCGTGGACTCAGAGCGCCGCCCCCGGCGCTGTCGGGAATGCGGCACCGATCGAGGCCAGGTTTTCCGACCACTTTGCCACGCTGCTCCGTCACCACGCAGGCGTCGTCCGCTACAGCGTGGCGACCTTCGAGGCGCTCCCCAGGGGTATCCCGCGCGCTCTGTTCCGCTACCTGGAGTCGCGCAAGCCGGGGCTGGACGGCCCGACCCTAACCGTGCCCGCCGTGACATTGCTGGCCCACATCGGGAGTCGGCGGCGCAAGCTGGAGCCGACGCGGATGCAGGAGATGCTGGACGAGCCGCACCACGCGCTGTACGCGCACGGCGTCATCGGGGACCTGCCTGCATGGTCGAAGGACGCCGAAGGCCGCACCCAGCTGACGTACGTGCTCGACCGCGCGCCGGACCTCCAGCAGCTACTGCAGGAGAGCGCGGTCGCGTTTGGGGTGAAGCCTTCGTCGGCGGAGAGCTGGACGAGCCGTGAGGAGCAGCGTTTCGCGACGGTGCTCGCCGCGGCCGTGCAGGGCATCATCACGCCGACGCGGACCATCGGCTCCATGGTGTACAACTACATGACCTCGGGACGTCATATCGACCCGCAGGCCCTCCCGCACTTCGAGCCGGGGCGCGGCCTGCTCGCGCCGCGTCAGCGCAGCCAGGAGTACGAGTTCCTCCAGGAGCAGTACCGGGATACGCGCGACTGGCTGGCGACCCGCGCGGAGGTCGCCGCGGCGCTGAAGCGCCAGCTGACGTGTGCAGGACGCCCCGACTGGGTGACCGAGGGGCTCGTGCTGCTCGCCGCGCGGCGGATGCGCGGAGCGCAGCCGCTGGACCTGTGGAGGAAGAAGGTCGGATTGCGCTGAAGGTCTTAGCCGACCAATCGCGAAGGGATCCCCCGGCTGCGGGGTTCCCACCCCGGTGAGGACGGCACCGATCTCCCACCCGGTGGGGCGCCGGGCACTCTTCGCTGAAAGTGTGCAGCGGCGACGCCGGCCGGCGAAATGTGAGTCGCGGACAATGCGGACGGTGAAGGCCCCGACCGCGATGCGCTCTGCTATGCGCCGGGCACAGGCACGGCGCCCGACGGCGGCTCCGGAGCTACGCTCTGCGCCGCCCGCTGGACGGGCGCGCCCTCGCGGCCGAGCAGGGAGTGGGTGCATACTGGCGGTATCACCAGCCTGCGGCCCGGCGGAGTCGCGCATCGACACATCTGTAAAGTCACATGACCAACGCCCGACGTGGCACAGACTTCGAGCTCCCGGTAAGTGCCGCATTCTCCTGATAATCAACCGGGACGATTCTCGGTCGACCCACCCCCAAGCGACATGCCGCGTGCCCTCCGCGAGCTCCTCGCGCAGGACGGCGCGCGTATGGCGACGTACGACGACCCGGCGAATCCAGCCTACGCGGAACTCGCACGCGACATGGCCAGGTACGACCGCCGGTCGTGCGTAGCGTCCATCGCCGGGCTCCTCACCGAACCGGCCTACCAAACGGCCGCGATACGCCTCGAGCTCCTGCTGCACATCGCAGGACGCTTCTGCGTAGGGACGCGCCGCGTGACGAAACGGGCGCTCGCACGCTGGGTGAACGAAGTCCTGGGCAAGGACTACGTGCGCCGGATGGAGGACCCGGTGGAGGACGTCTTCGTTTCCAACGTGGTCGGCGGTGGTGGGAACTACCGTGTCTTCGAGGGTACGTGGGAGCGAAACGACGACCACCTGCAGGTGCTGCTTGACCTCGTGTATTTCCATCGCCTCGGGCGCGAGCGGCTGCAGCTCCGTCGAAGCCTCGAGGCGCTGTTGGTCGTCAGCGAGGCCCTTGCCGCCCGTGCCGGCTTGCCGCGATGGGCAACGACGAACCAGGAGTTCCCGGTGACCGAGATCCTGCGTCGCATTCCGGAACTGGGGGCGCTCCAGCGGCGAGTCACCTTCGCGTCGGCGGACCTCGCGAAGCTCGGAGTGGACGTGCGGTTGCTCGAGCCGTTCGTACTCACTGGATCGTGGCGCGGCGAAGGACCGGGAACCGTTCGAACGAGCGCGCTCATCCGGCGACCGCTTCTGCGTGCCGGCGAGGAAGTGCTCGTCGCGTCTCCCGCCACGATCAGCATGGCTGCCCGCCTCTTCATCCTGGACACCGCCGCCGCCGAAGGCTGGCTGGGCATCCTGCAGGACACGTTCAATTCCCACCAAAGGGAGGCGCTTTTCGGCCGGCTGCTCCGGCGGCTCGACCTTCGGGCCGGGTGTCCGCCACCCGAGCGGCTGGGGCCAACGCGCGGCGCTTCGCCGCCCCGGTTCGTCGCCGGCGAGGCGTACATACCGTTCGACAGCGATAAGGTCGCGCACGTCGTCCTCATCACGGATGACCTCGCGGACGTACGTCGCACGGGTCCCGCAGCAGATGTGTCCTTGGCGGAGGCAGACGCCGGACATTTCTCGCGCTACGTAAGCGCCGGTGTCGATGAGATCCGCAGCGCGGGGCTCGGCGGTATGACCGTCCTCGTAATCGGTGGGCTCGGGCGGGGCATGTCCCTGACAATGGCTGGGGTGCCGCCGCAGTGGGTCGTGGTACCGATGACGCTCCCGGACCTCGCGACGTTCGCGGCCACGGAGGGCGCCTGTCTGCTGCGACTTTGGAAGCTCAAGGTCGCCACACGCGAGGCGCGCGCGCAGGGCGTCCGCATCGCCAATGTGAACGGGACGCTCAACCTGTACGCATTCTGGCAGCATCAGGAGTACATGCTCGTCCCGCCAGAGGTGGCCGTGCCACAGCCGCACGGGATGGTCAACATCGGGCCGAACTTTCTGTACGACCTCCGAGTCGCCGTCCGCCGGCTCGCCGACGTGCATGCCGCGCCGTATGCGCGGGGGGTATACCTCCGCGTTCGGCGCGTCCACGAGCACCCGTTCTTCACGTCGATCGCGCACCGACCGGTCTACGTCGCCGACGAGGAGCTCGCGGCCGGGCGCCTCATTGGGGTAGTGGAACAAGGGAATGTCCTCGTGTGGCTCGAGGCCACCCGACACGGCGTCGCGGCCCGGGCGGCCTCCAGCATCTACCGGACGTGGGACGCGCTGCTGCTGTGGCTCGACCGCCTCCTCCCGCACCTTTCGAATCTCGTCGCCCCGCGACCCGAAGGCGACGGACGCTGCTCCGTCGGCGCGGGAGCCTGCGGGGCTGTCATTCGGCGAATCACTCTCCAGCTGGAGGATGCCGACGACTGGGCGAGCGACGACGTGCCGGCCGAGCAGATGGCGCCCGAGCGTCCCTGCGTGTCACTGACCCGCGGCGCCGACACGTCGACGCATGACGTGCGGAAGGTCACGGACGCAGCGACGGTCGCCTCGGTCGAGTGTACCGCGGGACCTGCCGAAGGCGACAGGGGCAGCGGGGTGCCCCTAGACGAGGGAGAGCCGCACGTCATCATCCGCCTGCCACGCGGATTCCAGTCGCTCCTCAACCGTGCGCCGAACGACGGCGAGCGCGCGCTGCTTGAGGAGGTCGGCTACGCGCTGGTGCTGAGCATGCACGAACAGGGGACGGACGCGGCTGACGAAAGCGTCCGCGACGCATTCCGCAGTGCAGTCGTCGAGACCGTCGCGGCGTGCATGGGTGGCCCCGACGCGAGGGCGATGCACGTGTGGCACACGGTTGACCCGCTCGACCTCGTCGATGCCACGGAATTGGGCGAGCCCCGGTTCGTCGCCGAGGAGGACCGGGCGGCGTGGCAGCTCGCGTTCGCACACCGAGCTGGCCTCCGGGGCATGGCGCTAGATGAGACGACGTCATCGCCGGCACTGGCAGACGTGCCTCCCGGCGCGGATGGCGCCTCGGGAGAAGCGCCCGTCCGCATCAGCGGCGAGCGGCCCGTGGTGCAGGCACTGCACACCGCTGTAGACGAGCTATGGGTGCGACTCCGCGCACAGCTCGCCCCCATCGATGGCCCCGGCCTCGTTGACCTCCTCACCCGCAACTTGGAGTCGATCTTTCGGGACCGCTCTCACTGGCGACGCACGGCCCGCGCGCTGCTCGCGCTCCACAGCGAGACCGACGACGTAGCGAGTATCTCCGGCCGTCGCGAGGGCGACAGGGCCCGCGCGGCCGCGGCGGGGCGCGTGCTGATCGAGATGGCGCTGTGCGAGTGTCGCGCGAGCGGCGGCCGGCGCGCCTCCCTGTCGGATCTCGACCGCGCGCTGGCAGGCGTTGCCCTGTTGCTCGAGATCGCGGCCGACGCCGACGCCGTACGGGGCGGTCTGATGCCGGCGGAACTCGTCGCAGACCCAAACGGCGCCCTGCGTCTCGACGGACGAACGCTGGCCGATGTCGTCGGCGCGTACGGCCGTGACACACACGCGGCGGAGCTTCAGGCCGCAGCGGCGGGGTACGACACGCTTTTCGCACCGCAGGCCGGCCGCGGCGGTGATGAGGCCGAGGAGGACGTAATCCCCGCGTGGAGCCGGGACGACACATTTGCGGCCGCATACCACGCGGAGTTCGGCTTGACCTACGACCGTGTCATCGACGCGGTCGCGGACCTGCTCGACCTCGCGAACGGCGAAGGCCGTGTGGTGCGAACCACTCGCGGCGCGATCCGCGAACGGCTCCGCGACCGCCGCGGGTTCACCGATACCGAAGTGGAAGCATTCTTCGGCGCGATGGCCCTGGAGCGGCGGGCTCGTTGGGACGAGGCGCCGCCCGGCTTTCTCGCGCGTGACTGGGAGCCGTGGCGTTACCGGAGGCGGCTCTCCGTATCGGCCCGTCCGCTCGCGTGCTTCGGTGCAGGCGACGACGCACCCTGCATATTCGGCGTCGCGCAACTGGGCGCGAGTCTCACCTACGTACTTGAGGCGATCCGCTCCGCATGGCTGCCGACCGAATACTTCCGGTCGGAGGAGATGCGCCGGTACCGCGGCAGCGTCGCGGAACGGCTCGGGCTCGACTTCGAGCGGGAGGTCGCCTCGCGTTGCGAGGAGGTCGGGTGGCACACGCGCCAAGGGGTCTCGATGCGCTCCTTGGGGGCGCCAGACCGCCTCGGCGACGTCGACGTCATGGCGTGGCGCGCCGACCGGGATGTGCTCTGGCTCGTCGAATGCAAGCGGCTGCAGCCCACGCGCACGGTCACCGAGATCGTCGAGCGATTGCGGCAGTTTCGTGGCGAGAGCGGCGACGCGTTGGGCCGTCACCTGGCCCGCACGGCATGGGTGCGACGGCACTGGGACGCCGTGCGTCAGGCGCTCCGCCTGCCGGAGACCGTCCGGGTGGCCGAACCGCTGCTCGTGACCAGCGCCCGCATGCCGATGCGGTACGCGGCGGGGCTCGCGATCCCCAGCGACCAGATCGTCTTCGCCGAAGACTTGGCGAGCGTACTCGACGTCGCGCCCGCAAAGGTGGGCCGTCCGGCGCCGAAACGTCTGCGCTGAACACGCCGACCGCAAACGCACCTGCCGCCAATGCGCCCAGACCTGTATGAACAGGTGCAGTCATCGACGCAGGAGCTGGTCGCGCTCTTATCGCGCGCCCCGGGCGCCCGCGTGGTCTTGAAGTGCCGTGAGATCCTTGAGTGCGATGCGCCGACCGCCACCGAACGGTTCGGCCTATCGTCCCCATACCGCCAAGCGTTCTACCTGCTGGCGATGGCGGCGGTCTCGCCCGAACCGGACGAATCAACGGCCGCAGACGACTCCTCCTTCGAAGCCACGTGGGCCCGGGCGCTGGTCGTGGTGCGGGAGCTATTCGACGCGTACTGGATGATGTACTGGCCCGCGTCGCGGGAGGAGTGGGCCGGCCGTGACGCCGCGTCGCACGAGCATCACGGCATCGCCATGCGTGCGTTCCTCCACCAGCACATGACCGGTCCGATGGCCGACATGGCGCAGTGGCTTGCACGCGTGCGCGCGGTACTCGCGCCGTTCGACGACTTCCTTGCGGAACGCGTGGGCCTGTCCGCCACGGTGGCCGCCGACATGTGCGAGTGGATTGTCGCGGGCATTCAACGCCAACTCGACGGCTTTACCCGACTCGCCGATCTCTATCAGCGCGGGATCCGTGAGGGAAACCCGGTGGACGCGATGATCGCGTCCGCGCGCGCTGACACCGTGCTGACGGAGCTCCTCGCCGGCGAGGCGGTGGGCACGGTGCCGTTCGGCGTGTCACGGGCGCGGCTGGCCGCGGCGTTCGGCGAGGGGCCGGCGGCTGCGTTCTGGCGTCTCTTCGCGACCGAGCGCGGCGCTGTGACGCTCCCGCTCGGGGTCGACCAGACGAACCCCGCCGAGCTCGCGCCGCTCTTCGCGGTTGATGAAGGCGAGGCCCTGCTGCCGGTCGCCAATCCGCTCCCACCGGCGATTTGGCTCCGGCTCTGCGCCACCTTCGAGTCGCCGCGGGACCGCGAACGGCTCTCGAGACGGCGCGGGGAGGTCCACGAGCAGCATGTCGCACGCCTCTTTGGCGGGTTCCTCGGTGACGCGACCCCGCGGTGGGTCGGCGCGTACGAACGACCCGGCGCGCAGCTGGAGCACGACTTCATCGCGCTCGTAGGTCGCAATCTGATCGTGCTGGAGGCCAAGGCGGCGCCGCCGGACTCCGTCTTCCGCGATCCCGAGCGTGCGGTGACGCGGCTCGCGCGCCACTTTCGCGCGGACGAAGGCATTGGTGGCGGCCTCGAACAGGCCGAACGAGTGCGTCGACATCTCATGGTCGAGCGACAGCCACTGACGCTCTACGATCGCAAGGGGGCCGAGTTGTGCACCATCCGTCCCGAAGACGTCGACGACGTGCTGTGCGTGTGCACGACGGCGGACGATTTCGGCGTCCTCGCGACCGACCTGTCCCTCTTCCTGCCGAGGGGCGCGGGCGAGCCATTCCCGTGGGCCATCAACGTCCACGACTTGGAGACCTTCATTGACGCCCTGACGCGCCGGGGGTGGGGCGCCGAGCGCCTCGTGCAGTACATGCTGGAGCGACGGTCGCTCCACGGTCGCGTCTTCACCACCGATGAACTGGAGATTGCCGGTGTGTTCGTACGGCACGGGTCCTTGCGACAGCTCTCCGGCGCGCGGGCCGAACATATTCAGCTTGGCGGTGACACTGCGAGTGTGTTCGATGAGATCTTTCTCGAAAAGCACGGCGGACCGCCCGCGCGCCTCGACCCGGTGGGGCCGCTCCTCTGGACTGACCTCAGGGAGGCGTGGGGCGCTGCGCTTCGGAGCACGGCGACTGGTCCGCGAGTCGCTCCGCGACCTGTGAGCGGCCGAGGTGGCCGAGTCGCGGCGGCGGCCACGCCAGCGCCGGCGCCTAAACGGCCGACGAATCCCGATCGGTCGCCAGCTCCCAAGCCAGGGAGGAACAATCCCTGTCCCTGCGGTTCCGGGCAGAAGTACAAGCGATGCCACGGGCGGTGACGGCCCTCGCTCGGGTCGCTACCGTAACGCACGATGGACGTGTGCCTCGCTATTACGACCCGCGAACCGCGCGGTGCGATCCTTCCGTACCCCCATGGGGCCGCGACGGTACGCCAGATTCTGACGTAGAAGCGCGTCTGGCTCGCTCAGGGCAAGGCGAGGATCGAGCAGCGCACCGCTGAGTGCTGGGGGCATGCCGGCGTGGATGGCACATGGTATAGTGAGGCCGTAACGCTCCCAAGGGGCTCCGCCGTTCCGCATGAGGTGTTGTGCATCGTTCGCGGCGACGGCGGATAGCTTGTCATCTCCAGCTTGGACATGAAGGCCCCAGGGTCGTCCATTCACGTCACGAGCTTGAGCACCGGCGTCGAATGTTGCGCGAGCGTCTCCGCGACTTCCGAGGGAATGCCATCGGCGCCATCCAGCAGGGCCCCGAGTACCCCGAGTCCATCTCCCGCGACGACGCATTCGAAGGGCGTCGCGCCGCCGAGACGATCGTGAGCAGCGTGGAGCCACCCGTCCAGGTCATCCGCGAACTCGAACCGGCGCGCGAGCTCCCTCGAAATCGCCGACCGGATCGGCACCGCGATCGAAGCAGGCATCGGGATGATCGATGCGATGTCATCCTCGACATCGAACTCGAGCGAGTCGCACCGGAGCGGCTCGGGCGACGAAGGACGAACGAGCGAGAGGGCACGGGACTGTCCGACCGCGTTCGAGGCGGCAGTCGTCTTGCGCGCGCGGGAGATCGGCTTCGGCATATCAGGACCTCATGCAGGAGTGGCGCGTAGCCGGCCTGGTTGCCGACCACGCGCCACCCTACCCGGTCTGCCGCGTTCCCCCGAAAGCCACCAGCCCAACGCGCGTCAGACGCTCAGGTCGCCGCGAGCGCACCTTCGAGGCGACGACTGCGTTCCATGAACTGCGTCTGCTCGATCTCGCCCGTCGCGAACTGCTCCACCAGCCGATCGAGCGCGAGCCGCAGCCGCTCCTGCGCGGCGCCAGCGAGCTGTGCTCGCGACTCAGCCCCGCTCTCCCGGGCCGCGTCCGCGACGGTGCGCTTCTGCCGCTCACGAACCATGGTCGGCGGCTCGAAAGGCACGTACTGCCCGCCCAGCGTGGAGTGATCCACGAGCTTCCCGCTCACACCCTCGTAGTGCCCGATGATCGAACCCTCCTGGTCGCCGAGGTAGTTGGCCGCCTCCGTCAGCCCGAACTCCTGCCGGATCTGGTACCCCATGGCGATCCGCACCACGTGATTGCTGTACTCCCGGGGCGCCACCGACACAGGGAGGCCGAGCTTCACGGCCACCCGGGCGCAGTGGACCTGCCACTGCTTCCGCAGTCCGGCCAGCGTACCGCGCAACCGGATCTTGTCCCGGCCCTCGCCGTCGCCGTCCTCCTCGGAACAGCCGACCGGGCGCCCCTTCCGGTCCACGAACAGCCACGGGTGCTGCTGCACATCGCGTCGCTTGCCGCGACCGGCGGCCGCCACGGGCCACTCCTGCATGAAGAAGGGGCGCGCCTGCTCGAGGTACAGCTGCTCGAGCCACGCCGGCACGAACCGCTCCCGGACCATGCACTCGTGCGGCAGCGTGTTGGTCGTCTCCTTCCGGTCCGCGGACCGGAGGTGGACGACCCGGCGGGATCGGTGATCGTCGTCGTACTGCAGGTCGAGCCGCACGTGCGCCGTCTCGCTGATCCGCATGCCGGTCGTGACGAGCCACCCGTGGTAGTACGTGTCAGCCACGAGACAGAAGAAGTCGTACCTGGTCAACCCGGCACTGGGCTCGTGCTCCAGCCGCATGCCGCGTGCGTCGTGCCGGAGGTGCGACTGGACGTGGCGCATGGACTCGTCGAGCACTGCGATCCAGTAGCTGGCCGGCGTGTTCTCGATGATGCGGCGGACGCTGCGAACGGAGTTGTCGCCATGGCCCGAGGGTTCGCGCTTCCGCCCGAGCTCGATCGCCTTTGCCTGCTCCCGGGCGCTCTTGTACGTGGTCTCGTAGGCGGCCTGCTGCTGCGTGAGGGGGGCGGTACCCAGCCCGGCGAGACCCGCATCGGCTCCACGCGCGATCGCGTGCTCGATCCGCAATGCGAGGGATCTCGCGAGCAGCCCGAGGGCCAGTACCAGGTCCTCCACGCTGTGGCTGTTGGCGCTGGATACCTCCTTCAGCTTGTACCGCTCGGCCCAGCGAGCCCGCAGCCCGGCCAGCATCCGCCGGCCGCCGTCCCCGAGGACATCATGGACCGTCAGCTTGTCGGCCGGCTTGCCGATGATGCGTGGCGCATGGAACAGGATCATGCGCAGGTGGTTCACGCGGCTGATCCGGGTCGTCGGGTCCAGGCGCCAGCGCGCAGGGCGCGTCGGGAAGCGTTCCTCACGCTGCTCGATTTCGAACTCCGGCAGCGACACGAACTCGCCGTACCACTCCAGATGCTCGAGCCACGGGCGGCCATAGCCGTTGTGTTCCACGATACGCAGGAACGTCGGCCAGTCTCCGTCAGCCGCCGCCTCGTTGCTCGGGCCGAGCAGCCGGTCGGCGTTGCGCCATCCGTTACGGGTCCAGGTCACGCCAACCTGGCCGACGTGCGCGACGTAGGGCCCCTCGTGGTGGACGCGCGCGACCCACCGAAGCATCGTCTTCACCTGGTTCGGCAAGTACATCTTCGCCTTCCGCTTCAGCGCCGCGCAGATCTCCTCCACCATGGCCACCGTCACATCGGCAGGGCCGCGGGGCTTCGAGGGCAGCTCCCTGGCCGTCGCGGCGTAGTGATGCCAGTACGTGCGGTACTGGCGCATCGTCGACGAGAGCGGACCGACCGTTGATCCGAAGTACCGGTCCCGCGCCTCGGACCAGACATCGTCCTCCCAGATCCTCGGAAATACGATCGGGATGCTGTTCGCCTGCGCCGCGTCGCGCAGGAGCGCGCGTACGGCAGATCGGTAGTTCGCTGCTGCGCGCTTCCCGCTGGACTGCAGGGCGGCGGCGTACGCGCGATCCGGCAGGTCGTAGAACTGTGCGGGACTGACCTCCTCGCACTGCCGGAGGAGTCGCCCGTCCGCGTTGTACTCGTCCACTCCCAGCGCGAGCCGGAGCGCGGAGCGCAGCTTCATCGCGAAACCGCCGTCATCACCCTGGTCTGCAGCGACGAGGACCGGCTCGACGATGTGGCGGAGCGTCACCGTGTCGGCCGGCCGCCCCGAGAAATTGAAGATGTACGCCGCGCCGGAGTGGCCGTTTCCCGCCTTCTGCGTCTCACAGAGGCCGGCGTCGCTCCACTTCGTGAAGTAGATGCCGACCTGCCGCTGGGTGCAGTCGATGCCGGCCCGGCGCACCATCTCGGCGAGGTGCCGCTGCGTGGGCCTCTGGCCCTTGATGAACGCCTCGACGAGCACGAGGCGAAGGTGCCTTTCGGTCTTGTTGATGGCAGTCATGGGTGAGTTCTTGTCAGGTGACGGGCCCAGGGGGGTCGCGGCCTACCCGCGATCTCTGATGTCCAAGGGCCATCGACAGTTCCACCATACCCGACCGTCCTGGGTGAACCGAAAGCCATCCTGCCACGCAATGGGAAGGTGATGCCCGCGTCACCTCGCTGCATGCGGAAGTCGTTGCATCGCAACACTTCGTTCGAAAGAGTCGGAGAGGTGCGCACGGATCGCGTCACCTGAGCTCACCGTGGAATGGCCTGCAACTCTCAGGTCGAGGGCGTACCAGTACCCGGTTCACCTGCCTCCGCTCGCCGACACCACAGTGGGAGCGTCTCGGCGATGGGGAGCGGTTCGGCGGCCGGGATACCCGCGAGGAACGCGGCGCGCGTGGCCGCGCGGCAGGCGAGGACCGGCAGCATGAACGCCGTACCGGACCAGTACGGCCATCCGTAGAGCCGCCGCTGCGCGGGGTCGATGAGCTTCGCGAGGAGTTCGGCGGGATTCTCGCCGAGCATCGCTGCACCGGCACGCAGCGGCACGTGGTCGCTCTTGCCTCGCGCGTCACGGTCTGCGCGACGCCGCGCCTGGCGGAAGTGCTCCGTCACGGTTGCGGAGAGGCGCGCGGCCACCTTCGCATCTACCATCGACGCCTTGCGCAGGCTCCGGATCAGCGCGGCGGCGGCCATGGCCGGGTACCGCGACTGCGCGGCGTAGTCTATCAGAGCTTCGACGGCCGGGCCGAGATCGTCATCAGCGGGCCGCTTCGGCAGGGCGGAGAGCGTTGCGCGAAGGGAGGCGGGAGCACGGGACATGGGACCATTGGCGAGAGGTGCTGACAGAGGGTCACGAATCGACCGTGGCAGCGTCTCCACGCCGGCCGCAAGTGCGCGGGGCAAGCTGCGGTCGGCGATGGCAGCCGTGACACATCTGGGTGCTCGGCGGGCGGACAGTGGCCACGGGGCGGGTCGTTCCTCACGCTCACAGGGCCCCCATAGATCTCAGCCAGCTCGTCGCGACGTCGGATGATGCCGGACGGTGGCCTCAGGGACATATCCGACTGCGGACATATATCGGGTCGCATATCTATCTGCCATGCGACCCGACCTGGATGTCCTCGCCGATGCGACGCGCCGCTCGATGCTCACACTCCTCGCCCTCGAACAGGAGCTCTGCGTCTGCGAACTGGAGGCGGCGCTCGACGCACCGCAACCGGCGGTCTCCCGGCATCTCGCTCTCCTCCGGGACACCGGCTGGGTGGAGGGGCGCCGCGAGGGACGCCGCATCTTTTACCGGCTCCGCGCTGCGCTCCCGGGGTGGGCGCACCAGCTGGTGGCGGCGTATGTCGCCGGCGGCGTATCCGCAGCGGAGGTGAAGACGGCCCGCCGGCGCTTGCACGCGTTCCCCGGCCGCCCCGTGCGGCTCGCGAGGGCCGCGTCATGAACGCCATCCTCCACCTCCCACACTATCGGCCGCGCCTCTTCCTGGCGTTCGCGGCGATCACGTGGGTGCTCGCCTACAAGTCGCTCGCCCCACTGGCGGCGGCTCTCGTGGCGCTGCTCCCGGTCACTGCTGACTCCCGCCTCGCCGGCTCGGTGGAGTTCTTCCTGTACGATGCACCGAAGGTACTCCTGCTCCTCACCGGCGTGGTGATGGTGATGGGAATGGTGAACTCGTACTTCACGCCGGAGCGCACGCGCGTGCTGCTGGCCGGCCGAGCAGGCGGCGTGGGCAACGCACTCGCGGCGTCGCTGGGCATCGTCACCCCCTTCTGCTCCTGCTCGGCGGTCCCGTTGTTCATCGGCTTCGTGCAGGCCGGCGTGCCCCTCGGCGTCACCTTCTCCTTCCTCATCGCGGCGCCGATGGTGAACGAGGTCGCGCTGACGCTGCTCTTCGGGCTGTTCGGTGTCCGGGTGGCAGCGCTCTACCTCGGGCTCGGCCTCACCCTCGCCACCGTGGCCGGCTGGGTGATCGGGAAGGCCAGGATGGAGGCATACCTCGAGGACTGGGTCCGGCAGATGCCGCGTACGCAGGCCGCCGCCGTGCACGACCACATGACCCTCGCCGACCGGGTCGACGCGGGGTTCGCGGCAGTGCGCGAGATCGTGGGCAAGGTGTGGCCGTATGTCGTGGTCGGGATCCTCATCGGCGCGATGATCCACGGGTACGTGCCGGAGGACTTCATGGCCCGCCTCATGGGGCGCGGCACGTGGTGGTCGGTGCCGCTCGCCGTGGTGATCGGCGTGCCGATGTACTCGAACGCTGCGGGGATCATCCCGATCGTGGAGGCGTTGCTCTCGAAGGGGGCGGCGTTGGGCACCGTGCTCGCCTTCATGATGAGCGTGATCGCCCTCTCCCTGCCCGAGATGATCATCCTGCGCAAGGTGCTCAAGGTCCGGCTCATCGCGACCTTCATCGCGGTCGTGGCGAGCGGGATCCTCGCTGTCGGCTACATCTTCAACGCGGTGCTCTGAGCACCGGGGAGCTTGATCATGACGACCGTGAAGGTGCTCGGCACCGGGTGCCCGAGCTGCAAGGCGACGGCGCAGCTGATCGAACAGGTCGCGCAGGCGAAGGGCAAGCCGGTGACGATCGAGAAGGTGGAGTCCCTCCAGGACATCATGGGCTACGGGATCATGTCCACGCCTGGCGTCGTGATCGACGGCGCCGTGGTCCATGCCGGCGGCGTGCCGGCGAGGGCGAAGGTGGAGAGCTGGTTCGGCTGAGCCTCGAAAGGCGCACCCCGGTCAGGCGTAGCGCTCGGCGATCTCCTGGACGAGACGGCCGACGGCGACGCAGCTGGCGAGCAGGCGGGAGACGTCGTCGTAGGCATCCTTCCAGCGCACGACCTCGATGGCCTCCCCTGCATGCGCGAAGAGCTCCTTCACGCCGGCGTAGTACGCGACGTCGCCGTCCTCCTTCGCCTCCCGGATTTCGGCTGCGGCCGCAGCCACGGCCTCACGATCGCTCCCCACATGCTGAACGGCACGTTCGAGCTCGCGCGTCACCCGCGTCACGCCCCCGGCCAGGTGCTGCAGCTGCGCCGGCGCATGGCTCACGTGCAGCGCCGGCGCCTTCCCCGCTACATCGTCCATCGCCTCGATCGCGGCGTCGAGGACCAGCGCGAGCTCGTGCATCTCCATGCGGTCGACGCGCATCACGAATGCCTTGAAGGTCCGCGTGTCCACGTGCGCCGCGAGCGCGTGCGCCTGATCGTCTGACCGCCGGATCTCGGCCGCGAGTGGGCGTTCGGCGTCCGCCTCACCGGCGAGCAGCCGTTCCAGCAGTTCGGCCGATCGCGTCAGGTGGGCACAGATCTCCCCGAGCTCCCTGAAGAGCTCCGCGTCAGCGGTCCTGAAGTGCTCGAGCATGGTGCCTCCCGCGTGGGTGGGCGCTCCCCCACCTCGTCAGAGGCAGCGATCAGGCGCCCGGACTGACCGCCACCGGCTTGCCCCCCGTCTGCAGGAACTCGACGAAATCTTCAGGCAGGCTCGCCGCACGAACGCCCGCAATGGTCGCCGCGATGTCGTAGTCCACTCGGATGAACTCCACCGCCGCGTCGTCGTGGCCGAGGGTGAGCAGCACGTAGCCTGCGCGCCAGTCGCCGTCCTTGGGGCGCCCCACACTGCCGGTGTTGATGAAGTGGATGCCGTCGACCACCCGATGCCACGGCTTGTGCGTGTGCCCGAACGCGATCACGTCGCCGGCCTTCAACGCCACGACGGCAGCCATCTTCCGGCAGAAGTCGTCATTGCGGTCCTCGGTCCAGTACACCGTGTTCAGCGTCGGCGTCCCGTGCACGATCACGAGTCGCGGACCGGCGAGATGCCCGCCGAGCGGCCGCACGTCGAGCGAGAACGGCAGGCCGGCGAGGTACTGCTTCGTCTCCGCCGTCACTTGCTGCCGCGTATACTCGTAGCTGACGTGCGCCAGCTCCTCCTGCCGCGGGTTCTCCGACTTGCAGCCGCAGTGCTTGTAGTCGGTGGCGACCGTGGAGTCGTAGTTCCCGGCGATCCCGGCGATGTTGCGTTCGCGGAGACGGACGACGACCTCGTTCGATTTGCTGGAGTAGCCGACCAGGTCGCCGGCATGGTAGATGGCGTCCACGTTGGCCCGGCGGTCGATGTCGGCCAGCACCGCATCGAGCGCTTCGAGGTTGGCGTGGATGTCGGAGATCAGGGCAATGCGCATGTCCGGCACCTAGCTATGATTGGAGAGCTCGCCAGCGACGGCACTCGCCGCTCCCGGCGTAAGCGTCCCGATGTGACGGAGCCGCTGCTCGTCAATGAGAAGCGCGAGCGCGTCGGCACGCAGGGCGAGCATCAGGTCGAGCCGCCACGCGATCAGCGCCAGCGTTTCCTGGAAGGCCGCGCGGCGGCGCGAATCATCCTGTACCTCGGCGGGATCAGGCACGCCCCAATGAGCGAACACCGGCTTGCCGGGCAACGTCGGGCACGTCTCCTTCATGCGGTCGCACAGGGTGATCACCAGGTCCCACTCCACGTCGGTGACGGCATCGACAGCTTTCGGAGTTCGCCCGGACCAATCGATCCCGATCTCGCTCAGCGCCGCCACCGCCTCCGGGCGCACCGCGGCAGCAGGAGAGGACCCCGCGCTCGCGACCCGGAACAGCGTGCCCCCTTTCTTGCGCAGGAGCGCCTCGGCGATCTGGCTCCTCGCCGCGTTGGCCGTGCAGAGGAACAGCACCCGGATGGGGGGTTCCATGGCTACCTCGCCTGTTCGGCCGCTGGGGTGAACCCGAAGAACTTCCGCCCCGCCCAGAGCGAGACGTACACGAGCCCGACGAGCGCCGGCACCTCGATCAGCGGACCGACGACGGCGGCGAGCGCCTCGCCCGAGCCGATGCCGAAGGTCGCGACGGCGACCGCGATCGCCAGCTCGAAGTTGTTCCCCGCTGCCGTGAACGAGAGCGACGCGGTCGCCTGGTAGCCGAAGCCGAGCTTCTTCGAGATCACGAACGCGAGCCCGAACATCACGAAGAAATAGACGAGCATCGGAATGGCGATCCGGAGCACGTCCATCGGCAGCTCCACGATGCGGTCGCCCTGCATCGCGAACATGAGCACGATCGTGTACAGCAGGCCGATCAGCGCCGTCGGACCGAACTTCGGCATGAAGGTGCCGTCGTACCACGCGAGGCCACGCTTCGCGACCAGGATCTTCCGCGTCAGGTAGCCGGCGAGCAGCGGGATGCCGAGGAAGATCAGCACGCTCTTCGCGATCTCCCACATCGAGATGTCCACCACCGCCGTCTCCGCACCGAACCATCCGGGCAGGACGGTGAGGAAGAGCCACCCGAGAAAGCTGTACGTGAGAATCTGGAAGACGGAGTTGAGTGCGACGAGCACCGCCGCCAGCTCGCCCGATCCACAGGCCAGCGAGTTCCAGATCAGCACCATCGCGATGCAGCGCGCGAGTCCGATGAGGATGAGGCCGTTCCGATACTCAGGCATGTCGGGCAGGAACAGCCAGGCGAGCCCGAACATCACGAGCGGGCCCAGTATCCAGTTGAAGAAGAGCGAGGTGCCGAGGAGCTTCGTGTCGCGCGCGTGCGCGCCGACCGTCTCGTAGCGGACCTTCGCCAGCACCGGATACATCATCCACAGGAGCCCGATCGCGATCGGCACCGACACGCCCGCCACCTTGACCCGGTCGAGCGCCGCACCGAGGTCCGGGAAGACACGCCCGAGGACAATGCCGAGAGCCATGGCCGCGAAGATCCAGAGCGGCAGGAAGCGGTCGAGGGTCGAGAGCCGCCGCATCACCGACTCGGTGGCGGCCGGTGCGTGCATCGTGGAGGTGGCCATCAGCAGGGTTCCATGGCGCGGGCCTTGACGCGTGCCTCGGCCTGACGGCGCTCCTTGTCGAGCGACGTGATGCCGCGGAAGCAGGTCCGCACGCAGTTGATCAGGTTCTGGTGGACCGCATTCTCCGGCTCCGCGAGGCGGTAGTGCGCGAACTTCGCTTCGCGGGTCACCTCGACGAGGTTCGACCGGCGCAGGTAGCCGAGGTGCCGGGAGACGGTCGGCTGCGGCAGGCGGAGGATGTCAACGAGGTCGCAGACACAGAGCTCGCCCGCCGCGAGGGCGCTCAGGATGCGGATGCGGGTAGGGTCGGCAAAGCCCTTGAAGACCGCGTCGAGGTCGGCGACGGTCGGTGGCTGCAGAGTTGTAGGAGTCACGGCGACTCGATGTCCTCGGTTTGCCCTCTGGTCATATTCGCGAACACGATTAGCATACGGCTATACGCATACGTCGTCAAGCCACCACCCGCACCCGATGAGGCCCGCGCATGGCTCGCTCCCTTCCGCTCGGCAATCCAGCCGAGGCGATCCCCACCTCGGTTGACGCCGCCAGGCCCGCTGGCGCGCTCAACGGATCTGTCAGCATCTACGATCCGGCGATGTGCTGCCCGACCGGCGTCTGCGGGCCGGGGGTCGACCCTGCCCTTCTCGCCATCACGCGCGACGTCCGGTGGCTCGAGAAGCAGGGGGTGGCGGTCGAGCGCGTCGGCCTCGCGCAGGAGCCGGGTGCGTTCGTCGCGAACGCGCGAGTGTCTGGGCTCATGCAGGCGTTCGGGGACGGGGCGCTGCCCGCCGTGCTCGTGAACGGCGACGTGCTCTGCTACGGCCGCTACCCGTCGCGCGAAGAGATCGTCGCGGCGCTGGCCGCGAAGGCGGCGGAATCCGCGTCCACTTCATCTTCCTGCTGCACGCCGGGCTCCGGCTGCTGCTGACCAGGGGAACTGCCATGCGTACGATCGACGTCCGGACGCCCTTCCTCTTCTTCACCGGCAAGGGCGGCGTCGGCAAGACGACCGTGGCGAGCGCCACGGCCCTCGCGTTGGCCGACGAGAAGCGTCGCGTGCTCATCGTGAGCACCGACCCTGCCTCGAACCTGGATGACGTGTTCGGGATCGAGGTCGGGACGTCGCCCACGGCGGTGCCAGGCGTCGCGACCCTGCGCGTGATGAACATCGATCCCGAGGCTGCCGCCGCGGCCTACCGCGAACGGATGGTGGCGCCGTATCGCGGCGTCCTGCCCGATGCGGCAGTCCGTAACATGGAGGAGCAGTTCTCCGGGGCGTGCACCGTGGAGATCGCGGCGTTCAACGAGTTCACGGGGCTGCTGTCCGATCCGGCGATCGTCTCGCAATACGATCACATCATCTTCGATACCGCGCCGACGGGTCATACGCTCCGGTTGCTCTCGCTTCCGACCGCGTGGACGGGATTCATCGAGACCAACACCACCGGGACGAGCTGCCTCGGCCCGCTCGCGGGTCTCGAGGCGCAGCGCGACCAGTATGCCGCGACTGTCGATGCGCTCGCCGACGCTGCGCGTACCACGGTGGTGCTGGTGAGTCGCGCGGAAGGCAGCGCGCTGCGGGAGGCCGCCCGCGCAGGCGATGAGCTCGCGGGACTCGGCATCCGCAACCAGATGCTGGTGGTCAACGGCGTCCTCGAAGGCGAGGCGTTGACCGATCCGGTGGCGGAGGCGTATCTCGCACGCCAGCGCGCTGCGCTCGGGGCGATTCCCGCCGCCCTGCGCGAGCTTCCGCGCGTCACGATTCCGCTCGTCCCTCACGAGCTGACGGGTGTCGCGGCGCTTCGGGCCTTCGGGGACCCGGCCGCGGCGGATGGCGTGGAATCTGCCGGCCCGAGCGCTCCGGCGCCGACGGCACTCGCGCTGCCGGGCCTCGACGACCTCCTCGAGCAGGTCGCCGCGGAGGGACACGGCGTGGTGATGACCATGGGCAAGGGCGGCGTCGGCAAGACGACGCTCGCCGCCGCCATCGCCCGCCGCCTCGCCGCCGACGGCCATCGCGTCCACCTGTCGACGACCGACCCGGCGGCGCACGTCGCCGACGCGGTCGGCAGCGACGTGCCGATGACGCTCAGCGTCAGCCGCATCGATCCGGCCGCGGAGACGGCGCGCTACACCTCCGAAGTCATCGCCGACGCCGGCGCGCTGGAGCCGGACGAGCTGGCGCTGCTCGAGGAGGACCTCCGGTCCCCGTGCACCGAGGAGATTGCGGTGTTCCGCGCGTTCGCGCGCACCGTGGCCGAGGCGGCCGACGGGTTCGTGGTGCTCGACACGGCGCCGACGGGACACACCCTTCTCCTGCTCGATGCGGCAGAGAGCTACCACCGGGAGGTCGCACGGACTGCTGGCGACCACATTCCGCAGGCGGTTCGCGAGCTGCTGCCTCGGCTGCGCGATCCCCGATTCACGAAGATGCTACTCGTCACGCTGCCGGAGGCGACGCCGGTGCATGAGGCCGGGCGCCTGCAGGCGGACCTGCGCCGCGCCGGGATCGAACCGTTCGGCTGGGTCGTGAACGCGAGTCTCGCCGCGAGCGGGACGGCGCACCCGGCCCTCGCGGCGCGAGCGCGACTGGAACTGCCGCACGTCGGGCGCGTCGTCATGGAACTCGCCACCCGCGCCTGGATCCTTCCGTGGTCCGCGACGGCGAATGGAACGACGCTCGCCGACAGCGACGTCGCGGTGGCCGCGAGCATGTGATCATGCCCGCGCGGCGCAACGCCGCTTTACCAGGAGAGAACGCGATGCTCGAGTACACTGTGGAGGCGTATCGGAGCAGTCCACATACGGCGACGGCCCGATCCGGACGAGCCTCCGACGCCTCGGTTTCACTGGACATCGACCCGAGTGGGCGGCCGGACGCCTTCAACCCAGCGGAACTGCTGCTCACGGCGCTCGCCGCCTGCCTGCTCAAAGGGATCGAACGGGTGACGCCGATGCTGACGTTCGAGCTCCGGAGCGCCGCCGTGCGCGTGCACGGGATCCGCCAGGACTCCCCGCCCCGCATGTTGAGTGTCGAGTACGAGCTGGCGGTGGACACGGACGAATCCGACTCCCGACTCGACCTGCTCCACCGCAACCTGCAGAAGTACGGCACCGTGTTCAACACGCTGAGCCGCGCGCTGGACCTGACCGGAACGATCCATCGCGGCGAACTGACAGCCTTGCGACGTGCAGTCGACGCGCCTCGAGGCACAGGCCCCAGTCAGGATCTTTGATAAGGTCCGTCAGCCGGTGTCTGCTGCCTCGCCACGGACGGCCGCGAGGACCGTAGCTCGCGGGGGCGTGGCGCGCCGGAAGCGGAGCGCACGACGCACCCGGTGAGACAGAACGCGCACGTCCTCGTTGAGGCGGTTCAGCTGCACGGCCGTCAGCTGCTCCACTTCGCGAGGCAGAACGAGCACGGCGTGGGTGTCGGCCACGTCGGCGAGATACCCGTTGCCATCCCGCGCACCCTCATCCACCAGTGCCAGCAAGGCCGGCGTGACTTCGACGTGCGCGATCCGCAGCGCCTCCTCCGGCTTCATCGCCCGCACCGGTCCGCGCAGCCGGATGTTGTAGCCGTCGCCGTGACGGGCCTGATGGAGGCGGTCGGAGAACGACACTTCAGGGGCCGCCGGCGTGGCCTCCACCCGGCCAGACTTGCGAGCGCCCCGAGCGCGGTCCGCCCGCTCCCGGAGGAGCGTCACTCGCTGCTCGGGCCCCGCGGCCTTCGCCACGTCGAGCAGCTCCTTCACGGTCAGCTTCGTCACGATGGCAGCATCGGCGCGCCCGGTTGCGTCGAGCACCCCGGCGTCGCGAAGAACGTCATCGGTGAGCGCTTCCCCGATCGTCAGGTAGTCGGAGACCATCGAGCGCTTGTGCCACCCGATGCCCGCGACGCCACGCACGCTGAGGGGCCTGCCCTTCTCCTGCTCGAGGACTTCGCGCAGCCGGCGATAGCACAGCGCCATCTCGAGAGGCTTGTGGTCGTCCCGCTGATCGTTGGCAGCTTGCCCGATCAACTGCGCGATCCGGTCACTCACCGCGAACATGCGGACCGGGACCAGGTAGTCGCCCCCTGGCTGCCCGTGCGCCACGATCTTCGCCGCGCGCCAGCGTCGCTCGCCGTCGATCAGCTCGAAGCGGCCATCGGGCTTCGCACGGACCAGCAGCGGCTCGAGGATTCCGACACCTTCCGTCTGATCATCGCCGCTGATCGACTCTGCCAGCGCCTCGATGTCGTTGAAGATCAGGCGCGGCTGCCACGGCGCGGGGTCGATCTCCCACACGGAGACGAGCTGGTACTCCCGGCCCGCGTCCGCGTTCGGGCCGCGCTGTCCGCGCGTGGAGCTGTTCGCGACGGCGGGGTTGCCGTCCGCGATCGGGGCGTGCGCGCGGCGGGCCGCGGCATGGGCGTCGTATCGCTTCGTGCTCATCTCAGAGGGCTCCATGGGGGATGTGCAGTCCGGCAAGGGCTGCGATTTCGTAGGTGGCGGTGCGGTACGCCGCCGAAGCGGCACAACGGTGGGCGTACAGGGGCACGGGACACCCGGCAGCCATCGCCTCCGCCGCTCGCTGGTCGCGAGGGATGATGGATGACACCGTGAGACCTGGGCTGGTCGTGACGAGTTGCTGGTGGACGTCCTGCGCGAGCCGGGTGCGAGCCTCCCAACGAGAGAGCAGCGCGCGAACGGGTGCGCTGGCGTTCAGTCGACCTGCTGTCGCGAGGAGGCGTTGCATGCCCGCGACGCTCTGGAACTCGGGAGTCACCGGCGCCACGATCACACGGGCGGCGCGTACCGCTGCGATTACCGCGGCGCTCCGTCCGTCCGGCGGGGTGTCGACCACGACGACGTCCGCAGCCTGCGCAGCTCGAGCGATGTGGTGCCTGATGCTTCCCTCATCGGCTGCGCCGATCGGGTCGCCGCCGGCGAACACCAGGAGCTCGCCCCCGGCGAACGCGGGATGAGCGATGCGGTGGGGAGCGTCAGCCAATGGCGCGGCGCTCGCGTCCCGGGCGAGGCCCATGGTAGTCGCGAACGCCTCCGCGTCCAGGTCCACGAAGCTCACGCGAAATCGCTGAGCGAGGAGCGCCGCGATCGCGAGCGCACCGGTCGATTTCGTGACGCCGCCCTTCTGGGATGCGATGGTGATGATGGTCATGGGAGGAGAGGAGGTGAGTGGAGAGGCAACCGCGATCCATCGGCCTCGAGCACATCGTGGAGGACCTGTCAGGGCGCCCGGTAGTGGGCTTAGCGCCCGGTGCGTTCAGTGAGGCTGATCGGCCCTGCGGCGATCGACCCGGCCCGGTGTCCGGTCGCCGGACAGCCACCGGACACCGCCGGCCACCGGACACTTCGCGCCGGATAACAGCGGCGGCCCACCTTACCCGGCCAGCGGGGGCCGGACCAAACGAGCACGTCCCCGCAGCCCTTCTTCAGGTCGGGCCCCGCGTTCCCACCGATCCACGAACGTGAGGACCTGCCGTGCCCGATCGAGCGGCAGCTCGATTCTCGTGGCGTGCTGCACGAGATGGCGGATGAACGCATGCACGGGCCCGCGCCTGGTCGCCCGAAGCAGGTGCCGCGTATCCGCGACGACGATCAGGCGGTCGCGCGCCCGGCTGGCGGCGACGTTCACGAGCCGCGGTCCGGTGTCCGAGTGGCTGGTGCCCTGCAGGAGTCGACTCAGCCGAGTGAGGCCGCGGGAATCGACCAGGTCGAAGATGACGGTGTTCCGTTCGTCGCCCTGGTAGCGGTGAACCGTCGCGACATCGAGTCCACGTGCAAATGCCCGGGCAGGCAGCTTATGCTTCAGCAGCCGGAGCTGCTCGCGGAACGGACAGAGCACGATCAACTCGCTGGGATCGGCCCATACCGCTCCGGGGTTGGCTCCGCCCAGCTCCTCGACCAGCCATCGCACGATCGCCGCGTGGACGGGATTGCGTCGGCTGTCACCCTCGTCCGATTTCTCGACGAACGGCCTCAGCGGCGACGTGTCCATGAGCATCAGCGGCGCCACCCCCCAGGGTGAACCCTGTGGGGATCGCGCCAGGACGCTGGCGTGCGTCTCGAGCGGAGCATGTGTGTAGGTGACGGCGTTCAGCAGCTCCGCGATCGCGGAGTGGCTGCGGTGCTGGAGCCGGAGCGCCACCAGCCCCGGGGTAGGCACGCCACGTTCGAGAGCGCTCACAACGCCTGATGCGTGGTACGGATCGCGGGCAACCCACATCGCCACCTCCGGAGAATCGGACGAGACGATCGGACCGAGCTGGCGGAAGTCCCCGGCGATGAATACGTGAGAACGCGCGCGCGCCGCCGCGCAGCATGCCGCGGGGAGGTGCGTGAAGCCGCCCTCGTCGAGAACCACTGCGTCGAACATCCGCTCCACCTGATCGGGCATGTAGGCGCGATGCACCGTGGTGGCAACGATCTCGGCTCGCTGGAGTGCGTCGGACCGGACCTGCTTCAGCCGGCGATCGATGTCTGCGACCTGTGCCAGCAGGGCGGAACGAGGCTCCCGGCGCTCACCGGCATCATCTTCCCCTGCTCCCCAGTAAGCGTCGCTCTCAGCGACGGCATCTGCTGCCGCTACGAGCTCGGCGCGTCGCGTCGCGAGGGCCATCGTGTCACGGGCAACGATGGCGTCGAGCGCGATGCGCGACCCGTACTCACCTTGCAGCTGTGCGTCGCTGATGGGACCGACCCGCACGATGTGTCCTGCAGCAAGCGCCGCGTCGAGCTGGCCGAACTCCGACAGGCGTCGAATCACCCTGCCGAGGAGGAGGTCGGTGGCCTTGTTCGTCGGGGCCGTCAGCAAGGTGGTCAGCCCGGACGCGTAGAAGCCATCAGCGATGACGCGTTCACAGACCAGCGACTTGCCGGTGCCCGGGGGGCCCCACCCGAGACAGACATCGCTGCCCAGCGCCTGCCGGAGGCACCGCTCCTGCTCCCGGTTGAGCGGGGACGCCGGCACGTCGTGGACACGTGGCTCGAGGGTGCCGACGATTGGATGCGCAGTCGCCGTGAGGACGTCCACGTGACGCAGGCTCATTGCGCCCGGAGCGCGTCGCAGCATCCCGAGGCGATCGCGCAGCATCTGCCACAGGTAGCTCCGGTCAATCGTGATTGAACCTCGATGGATGATCGGGCCGAGGTCCGCCTCGAGAGCCAGTGTGAGCGCACCTCGCTCGCGGGACACGACGACGCCCTGGACCGTGACGCCATCGAACTCGCCCGTGACACGATCGTCGTCCTGCACCTGCATGGGCGCGGTACAGCTGAACCGGTAGGTGGCACCTGCTCCCCCCTGGCACTCACGTGTGCCATCGCGAACCGAGACGACATCGGCGCGGCTCTTCCGGCGAACCGATTCCAGCTCGATGCCCACGGCCGCGTGCATCTGCTCGAGGGCACTCGGTCCCGCAGGCTGCTGAAGAAGAGGGGCTGTCATTGGGGCGCATCCTCGGTTGAAGGTGCGCCACCCTACCCGGTCTTCGCGGAACACCGGAAAGCCGCTTGGGCTGAGCTACGACGACGAGGTACGGGTGATGGAGGCCCCCTGCCCCACACCCCAATGCCGACCGTTCGCGTCTTTCTCCGCTGCGCCACTCCGACGCATCGGGCCTCCGGGCTCTATGACACCTTCATCAACGTGAGCGACGAGGGCCTCTCGACCGGGGAGCATGTACGCGTCGCGATCGAGCGAGCTGCGATGCTCGGATACGGCGCACCGCACCGAGTGGCAGAAGTCCGGGTGCTCAGCCCTCTAGGGCCGGCCGGTGTGGGCGCCCGTGACCCACACGGCCCGGATGAAACACGCCAACGCCTGCTAGCTTCGATTGCCGCCGCCCAACGGGACTCTACCTCATCCGTCTCTGGCCACCCCGCATGTGCCGCAGCGGGGAACGCGACGCCTCTACGGGGGCGACCACGCTCGGCCTTCCCTTGACCTTGAACTCGAGTGTCAGGTTTATCTTAGGGGCATGCCAGGTGATCGCATGAAGATCGGCGAGGTGGCCGCCATGGCTGGCGTCCCGACGGCCACGGTCCGCTATTACGAGCGGCGGCGGCTTATCGCGCCCTCACAGCGCAGCGCATCCGGGTACCGCCAGTACGACTCGGCGGCGGCCGAACGACTCCGGTTCATCAAACACGCCCAGGGACTCGGGTTCTCGCTCGACGAGATCCAGGAGATGCTCGAGCTTCCCGCCGGCGACCCCGCGGCGTGTGCTCGGGTAGAGGCAGTTGCGCGGGACAAGATCCGGGAGGTGCGCCAACGGCTCGCGGAACTCCAGCGTCTTGAGCGAGTGCTTCAGACCGTGGTCGCGTCGTGCGCGGATCATCGCGCGGCCGACCTGTGCCCCGTCCTCGTGGCGCTCGCGAATGGCGCTGCGGCGCCGCGCCGCCCCGGGGCCGGTCGCAACCCTCGCGCGGCCGCGGGACGGGGCTGACTCGATGCGATCGACAGCCTTGACCGGGGCCGGCAGCGTCCTCGCGGCCTTTTTCGGCTCGCTCTGCTGCGTCGGCCCCTTGCTGTTCGTCACCGTCGGCGTCGGCGCCGGGTTCGCCAGCACACTCGAACCTTACCGTCCGCTCTTCGGGGCCGTGATGCTCGCGTGTCTCGCCCTGGGCTTCTGGACTGTCTATGGCCGTCGGCTCGCGATAGCCCGTTCCGGCGTGGCGGCGTCTGGTACGTGTGCCCGGCCCGCGGACGCTGCGTGCGAGGCTCCCACGCGCCACCGCCGTGACGTCGCGTTGCTGTGGGGAGCGACGCTGCTCGCGCTCGTGCTATGGACCTTTCCGCGATGGTCGCTCTGGCTCCTGTAGGCTGATGAACCGCCCGCTCACCGACTTCCTCAATCCGATGCGCACCCGACTCCTGCTCTTCCCTCTCTCGCTCCTCGCCATCTCCTTCGCGTCCCTCTCGCAGGCGCGGCCGGTCGAGGCGTCGGCGGCGGTCGATGCGCCCGGCCAGTCCCACGAGTCCCCGGTTCCCTCCGCCACGCTCGATACCGTGACGCTGCACGTTGAGGGCATGACATGCGGGGGCTGCACCCTAGCGACGCGCAAGGTGCTCGAGCGACTCGCCGGCGTGACCAAGGCGAAGGTCAGCTACGAGGAGAAGCGGGCCACCGTGGTCTACGACCCGGCGAAGGTGACCGTTCAGCAGATGATCGCCGCGGTCGCGACGCTCAAGTACACGGCGACGGTCGTCACGACGTCGGCAAAGCCGTGAGCAGGGCGCCGCTGCCGGGCGGAGTGATCCGGCTCGAGTCGGTGCTCACTTGCCCCTCGTGCGGGCATGCGGCGATGCTCACCATGCCGACCGACGCCTGTGTCTTTTTCCACGCGTGCACGGGATGCGGGACCCTCCTCCGGCCCAAGGCAGGCGACTGCTGCGTGTTCTGCTCGTATGGCACGGTCCCATGCCCGCCGGTGCAGATCGATCCACGCGCGAGCGACTGCTGCCAGCCTGCTCCGCTCGCACGCCACAGGTAGCAGCGGTGATGGTGCGGCATGCGTCCGCAGTGAGCCGGCGATGTTGCTCGGCGCTCATGCGGTTTGCCAAGGCGTCCATCGCAGGGTAGACGCAGGGGATGCTTTGTGTCAGACCCTGACAGAAGGCCGGTAAAATCGGCCGGAATTGCCACAAGAAAGGGCACCGCGGAATCCTCACCGCGGTGCCCTTTCTTGAATGCCGGAGGCGGGGCTCGAACCCGCAAGTCCTTGTAGGACAGGGGTTTTTGAGACCCCCGTGTATACCATTCCACCACTCCGGCCAACTTGCGCCCAACCGAGGACTCGGTATTTTGAGTCCGCTGCGTCTGCCAGTTCCGCCACCCGGGCGAAGCAGGCAATCTACGCGGGCGCCCCGCCCCCGGACAGCGCCGGCGCCCGGCCGGTTACGGCAGCAGCGAGTCCACCGGCCGGCGCGGCCCCCCGCGGCGCGCCGGCTCCATGCGCCGCCGCACCAGCTCCTGGAGCGCTCGGTACTTGGCGCGCTGGAGGGGCGACATGAACTCCGCGAGCGCGCGGTCCTCCTGCGCGAGCAGCTCGAGCCGGCGATGCTGGATCGTGTCGAGCTGGGCGAGCAGCGCGCTCACCTTCCCCTGGTCGGCGGCGCTGTCGAGCCGCACCTGCTGCACCAGCTGCTGGCGCGCCGCGCGCTCGTCGCGCATGAGCTGCTGCCGCGGAGCGGCCAGCCGCTGGTTCACCGCGCCCAGCTGGCGCACCTGCTCGGGGGTGAGCCCCACGCGATCGCGGAGCACGCGTCCGTACGCCTGGCGGGCCCGCTGCTCGAGCTGCGCGCGCGGCGGCGGCTGGCCGGGACGCCCGCGACCCGGCTGCTGCGCCTCCACCGCCTGCAACGGGAGGGAGAGGGCGACGCACAACGCCAGCGTCGTCGCGGACGCCAACCGGCGTCCCGCCCACACGAATCCTCGCATCATGCGCCTCCGCTCGTCCCGTTCACCCCCACCACGGGGCTCACCGGCTCCGGCTCCACGACCGGAGTCCCGTCGAACTGCTCGATCTCGTCGATCAGCGCCTGCAGCTCGGCGTCGGTGGCGTCGGCAAGGAGGCCGCCCCCCACCTGGTCCACGTCCCCGGCACGCGACGCGACCTGCACCGGCGCTGCGGGCGCGGGGTCGGCCGTGGCCACGGTAGGGGACGAGACTACCCCGGGCGCCGGCGTCGCAGCCGCGCCGGCTGCGCCCCCGGGTCGGCTCGCGACCGGGGCGGGGTCGGCGCTGCCGCGCTGACGCGCGAGGATCCCCACCGAGGTGCCGCCCACCATGAGCGTCGCGATCGCGGCGGCCACCCGCCAGCGGCCGCCCCATGCACGGGGCCGCGCCTCTCGACGCCTACGAGCCGTGTCGATCGGCACGATCCTCGAATCGGGCCGCTCGGCCGCGACACCAGGTCCCTCGTCGGCCACGTTGCGGCCTCGGTCGGGATGACGGCGAACCGCGGCCACGATGCGCGACACGTCTACCGCCGGCGCCACCGCCATCGCCCCGCGCAGCTCGCGCAGCAGCGCCAGCTCCGCCGTGCACTCCGCGCACGCGCTCACGTGTGCGAGCACCGCCGCCCGATCCGCCATCGGCAGCTGCCCATGGAGGAGATCCGGAAGCCGGTCCCGCACCTCGCCGTTCACGCAATCACGCATCGAGACT
>DASWVQ010000043.1:0-5767 GCA_036401195.1 Gemmatimonadaceae bacterium
AGGTACTCGTTCCCCATGCGGCGCGCCGGGTCGCCGTGGCAGCTCTCCTCCTGCCCGAGGATGGCGAAGTTGACCTGCGCGGCCTTGAGGACGCGGGCGAAGGCCACCGCGATCTTCTTCGCGCGGTCGTCGAACGACCCCATGCACCCCACCCAGAACAGGATCTCCGGCTGCTGCTGGCGGACGAACAGCTCCGCCATCGTGGGGATGTCGAGCCCCTCGGCCCACTGGGCGCGGTCGGCGGGGTTGAAGGCCCAGGGGGACCCGTTCCGCTCCATGGACTCGAAGGCGGGCTGGATCTCCTCGGGGAAGCGCGACTCGGTCAGCACCAGCTCGCGGCGGAGCTGGTTGATGATGTCGAGCTGGTCGATCGACACCGGGCACTCCTGCACACAGGCGCGGCAGCTGGTGCAGGCCCAGAGCTCCTCCTCGGTGATGTAGTTGTCGAGGAGGCGGTTCTCCAGCACCGCGGCCACGCTGGTGGTGCCCGCGTCGCCCCCCTCGCCGTGCACGAGGCGGGGATGCTTGAAGTCCATCCAGTCGCCGGTGAGCACGGGTCCCTTCTCCATCAGCCGCTGGCGCGTGTTCACCACGATCTTGCGCGGCGAGAGCAGCTTGCCGGTGAGGTTCGCCGGGCAGGCCGCGGTGCACCGGCCGCACTCGGTGCAGGAATAGCCGTCGAGGAGGTTCTTCCAGCTCAGGTGCTCCACGTCGGAGGCCCCGAACTGCTCCGCGTCGGGGTCCTCAAGGTCCATCGGCCGCATCGCCGCCTTCTCTCCCTTCCAGCTCGTGTTGGAGAAGAAGACGTTGATGAGCGAGCTCACCACGTGCAGGTGCTTCGAGTACGGCAGGAAGTTGAGGAAGACGAGCACCAGGAGGGCGTGCGCCCACCAGGCGACGCGGTGCGCCGTCCACGCCGATTCGGGCGCCATCCACGCGAAGCCCTGCGTCAGCCCCCACGAGATGAATTTCACCCGGTTCACCTCGTCCGGGCGCGCCACGAACAGGAAGGCGTTCGACAGCAGGAGCGTGACCATCAGCCCCGCGATCATGCTGAGGATGAAGATCGCGTCGCCGTGCTCGAGGTTGTCTCCCTCGAGGCGCCGGGGGTGCAGGAAGAGCCGGCGGTAGAGGGCGAAGCTCACCGCGGCCAGCACGAAGAGCGCGAACACGTCCTGCGACAGCTCGTAGAGCGCGGCCGGCCCGTGCGGCAGGAAGGTGCGCCCGTAGGAGAAGCCGGGCACCACCCCCTGGACGAGGATCTCCACCGTGCCCACGGTGAGGACCACGAACCCCCAGAAGATCAGCGCGTGCATCGGGCCTGCCACCGGGTCGCGCAGGATCTTGCTCTGCGCGATCCCCACGGTGAGCACGTGCCAGAGGCGCTGCACGGGGTGGTCGATCCGCCCCTCGGCCACGCCGACCCGCATGTACGTCACGAGCCGCTGCACGTTGAGGGCGAAGAATCCCGCCGCGAGGACGAGGATGAAGAGGAAGACGACGCTGGAGGTGGTCATGAGATCCCCGTGGAAGTCACCGGGAGCGTCCGTCGTCATCCTGGGCCGTTGCCGTCATCCTGAGCGCAGCAAAGGACCTGGCCCGAATCCGACGGGGGCCAGATCCTTCGCTGCGCTCAGGATGGCAGCCTGGCGTCGGATGGCGACATGCGCCCAGGATGACATTGAGCCTGCATCCTTCGCTCGTTCGTCAGTGCGACTTCGCGTCCTTCACGGCCTTGGTGAGGGCCGGCACCACCTCGAGAACGTCGCCCACGATCCCGTAGTCCGCAACCTTGAAGATCGGCGCCTCGGGGTCCTTGTTGATCGCCACGATCGTCTTCGAGGTGCGCATCCCGGCGATGTGCTGGATGGCGCCGGAAATGCCGACCGCGACGTAGAGCTGCGGGCTCACCGTCCGACCGGTCTGCCCGATCTGGTCCGAGTGGGGGCGCCAGCCATCGTCGGTGACCGCGCGCGTGGCCCCCACGGCGGCGTTCCCGAAGGCATCGGCCAGCTCCTCGACGAGCTTGAAGTTCGCCGCCTCCTTGAGCCCGCGCCCGCCGGACACGATCACCGGCGCCTCCGCCAGGTCGGGGCGCCCCTTGTTCCCCTCCACCGTTTCCTTCACCACCACGCGGGCGGCGGCGGGATCGGCGGCTGGGGCCATCGTCTCGGTGCGCCCGGCCTTCGCGTTCTCCGTGGCCGTGACCGCGCCGGGGCGGAAGGTCACCACCGCGGGGGAGCCGGTCACGCGCAGCGTCAGGATCACCTTCCCCCAGTAGCCCGGGTGGCGCGCGATGAGCGCGTCGCCCTCCACCTGGTAGCCGATGATGTCCGACGCGAGTGGGACGCCGAGCCGGGCCGCCACCCGCGGCGCGAGGTCGCGCCCCGTCTGCGTGGCGACGCCGACGATGTAGCGGTAACCGCCGCTCTTCGCGCGCTCGGCGATGGTGGCGCTGATCGCCTCCGGCGACGCCTGCGCGAAGGCGGCGTGCTCCACCACCACCACCACGTCGGCGCCATGCGCGCCCAGGCGCTCGGCCTTCGCGCCGATCCCGGCGGGGCCGGCGAGGAGCACGTGCACCTCGCCCCCGCCGGTGGCGTCGGCGAGCTGGCGCGCCGCCGTCACCGCCTCGAGCGCCGCCTTGCGCAGCTCACCGCCGCGCGATTCCGCAAATGCAAGGATGTTGGCCATGGAATTCGTTTCTCGTTTCGAGGAGATCCCTCGCGCTCTCGGCGCGCTCGGGGATGGAGATCCCTCGCGCTCTCGGCGCGCTCGGGATGCTGTAACCCGGCGGCGCCGGGTTACAGCACCTTCGCCTCCGTCTGGAGCAGCTTGATGAGCTCCGGCACCGCCTCGACGCCCTTGCCGATGATGCGACCCGGCGGACGATCGGCGGGGAGCTCCATCTTCACGACCGTGATGCGCTGCTCGCCGAGCTGCGCGGGCTTCGACTCGAGCGGCTTCTTCTTGGCCGCCATGATCCCCTTGAGCGAGGGATAGCGCGGGCGCGCGATGCCCTCGTCGATCGTGACCGCGGCGGGGAGCGGGAACTCGACCCGCTCGGTCGCACCCTCGAGGGAGCGCTCCGCGCTCCCCTTCCCCGGGGCGACCTCGAGCTTCGACACCGCGTTGACCACCGGGATCCCCAGCAGCTCGGCGGTCATCGCGCCCACCGCGCCCGCGGCGGTGTCGGAGCCGAGCTTGCCGAAGAGGACGAGGTCGTACCCCCCGTCCTTCAGCTCCGCCGCCAGCGCGGAGGCGACGGCGAAGTTGTCGGCGATGAAGCCGTCGGCCTTGAGCTGGATCGCGCGGTCGGCGCCCATGCTCAGCGCCTTGCGGAGGATCTCCTGGACGTTGTCCCCGCCCAGGGAGATGACGACCACCTCGCCGCCCCCCTGCTTCTCGTTCGTCTGGAGCGCGAACTCCACGGCGTACGAGTCGAAGTCTCCCATGTCCCACTTGACGCCGGCTTCGTCGATGCCGGTGCCGCTGGCGGCCACCTTGAAGCGCGTCTCGGAATCAGGCGCGCGCTTGATGCAGACGGCGATCTTCACCGTGCAGGCTCCATGTGAACGATTTCACGTACAGTAATCGCCCACCCGGGGCGGGGGAAAGCAGGACAACCCCCGATCGGACATCGCGCGAAGGCGGTAGCCGCGCCGGAACCGGGCCCCAGCAGCCAGCGGAGCGCCCGCCGCGGGCATTCCAGCCCCGCGCTGGCACCCGTTCCCTGTGCCCCTGACGCCCTATCACCTGGTCTTCTACGCGGAGCCAGGTGATAGGGGCTCAGGGGATCAGGTCCCAGCAGCCAGTGGAGGCCGGCGCCGGCACCTGTTCCCTGTGCCCCTGACGCCCTATCACCTGGCCGTCTGCCACGCGGGCCCAGGTGATAGGGGCGCAGGGGATCAGGTCCCGGCAGCCCGCGGAAGCCCGGCGCTGGCACCTGTTCCCTGTTCCCCTGCAGCCCTATTACCTGGCCGTGCCGTGACCGCTCAGGAAAACGCGTTCACTCCCGTGACCGCCTGCCCCAGGATCAGCGCATGGATGTCGTCGGTGCCCTCGTAGGTGTACACCGACTCCAGGTTCGCCATGTGCCGCATCGCCCCGTACTCGGCGAGGATCCCCACCGCGCCGAGCAGGCGGCGCGCCTCGCGCGCCACGTCGGTGGCGATCGAGCAGTTGTTGCGCTTCGCCAGCGACACCTGCTGCGGCGTGGACTTCCCCGCGTCCTTCAGGCGGCCCAGGTGCAGCACCAGGGTCTGCCCCTTCACGATCTCGGTGAGCATGTCCGCCAGCCGCTGCTGCTGGATCTGGTGCCCCGCGATCGGCTTGCCGAACATCACACGGTTCTTCCCGTACGAGAGCGCCTCCTCGTAGCAGGCGATCGCCGCGCCCAGGGCGCCCCAGGCGATTCCATACCGCGCCTGCGTGAGGCACATCAGGGGGCTCTTGAGCCCACCCGACTTCGGGAGGATCGCGTCGGCCGGCAGGTGCACGTTGTCGAACACCAGCTCGCTGGTGTCGCTGGCGCGGAGGGAGAGCTTCCCCTTCTGGTCCTTCGCCCGGAACCCGGGGGTGTTGGTGGGGACGATGAAGCCGCGGATCGACGTGTCGCCCGGGTCGCCATTCGTCTTCGCCCACACGATGGCGATCTTCGCGGTGGAGCCGTTGGTGATCCACATCTTGCTGCCGTTCAGGATCCAGCTCCCATCGGGCTGCTCCTTCGCCATCGTGAGCATCCCGGCCGGGTTGGAGCCGTAGTCGGGCTCCGTGAGCCCGAAGCAGCCGATCACCTCACCCGTCGCCATGTCCGGGAGCCACTTCCGCTTCTGCTCCTCGGTGCCGAAGGCGTAGATGGGGTACATGCAGAGGGCGCCCTGGACGGACGCGAAGGAGCGCACGCCGGAGTCGCCCCGCTCCAGCTCCTGCATGATGAGCCCGTAGGCGACGTTGTTCAGCCCCGCGCAGCCGTACTCCTCCGGCAGGTTGGCGCCGAACACCCCCAGCTCCGCCATGCCGGGGAGGATTTCCCGCGGGAAGCGGCCGTCCACGTAGGCCTTCCCGATGACGGGGAGCACCTGCTCGTCCACGAAGCGGCGCACCGAGTCCCGGACGGCGCGCTCCTCTTCGGAGAGGGCGAAATCGATGTTGAAGAAGTCGGAGACCATGGGGCAAAGCTACCCCGGGCGGGGGCGGGAGCCAACGGGGGAGGGGGAGGGGCCGGCCACCGCCCGGGCGGACCGGGGGGACGGCAACTGACGGCCGCCGGCCCTCGGCCCTCGGCTCTCGGCCCTCGGCGCCGGGATCGGAAGCGAGCGGCGCGCGGGGCGCGCGCGCTCGACCTTCCTTATCCGGCGAAGTTCACCACATGCGGTTGGCGCGCTAAAGGGCGGCGCAGCCGCCCAGGCGCGCTTCCGGACTCGTGCCGAGGCCCGAAGCCCGAAGCCCGACGCCCGTGCCTGTCGTTCACGTCCACCAACCAACGCCGAACGGCGAGGGCGGGGGCCTCGGCCCTCAGGCATCAGGCCTCGGCACGAAACCGGAAGCGAGCGGCGCGCGGGGTCGCGCGCGCTCGATCGCCTCGGCGGGTTACCTCATGAGGTTTGCGCGCTGAAGGGCCGCGAAGCGGCCCAGGCGCGCTTCCGATTCCAACGCCGAGAGCCGAGGGCCGAGGGCCGAGAGCCGGCAGCCGTCTGTTGCCGTTCGCCCTGCTCAACCCCCTCTCGCCGCCCTCCTCCCGAGCGTCTGCGCCACCATCGTCCGC
>DASWVQ010000044.1:0-9764 GCA_036401195.1 Gemmatimonadaceae bacterium
CACCTGGGCCAGCGCGGCGGTGGCCGCGCGATGCTGCTCGCGGAGCTGCGGCTCGCGCTCCACCTGCGCGGACACCCGCCCCACGCGCGCCTCGATCGGGCGGAGCCGGGCCGCCTCCCCCTCCAGGGTGCGGTGCCGCGCGGCGTCGTAGCCGGCGGGGATCGCCGCCAGCTCCGCCGCGACCTGCGCGTGCCACTGCGCCTTCGACTCCAGCTCCTTCGTCACCTGCGACAGCTCCTGCGTCGCCGCCTGGCACTTGGCGAGGCGGCGCTCGAGCCGCGACGACTCCTCGAAGGCGAGCCGCCGCTGCTCCTCGAGCGCCGCCAGCTCCGCGGGCATCGCCTCGAGCTGCTCGATGCGGTTCCGGTAGTAGTTGCCGTCCACGCGCAGCACCTCGAGCTGCTCGTCGAGCTGCTCGAGCACGGTGCGCACGTGGTCGCCGAGGGGGCGCGCGCAGGTGGGACAGGTGCCTTCCTCGCCGAGCTGCGAGAGGCGGTCGTGCTGCTCCTTCACCTCGACGTACTGCTGCCGCAGCGCCTGGCGCTTGGTCTCGGCCTCCTGCCGGTCGCGCACCCACTCGGTGCGCTTCTCCTGCAGTTGCTCCTCCGACGCCCGCAGGGCGGCGCGGCGCGCCTCGAGGTCCACCTGCGCCTGCTCCTCGAGCTGCGGCGCCTGCTCGAGCCGCGCGCGGCGCTGGCGGAGCCGCTCCAGCTCCTCCGCCAGCGAGCGCTCGCTCTCCGCCAGCGCATTGCGCTTCCCCTCCTCGCGCGCGAGGTGCTCCAGCCGCGCCAGCTCCTCGCGCATCGCCGCGAGCGGCGCCACCTGCGCGGTAAGCGACGCGAGCTCCTCGCGCACCGTCGCCAGCTCCGCGAGCTCGCGGTCCACCCGCTCCAGCTCCCGCGCCGCGGCGGCCTCCTCGCTCTCCGCCACCCGCAGCTCGGCGAGGATCTCCTGGAGCTGGTCGCGCGCCGCCTGCGCCGCGGCCCATTGCGGGGCGACCGCCTCGAGCCCCGCCTTCGCCCGCTCCCGGCGGGCCGACGCCTGCGCGAGCTGCGCCTGCGCGAGCCGCTGGCGCTGCGCCGACTCCACCAGCGCGCGCGACACCGCGTCGGGATCGGCCATCCCCGCGCGCAGCCCCGCCGCCTCCGCGCTGATCACCTTCCGCCGGTCGCGCACCAGCGCCTGCGCCGCGCGCAGCCGCTCGTAGCCCAGCACCCGGGAGAGGAACTGCGCGCGCTCCGACGGCCCCATCGCCGCCATCACGCTCAGCTCCTTCTGCCCCGTGAAATACGTGTTGAAGAACTCGTCCAGCGACATCCCGAGGCGCCGCCGCAGCAACTCCGTGACCCCGGTGATGGAGTTCGCGATCGGCGTGGAGGCGCCGTCGAGGTAGAGCTCCGCGTTCGTGAGCCCGCGCGTCACGCGGTAGCGGTGCCCGCCGAGGTCGAAGTCCAGCTCCACCCGCACCGAGGCGCGCGGCCCCGCGCGCAGCGACCGGATCGACTCGCGGGTGCCGCGCGCCGCGGGGGTGCCGTACAGCGCCCACGCGATCGCCTCCAGCACCGTGGACTTCCCTGCGCCGTTCGGCCCGATGATGCCGGTGAGCCCGGAGTCGAACTCGATGCGCGTGTCCACGTGCTGGCGGAAGTTCACCATGTGGAGGGAGTTGAGCCTCATGCCCTCCCTCCATCGCCGCCGCCGCCGCCGTCGCCGCGCTCGCCGCCGGCCCCGCCCAGGTCGGGGGCGGCCGCTCCCGCCACGATCCCCGCCCCCGCGTGCTCGCTCTCCGCCAGGGCGAGGTAGTGGAGCCCGAGCGACACCAGCGCCGCGCGGTCCACCTGCGGGTCCACCGCCCGCGCCTGAAGCTTCTCGCGCACCACGTCGGCGAGCGAGGGGCGCCGCCCCGGTGCCCCCGAGCCGGTCCCGCTGCTGCGCACGGGCTCCGGGCGATGCGTATCGAGGAGGAAGTGCAGCGCGCGCCGCTTGTACTCGCGGATCACCTTGTGATCCAGCTCGCGCGCGATGTGCCGCGGGATCTGCCGCACCACCAGCCGCACCACCTTCTCGTCGATCCCCCCCGGACAGCCCTCCACCGCCGCGCGGATCGCCGCGTCCACCTCCGCCGCGGTCATGTCGCGCGCGACGATCGGCGGCAGGTCCACCAGCTCGCGGCTCGGCGTGATGGGGTGGAACACGTGGCGCCCCGTGTCGAGGTCGCGCTCGATGATCCCCTTCCCCGGGATCCCCGCCGCGTGCTGCTCGCGGATCTCCCCCCACGCGTTCGCGCTCGTGTAGTCGATCGAGCCCGCGTAAAAGGCGTTCGGCGCGATCTCCCGGTACACGTGATAGTGGCCGAGCGCCACGTAGCTCCACCGGTCGGCGCCCAGCTCCTCCTTCGAGATCTCGAGCGCGGCCCGGTCGGCGGGCGCGGCGCCCGCGTCGAGCATCCCCTCCACTTCCCCGTGCAGCAGGAGCACCTGGTACCGCGCATTCCCCTCCGGCACCAGCCGCGGGCGCGAGCCGAAGACGTCGGGGACGCAGAGGATGGAGAGGTCGCGCTCGGGGAACTCGAGCCGCTGCGGGGCGTCGGTCACCACCTCCATCCCGAGCGACGCGAACAGCCGCAGGATGCACCCGGTCTCGGTGGAGCGCGGCGTGTCGTGGTTGCCGGCGATCATCACCACGAGCGCGTCCGGGAGCGCGGCGCGGAGCCGCGCGAACTGCTGGAAGGCGTGCAGGATCGCCGGATTGCTCGGCCGCACCGTGTGGAACACGTCGCCGCCGATCACCACCAGCTCCGGGCGGAGCGCGATCACCTGGTCCACCACGCGCCGGAACGACGTGGCGACGTCCGCCTCCCGCTGGTTGATCCCGTTGGGGGTCAGCCGCTGGTACTGGCGGAAGCCGAGGTGGAGGTCGGAGAGATGGACGAGGCGCACGACGCGGGCAGCGGGAGGGGAGCGCGACCGTCGCGGGCGCCCCGGGCATATCCCGTGAAAGTTACCTCGCCCGCGCCCCGCGCGCGCCGTCTGTCACCCACATCACCTGGCTCACCCGGGTCACGAAGCGGAGGGGCGCGGCGCCGCTTCCCGCCGGGGGGGTGAGGATGGAGTTCAGCACCATCAGGAACTGGGAGCGGGTGAACCACCCGCGCTTCCGGTCCAGCACCAGGAAGCCGGTCATCGTGCCGGCCACCTTCATGAACGTCCCTCGGGGGGGGCCCGCCGGCACCGAGTCGCGCACAAGCTGCCCCCGCATGGACAGGTAGGCCAGCTCCCCCTGCCGCCCCACGGAGTCGAGCTGGAAGGTGGCCTGCACCTTCCCCGGCTCCCCCGGCCCCCCCATCGCCACCGGCATCTCGCGCGACCACCGCTGGCCGATGCGCACCGGACCCGCCGGGAGGGTGGCCGGCACCAGCGACATGGATTGCGCGAGCTCGCGCGCGTCGGCGGTGCCATCATCAGGGACCCGCACGGTGCCATCCGGCGCGAGGTGGAAGCGGGTCATCTGCCCCACCACCATCGCGCGCCGCGGCACCCCGGGGGTGCCGTCGGAGCCGTCGCTCGTGACCGCCATGGCGGAGTCCGTGGCGGCGATCACGCTGATGCGCGCGGGCTGGCGCGTCTCCGCGATCACCCGCGACCACACGTGCATCCCCATCACCGTCCTCGACGCGTCACTCCCCTCGCGCGCGGCGCTGGTGAGCTCCGTGCGCTGCTCGAACTCGAGGTGCAGGGTGTCGCCCGGCCGGGGACCGAGCTGCAGGAGGAAGCGCCCCTGCGCGCGGAGCGCGCCCGGGACGAGCGAGAGCCCCGCGAGGACGAGCAGGGCGAGGACGGCGGACCGGCGCGGGCGTCGCGTCGTGATGGCGCGGGACATCAGAAGCCGTAGGGATCGTCGCCCGGCACGGCGCGGATGGGCGTGGGTGCGGGGCGCGGGGCGGGTTCCGACACCGGCACCACGCCGCGGAACTGCGCGAGGAAGAACTGCTTCACGTTCCCCGGCCGCTCGCGCAGAGTCGCGTTCCGCGCGCGCAGGATCTCCTGCTCCTCATGGAAGGTGATCGCGTCCTGCACCCAGGCCAGGGTGATCGACGGATCGAGGGCGCGCAGCGAACGGAGCACCGCCTGCTCGAGGGGCACCTCGGCCGCCTGCGGCCAGCGCGCCGCGCCGTCGCGCCCTCGCATCACGGCGGGGCGCGGGAAGCGCACGAAGATCGGTTGGGTGAAATGCGGATGCCGCACCATCAGTTGTCCCTTGTCGAGCGTTGCCAGCTTCGTTCGCGTGGCCGGGCTGAGCACCGCGTAGCCCGGCGTCGCCAGCTCGTCGGCGTCCATCCGGCCGTACAGCGCCGTCCCGGCGTTCCCCACCACGCGGCGGTGCACCTGCGACCGGAACTGCTGCGCGCTGAAGAGCACGAGCCCGAGGTACCGGCCGCGCTCGGCGATGTCGAGCAGCATCTTCCGCACGTAGGTGTCCTGTCCATCCCCCGGCGCGTACTTGTTGAGCTCGTCGACGAAGACGATCACGTGGTTCACGCCGAGGTCGTGCCGCTCGAGGTGCTCCCGCAGCTTGGAGACGATGCGGGCGAAGATCAGGTCCTGCGCGTCCTCCTCGAGCGAGGCCACGTCCACCACGTACACCGCCCGGTCGGCAAAGCTCCCGAAGGGGAGGTCGCTGGTGGCGCCGTCGTCGGTCACCAGGCCGGCGCAGCGGGTGGAGATGTTCGACAGCCGGTTCCGCACCTTCCGGATCGTCGCCACGTGGTGCGTCTTCCAGCTCTCCCCCCCCTTCTGCTCCAGGAACGAGAGCACGTCGCGGAACCAGCCCTCGAGGTCGGCGAAGGAGCGCACGACGTACTTGCGCCCCCCCTGGAGCTCCGGCGAGGAGAACTCGCGGTCCACGATTCGCTCGCGGATGAAGTCGATCAGCGCGTCGGCCTTCGCGTCCACGTCGTCGCGGTTGAGCAGCACCTCCGCGTACTGGAGCACCTCGCGCAACCCCCACGTGAGGGGGAGCACGTTGTCCTGCAGCGCCTCGTTGGAGCGCAGCGTGTTGAGGGTGATTCCGTCGGGCTTGTAGGGGGCGTAGTACTGCACGTTGGCGAAGGGCTCCGCGGGCACGCCGCACGCCGCGTACAGCGCGCGGTCGGCGTCGTCGAGCACCCCCGGCTTGTCGAGGAAGAGCAGGTCGGGCCCCTTCACGTTGAACAGGACGCAGGCCACCGATCCCTTGGGCGCCGGGAAGTGGGTGAAGATCGACTGCATCAGCCACTCCACGGCGCTCGTCTTCGTCGCCAGCCCCGACACGCCGGTGACATTCAGGTGCGCCGCCTCGGGACCGAGCAGGAACTCGGCGTCGAGCCAGATCGGCGACTCCGTCCCCCCGGCGCGGTACACCCCCATGGGGATCCCGGTGCTCGCCCCGGGTTTCAGGTACCCGTCCATGCGCAGCGCGATGGCGACGTCGTCCTCCCGCGCGAGGAAGACGCGTCCCATCGGCACCGGCTGGAGGGGTTCCTCCGGCACGTGACGGAGCGCATGGGCGGTGTACAGCCGGATCTCCGCCCGCTGCGTCGCCGCCCGCGCCCCGGCGCCGGGGTCGCCGTCGAAGCCGAGCACGTCGTGCAGCGGCGAGGCGAGGTCGGTGTAGCTGAAGCCCTCCACCACGATGCCGTACACGCGCGGGATCACGCCGTTCACCGCCGTGTCGCCGTCCACGCGCACGATGGTGCCGATCCCGACGGGCGAATCGAGCGACGTCCAGAAGTGGAACTCGTGCGGCGTGTTCGGCTTCCGCTCCGTGGCCACGACGCGGCCGAGGGGACCCGGCGTGGCAATCGTATCAGTCATTCGCTGGGCAAGGGCTTGGGTGCGTCGTGGCGTACCGCGCCGTGAGCGGGTCCTGTCCGGGACCTATCAACACACACGGTCCCCGACAGGTCCCGCTCGCGGCGCCTGGTCTCGTGGCGCCTGGCCGTGGCACCCACGCAGCGAGGCGCGGACGTGATGGCCTGCGCGGGACCGTGTCTGTTCGTAGGTCCCGCGCAGGCCATCACGTCCGCGCCACCCCCCGCACGGAGCCATCCAATCAAGGCAATCACAGGATCGCCCGCAGGAATTCTTCGCAGTCGCGGATCCCGTACGCCATGTTGTGCCACCGCGCGTCCGGGAGCGCCACCGGCGCCGCCTCCGCGAGCACGTAGCGCGAGATCTCGTCGGCGCGGGCCCCGATCGCCGCGAGCTCCGCGGCGCTCGCCGGCTCGGCCACCTCCACGCGCACCAGCCCCCACATCGGGTCGTGCCCCGCGGGGTCGCGCAGCCGCAGGTACCAGCTCGCCACCGTGGTGCGCTTCGACGACGTGATGCGCACCACCGACGATCGCTCGCCGCGGCGCAGCGCGAACACCCGCGCCAGCTCCTCCCCCTCCGCGTAGAGCGAGCGATGGCTCTTCACCACCCCCACCGTGCACGCCGACACCGCCACCCGCTCGCTCCCGCTGATCCCGCCGTCGATGAAGAGGCGCCCCCGCTCGCTCGCGCACCAGCGCTCCGCGAGCTGCTGCTCCAGCCGCTCGCGGTCCTTCTGCACCCGGTGCACCGCGGCATCGCGCAGGCTGAAGGGATGCAGCGAGTCGCCGGGCGCGGGCGACGTATCCACCACCTCCACGCCGAGCGCGTGCAGCCCCTCCCAGTACCGCGGCGGCAGCGCGCGCTGCGGCGCGTAGATCGCCGAGACGACGAGCGGCGTTCCCCACGTCGTCATGCGGCGGTTGCGCCGCGCCCGGATCACGGCGGCCGCGGTGCCGTGCACCACCGCGACGCCATCCACGTAGTCCAGCGCCCGGCTCGACTGCGTGCCGTCGAGGAAGGCGTCGAACCCCACCTCGGGGTCGCCCTCCACCTGGTGCGCGCGGAGGGTGCTCCCCTCGAGCGGGATCGCCTTCACCAGCCGCGCCGGCTCCGACGCCATGACCGACCGCTCGAGCGACTCCCCCTCCACCCCTGCGGCCCCCGCCGGCTGCTGCGCCGCCAGCCGCCGCAGCACGCTGCGGTAATCCGTCCGGGCGTCGGAGAGCGCGAGGGGGGCGGCCATCCACGGATGCTAACGCGGGGGCGACGAGCCGACAACGCGCGCGGATCCTATCAGACGAAGGGCCATAGCTGATGGCTGAAAGCTCGAAAGCTGGACCGCTGGGAGCTTGGGTTCCTGGCGCCCCCAGGAACCCAAGCCTTCAGCGGTCCAGCAGACAGCCTTCAGCCCCCAGCGGCCTCCGCTACCGGCGGAACTCCGTCACTCCACCCCGATATCCCACGCCTGCTGCAGGTCCTTCTTCGAGTACGCCCGGAACGCCGTCAACGTCATCGTCCGCTCGATCCCCTTCACCGTGGGGAACACCTCCGTCACCACCTCGGCGATCTTCTCGTACTCCGGCACCCGCACGATCGCCACCAGGTCCCATTCCCCCGACACGGAGTACACCTCGGTGACCCCGTCGATGCCGGCGAGGCGCTGCGCGACGGCGGTGACCTGGGAGGGTTCGGCGCGGATGAGGACGATCGTCGTGATCACGAGTCGGCGGGGAACGGGGGAACGTTGAGGAGCCAGACGCCGGCGAGATGGCTCTGGGCGTCGAGGTCGAGCAGCAGGTCGCGCCCGAGCCGCACGGTGCGGGCCCGGTTGCCGCCACCCAGGCGGAAGTGGATCACCCGCTCGGCGTGGTCGGCCTCCGCCAGCACCGAGGTGTTCACCTCGAGCGAGGCCACCGCGCGCCCGTCGCGGGCCCGCACCACGGCGCGCGCATCCTCCACCTCGGCCGGGGGGGTGAGGATGGAGAACTTCTGCACGGTGGGCCACACCGCCACCTCCACCCCGTGAATGCGCCCGCTGGTGAGGTCGAAGGTGAGCCACGACCCGTCCTTCCCCTCCACCTCGACCGCGCCCGACGCCCCCTCGCCCACCGCACCCGGGCGCAGCTGCGCGGACAGGATGTCGGTGTCCGGATCCCAGCGATAGTCCACATCGGCGAGCGCCCCGTTGGACGGCTCGATTTGCAGCGGTATCTGCACGGCGGGATCTCCTGGCTCGGTGCCTCCCGCATCGTAGGCGGGAGGTGACGAGGGCACGGCAGCAATTGCACGCGGGTCGCAGCATGGGACTGCGACGCGGCGTCGCTCCCTGATCAAGATACTTCCGCCCCCGATCCCGGCCAGAGGAACTACACCCACTCCCGCAGCAGCCCGACCGTGCGGCGAACCCCTTCCAGCACCTGGTCGGTCGGTGCGGCGAAGGAAATGCGGACCCATTCCGGCGTCCCGAAGGCGGCGCCGGGAACGATGGCCACCTCCCGCTCCTCCAGGAGCCGCGCGGCGAACGCACTTCCCGGCTCGGCCGCCGGATCACCCGGCACCCGCAGGAAGAGGTAGAAGGCGCCGGCGGGCTCGATGAATGGCACCCCCGCGTCGCGCAGGATCGCCATCGCCCCAGCCCGCCGGGCCGCCAGCTGCTCCAGCATCGCCGCGATCGCCCGCCCCGACTCCTCGCGCCGGGTGAGCGCAGCCAGCGCCGCGTACTGCGACACCGTCGCGGCATTGGAGGTCGTGTGCGACTGGAGTGCCGTCATGGCGCGCGCGACCCCCGAAGGCGCGATCGCCCATCCGATCCGCCATCCCGTCATCGCATACGCCTTCGCCACCCCATCCACCACCACCAGCCGGTCCTCCGGCGTCGCCACCTCCAGCGCCGAGGGCGCCGGCCCCCCGCCGTACGCGATGTGCCGATAGATCTCGTCGGCGATCACCCACCACCCGCGCGCGCGCGCCAGGTCGAGGATCGCGCGCAACTCCGCGGCGTCGTAGACCGCGCCGGTCGGGTTGCACGGCGAGTTGAGCACCAGCGCCCGCGTCTGCGCCGTGGCGGCGGCGGCCAGCGCGGCGGGCGTCACCTTGAGCGATCGGGCCTCCTCCCCGCGCACCGCGACCGCGCGCGCCCGTGCCAGCCCCGCGATCTCGTAATAGCTCGTCCACCCCGGCGTGGGCACGAGCAGCTCGTCGCCGGGGCCGAGCAGGGAGAAGCAGGCGTTGAACAGCGACTGCTTCGTGCCGGTCGATACCGTGACGTTGCCGGCGTCGAGGGCGAGCCGGCCCCCGCTCCGCTCCACCGCCTCCGCCGCGATCACCGCGCGCAGCGCCGGGAGTCCTTCCACCGCGGTATATCGCGTTGCCCCGTTGGCCACCGCCTCCGCCGCGGCATCGCAGACGAACGGGGGCGTGGGCGCGTCGGGCTCGCCGGCCCCCAGGTCGATCACCGGCCGCCCCTGGGCGCGGAGCGCACGGGCGCGGGCGGACACCGCGATCGTCGCCGACTCGCGCAGCGCGGCGACATTGGGGGAGGGCGTGTAGGGGTCTGGCATCGGGCGGGTCGGGTCGCGCCGGCCGGCGGGGGCGGGCTATACTTCGCGTTCATTGACAAGCTACGGCGCGCCCTGGCGCCACGCCATCCGAGGAGACGACACGGTGGAGCAGGATTCGAAGGAGACGGCGGGCGTGACCCGCGGGCAGAATGTGCTGTTCGTGCTTCCCCACGACCGCGGGGCGATGGCTCGCGTGCTGGGGCCGGCGATCGAGAAGCTCGACCCCTCGAGCGACGAAGTGCAGCTCATCGCGGTGACCCCCGACGCGGAGACCGCCGTGGCGCTCGCGTCCGCGGCCGTGAGCCTCGGCGCCGGGCGCGGCATCCGCGCGGTGGCCGCCACCGGGGCGGGG
>DASWVQ010000045.1:0-7730 GCA_036401195.1 Gemmatimonadaceae bacterium
ATCTGGCCTCCGCGCCCGATGGCCAGATCCTTCGCTTCGCTCAGGATGACTGCGGTTCGCGGAATTATCCTTCACGCATGATCGCCATCACCCGCGACGACGGCGTCATCCGCCTCCACTGCTCCACCTGGCGCTCGCGCCTGTCGCGCTACGACGTGAGCGCGTACCTCGTGGACGACGTGCTGGTGGACACCGCCTTCGCCCGCGTGACGCGCGAGCTCATGCCGCTGCTCGACGAGCTGCGCCCTCGCGGCGTGTTCGTCACGCATGGCCACGAGGATCATGCGGGCAACGCCGAGCACATCGCGCGGCGCGGCATCCCCATGTGGATCACGCCCGCCACCGCGGCGGCGCTGCGCGGCACGCGTTCGATGCAGCTATACCGCAGCTTCACCTGGGGGCACGCGCTTCCACTCGAGACGGCGCCGGCGCCCTTCGATCCGGCGCCCTTCCAGGTGATCGACACGCCGGGCCATTCCGACGACCACCAGGTGCTCTGGGACCCGGAGCGGCGGCGGCTCTTCTCCGGGGACCTCTTCCTCGGCGTGAAGGTGCGACTCGCCCGCGCGGGAGAGCGGCCACGGGCGCACGTGGCCTCGCTCCGCCGCGCCGCCGCCCTCGATCCCGTGCGGATGTACGACGCGCATCGCGGCCCACTCGGCGACGCGGCCTCGCTCCTGCGCGCCAAGGCCGACTGGATGGAGGAGACCATCGCCGCCATCGACGCACGCATCGCGAACGGCGAGCCCGACGCCGTGATCCGCCGCGAGGTGCTCGGCCCCGAGCCGCAGGAGCGGTGGGTCTCCCGCGGCGACTATTCGAAACTCAGGTTCGTCGAGGCCGTTCGCCGTCATCCCGAGGAGCGCTAGCGACGAGGGACCTGGCGTCCCGACAGGGCGGCCACTCTGCCGGGACGCGAGGTCCCTCGTCGGCCGCTGCGCGGCCTCGCTCGGGATGACGGCGCACGGCAGGCGCCGACCGACGGCGCTAATTCTTGTGCCGGAAGGTGATCCGCCCGCGACTCAGGTCGTAGGGCGACACCTCGACGTTCACCCGGTCGCCCGCCAGCACGCGGATGCGGAACTGCCGCATCTTGCCGCCCAGCGTCGCGAGCACCTGGTGCCCGTTGGGAAGGGTCACGCGGAAGGTGGCATTCGGCAGCACCTCCGACACCGTCCCTTCCATCTCGATTGCTTCCTGCTTGGTCATGACTGGAGTGTCGTCTCCCTGACGTGACGACGGGGGCGACGAGCTGTCGCTCGCCGCCCCCGTCGCCCTGCGTCATTCGTGGATCAAGCGCTTACTGGCCGATGCGGACGACGTTCTCCGCGGCCGGACCCTTCTGGCCCTGCACCACGTCGAACTCCACCGCCTCGCCCTCGGCGAGGGTCTTGAAGCCCTTCCCCTGGATCGCCGAGAAGTGCACGAAGCAATCCTTCTCACCGTTGTCGGGGGAGATGAAGCCGAAGCCCTTCGTCTCGTTGAACCACTTCACCTTGCCGGTCGTACGCATGCGTCCTGCTCTCCGTGATGTTGTGTGTGGAATCGGAGTGCGGCGCTGCCGTACTGACCGAATCCCTGGTGTCGACCGCGATGACGCCCGCGGCGGCGTTCGTGCAGGGTGGATACAAAAACGGGGAACCCGCGTCCAGCGAGGTTCCCCGGGATCGATCCCGCCCTCGGGCCAGTGTGACGCCCGGGCGAAAAGGTAGGAGGGCCCTCAGGATCTGTCAAACGGGAATTTCCCCTCCCAAATCCTTCCGTTGCGCCCTTCCCCCGGTCACCGGGGGACGTACCCCGCCGCGTGGTCCACCACGCACATCGTCCGGTACTGCGCATGCGCCCCGCACGCCGCCCCGGCCACCCGGATCGACCCGTCGAGGATGTTGCGCCGGTGTCCCCGGTCGGGCACCGCGTCGTCGATCACGAAGTCCCGCACCACGAGCAACGCCCGGTCGGGGCCGAAGTCCACGTTCTCGCTGACGTATCCCACCCACGTCCCGTAGCGGTTCACCCGGTCTGACGGGGTGCTTCCATCGGATCCGATGTGCCCGGTCATCCCCCGGGGGCCGAGGTCGAGCACATGGTCATACGCCGAGCGGGCCATCCCGTCCGACCAGGTGAGCGCGGGGAGGCGAGCCTGCCCCCGCAGGACCCGGATCGCCTCCTCCGCGGCCGGCCGCCCCTCCCGCGTCTGGAGGGGCGTCTCCCCGGGCACTCGCAGCACCGTCCCGTCGTAGTACGGAAGGAGCGACTCCAGGTAGTTCGCGTACCCCTGGGGGTCGGTGCGAACCCGGTTCACCTCGGCGACCACCCCCTGCGCGAGCTCGGCCATCGCCCCCGAGGTGGGGGGGAGCTGGCCACTGCCCGCGGCGTCCGGACCGGTGGAGCCGCCGCTGCACCCGGCAACGAGCGTCGCCCCCACGACCGCGATCGCGGCGACGCGCCTAGCCCTCCGCCAGCCAGTCCACGGCGTCGCCCACCGTGATCTCCCCATCGTCGAGCACCTCGCCATACGCACCACCACGCCAGTTGCCGGTCATCGCCGCGCGAAGCCCCCGGATCGCCTCGTCCATGCGCTCGCAGGGCCGCGTCTCGCCAAGAATGCGAATCCGGTGCCCGCCCACCGCGAGGACGCGACCTCTCGACCCTTCGAGTCGCACCCCGCTCACCAGCAGGTTGGCCCGCCGGCACGCCGGGGAGAGGTCGCCACCGAGCGACGCCATCAGCGCCTCCCACACCTCGCGTTCCAAGATCGTCACCTGGCGCCTGCCCCCCTGGTTGGCGTTCCCAACCAGGCCCTGCCCCTGCACCAGGCGTGCGCCGCCCACGGCATCCATGGCCCCTCGCTTCACCCGCTTGAGGTAGATCGCCTCCAGGCGACCCGCCGCGACGCCGCTCACTGGTTCTCCGGGTTGCGCCCCCGCACCGTGGCGAAGTGCGCGCGGATGCGGGCCATGTCGGCCGCCAGGTCGTCGCCCGGGACGAGCGTGGGGCCGAGCCGGATCTCGCGCGTCCCGAAATCGAAGGCGACCATCACGATCGGCACCCCCGCCCCGCGCGCGATGTGCCAGAAGCCCGTGCGCCACTCGGTCACCTTCTTCCGTGTCCCCTCCGGCGCGAGCGCGAGCACCATCTGGTCGCGACGCGCGAACTCCGCCACCACCTGCTCCACCACCCGGTGCGAATTCGTGCGGTCGACCGGGATCCCGCCGGTGATGCGGAAGAACCACCCCCACGGCGCGCGGAAGAGCGAGTCCTTCCCCAGGTACTTCGCGCGAAGGGAGAGCGCGATCTTCGCGGCGAACCCCACCACGAAGTCCCAGTTCGAGGTGTGCGGCGCGACGATGATCACCAGCTGCCGCGCGTTGGGAATGTCGCCGCTGAAGCGCCAGCCCATGACGCGCAGGATGGCCCGGCCGATCGCGCGGCGCACGGGGCCACCGACGCGGGGGAGGGCGGGAGGGAGGGAATACATGCGCGGGCAATATGGCGTCCGGGGGGCGGCGGGTATAGAGTAACGGCAACTGACGGCCGCCAGCCCTCGGCCCTCGGCCCTCGGCTCTCGGCACGAGATCGGAAGCGCGCTTGGCGGCTTCGCCGCCTCTGGCGCGCACACCGCATCAGTCGAACTGCGCCGGGTGAGGAAATCGAGCGCGCGCCCCCCCGCGCGCCGCTCGCTTTCGATCCCGGAGCCGAGGGCCGAGCGCCGAGAGCCGAGAGCCGGCAGCCGTCAGTTGTCCGTCCCCACCACGCCCCCCCAGCGATGCCGCTGCGCATCCCCGACCTCCTCGACGCCACCGCCGCCCGCCACCCCGCGCTCACCGCCATGCGCGTCCGCCGCGACGGCGCCTGGCGCGAGACGAGCTGGCGGGAGTACCGCGAGCAGGCCCGCCTCGTCGCCCGCGGCTTCCTCGCCCTGGGCCTCCCCGCCGGCGGGTGCGTCACCATCACCGGCGGCAACCGCCCCGAGTGGTACCTGGCCGACGTGGGCGCCATCCTCGCCGGCGGCGTCCCAGCCGGGATCTACGCGACCAGCTCCGCCGAGCAGTGCGCCTGGATCACCGCGCATTGCGACGCCACCATCGCGGTGGTCGACGACGCGCGCCAGCTCGCGAAGTTCGAGTCGGAGCGCGCGCAGATGCCCGCGCTCCGGGCGATCGTGGTGATGGACGAGGTCACCGCCGCGGACGACCCGGCCGTCGTCCCCTGGAGCCGGTTGCTCGCCCTCGGCGAGACCGTGAGCGAGGGGGAGCTCGATGCGCGCATCGCCGCGCAGCGCGCGGACGACCTCTGCACCCTCATCTACACCTCGGGCACCACGGGGCAGCCCAAGGGGGTGATGCTCTCGCACGACAACATCACCTGGACGACGGACGTGGTGGGCCGCGAGCTGGGGATCCGCCCCGGGGACCACGCGGTTTCCTACCTGCCGCTCAGCCACATCGCCGAGCAGGTCACCACCCTCTTCGGGTCGATGATGTTCGGCGCCTGCATCTCCTTCGTCCCCTCGATGGACGACCTGGGCGACGTGCTGCGCGAGGTGCGCCCGCACTACTTCCTCGGCGTGCCGCGGGTGTGGGAGAAGATCCAGGAACGCATCGAGGCGGTGGGGCGCGCCGGCTCTCCCACGCGCAAGCGCATCGCGCGCTGGGCGCGGCGGGTGGGGCTCGCCGGCGGGTACGCCGCGCAGGAGGGGCGCGCCGTCCCCTTCATGTACCGCGTCGCCGACCGCGTGGTGTTCGGCGCGGTGAAGCGGAAGCTCGGCATGGATCGCGCGCGCATCCTCGCCACCGCCGCGGCGCCGATCGCGAAGAGCACCCTCGAGTTCTTCCTCTCCCTCGGGCTCCCCATCTGCGAGGTGTACGGGATGAGCGAGTGCACCGGCCCCGCGACCCTCTCGTCCCCCACGCGCTACCGCACCGGGCGCGCGGGATGGTGCGTGCCCGGGACGGAGATCCGGGTCGCGGAGGATGGGGAGATCTGCATGCGCGGGCGTCACGTCTTCCTCGGCTACTACAAGGATCCCGCCGCCACCGCGGAGACGATCGACGCCGAAGGGTGGCTGCACTCGGGCGACATCGGCGTGATCGACGCCGAGGGCTGGCTGTCGGTGACCGACCGCAAGAAGGAGCTGATCATCACCGCCGGCGGCGAGAACGTCGCGCCGCAGCTGGTGGAGAGCCACCTCAAGGCGATCCCGGTCGTGAGCCAGGCCGTGGTGGTCGGCGACCGGCGTCGCTACCTCGCGGTGCTGCTGACGCTCGACCCGGAGAAGGTCCCGGAAGTGGCCGCTCAGGCGGGAAGCCCGGCACGCGACCCGGTGAGCGCGTCGACCTGCGCCACCTTCCGCGCCTGGCTCGATCGCGAGATCGCCACCGTGAACGCGCGGCTCGCGCACGTGCAGACGGTGAAGCGCTTCGCCGTGCTGCCGGGGGAGCTCACCGCCGAGGGCGGGGAGCTCACCCCCACGATGAAGCTCCGGCGGAAGGTGATCCTCGAGAAGTACTCCGCGGTGATCGAACGGCTCTACGAGGGATAGCGACGGCGCGCTACCGGTCCGTCCCCGCGGCGCGCCAGGCGCACCACACGCGGTCGCCGTACTGCGTGTCGCGGTACCGCTGCTCGCTCACCGTGCACAGGTCGCCGTCGATGGCGATGAGCACGTTCGGGTCGCGCTTGCCGTGCACGACCTTGCGCGCGATCCCCCCCGGCAGGCCGGTGCTGTCGGCGCGGTCCCCGGGCGCGCGCGTGCGGGGGGTCGCGGGCTGCGGCGCCGCCGAGGGCGGGCGCCGGATCATGGGAGTGAAGCAGCCGCAGGCGAGCAGGGCGGCGAACGGGCCGGCGAGGAGGATGGAGGCACGCATGGGACGCTCCGGTCTGCCGTCCACGCTATGGCCGGGACCGCGGCCGGTCAATCGGGAGGTGACCTCCGCCGCCATGCGCAGGTTGGGAAGGGCATGAAGCGACGTGCCGCCCTGCTGTGGTTTGCGCTGGCCGCCGGCTGGGGATGCACCAGCGGCCCGGTGTTCCCCGGGGATCGCCTTCCCCCCGGCGCCTGGGGCGGGGAGCACGCCCTCCTGATGGTGAGCGACACGGCGGCGACGCTGGAGTTCGACTGCGCCTCGGGGCGCATCGGCGGTCCCCTCCCGGTGGACGGGGACGGCCGCTTCACCTGGGAGGGGGAATACATCGTCGGTCACGGCGGCCCGATCCGCCAGGACGAGCCGCCCGACGCGCGACCCGCCACCTACGACGGCAGCACGAACGGCCGCGACATGACGCTGCGCGTGCGGGTGAAGGACGGCAGCATCCCGCCCCTCGAATTCCAGCTCGAGCGCGGCCGGGATGCGCGCGTGTTCAAGTGCCTCTGACCTGAGGACCCGGGGCGCTGCCCCGCCCCGGACTGTGCGTGCCAGGCGAATGATGGGGGAGGATCGAGGAGGGCCCTGGCCGGGACCGTGTGTGTCGATAGGTCCCGGCCAGGCCCTCCTCGATCCGGCACGCGCGACCCGGCGACGACCTCACTCGTAGTGAATCGCTTCCACCGGTGAGAGCCGCGCGGCGCGCAGCGCCGGATACACCCCGAAGGCGAGCCCCACCACCACCGCGGCGGTCGCCGCCACCGCGAGCGTGCTCCACGCGAACGCGGCGTAGATCGGCATCTCCGCCACGCGACGCATCGCCGCCGTGATCCCGAGCGCGCCGGTGAGCCCCACCGCGAAGCCGATCGCGCTTCCCAGCCCGGTGATCGCCACCGACTCGGCGAGGAACTGTGCCAGGATGTCGCGCTGCCGAGCGCCCGTCGCCTTGCGGATGCCGATCTCGCGCGTGCGCTCCGCCACCGCGGCGAGCAGCACGTTCATGATCCCGATCCCCCCCACGAGCAGGGAGATGCCGGTGATCGCGCCCATGAACAGCTTGAAGAGGAAGATCCCCTGCTTCGCCTGCTTCGCGCGCGCCTCGTCGGTGCGCACCTGCACGCGTCCCTGCCACTCCGGGTGACGGCTCGCGAGCCAGCGATCCACCCGCCCCTTCACCGCGGGCACGTCCTCGATCGTCGCGGTGATCGCCGCCATCACCGGCGGCCGCGGCGCGCGCGCCGGGGCCATCGCGGCGGCGGCGCTGGTGAAGGGGACCCAGGCCATCGCCGGCATCACCCCGGTGGCGGGCCCACCCACGCCGATCACCTGGAACGTGTTCCCCTGGAGCTGCACCGTGCCGCCCACCAGCGCCCCCGGGTTCGCCGGCGCCAGCACCTTCGCCAGCTTCCCCGAGAGCACCACGACGCGCGCGGCGTCGCGCACCTCGTCGTCGCCGAACCAGCGGCCGGCGGAGAGGCGCAGGTCGAGGTTCCGGCGCGCGTTCGCGAGGGTGGCGATCACCTGCGTGGCATGCGGCTCGGCGACGCGTGCGCCCGGCGCCCCCGGGACGGTGATCAACGCGGTGCCGTCCACCCCGAGCTGCACCGTCTGCACGCCCGGGATCGCCGCGACGTCGGCGGCGTCGCCCAGGCCGAGCATGGGGACGATGGTGTCGGGAATGAAGACACCATCCACCGTGCGCCCGGTCTGCGGGGCGATGGCGATGGCCTGGAGCGACGTGGTGCTCACGATCTGCTTGCGGGCGAACTTCTCCATCCCGTCGCCCAGCGCCAGCACCGCCACCAGCGCCGCCACGCCCATGATGACGCCGAGGGTGGAGAGGAGGGTGCGGAGCGGGTTGGTGGA
>DASWVQ010000046.1:0-11067 GCA_036401195.1 Gemmatimonadaceae bacterium
CGACAGGCGCCATCAGCTCGCCACCAGCCGATCACTCCGCTTCAAATTAGATACTTATAAGATATATTATGTAAACTATCGAGGGTGGATAAATGTGGATTTCCACACGGCACATCTGGGGGTAACGTATGGAAACCACTCCCCCGCAACGACTTGGGGTCCATGACCTGAACCATCTTGTCGGAAGGGCGCGCCAAGTGGACAACTTCACACCCGCGCGAGGCGCGCCGGAGAGGTCTCCTCACCCTCGGCGCGCCGGTCCGGGCACTCGCGGACCCGCCTCAGATCTCCGCGAACCGACCCTCGTAGACGACGCGCCCCTCGCCCGAAAGCGACGGCAACCACGCATCGCCCTCGCGACGCAGCCGAACCTTCAGGGTCCGCCCAGACCTGGTCTGGAGCGCGATGCCACCCGGCGAGACCCCCCAGGCGTCCATCAGCACCGCGGTCGCGACTGCGCCCGTCCCGCACGCCAGGGTCTCACCCTCGACCCCGCGCTCGTACGTCCGCATCCGCCACCGGCCGTCCGCGTCGCGCGAAACGAAGTTCACGTTCGCGCCCTGCCGTAATGACGGATGGGACCGCAGCGGCCGTCCGCGGCCCACCACGTCCACCTGGCCCACGTCGTCGTCCAGGATCACCAGGTGCGGAACCCCGGCGAGCCCGAACCCCATTCGCTGCTCCCCCGGATCGCGCGGGATCCCCGCGTCCTCCCGCACCTCGGTGACGGGCGCCAGGTCGATCTCCGGAACGCCATCCACGACGCGGGCGGCCAGCACCCCCGCCCCGGTCTCGATCGTGAACCCGGTCGCCGGCGCGATCTCCAGCTCCACCGCGAGCCGTGCCGAGCAGAGGGTCGCATTGCCGCACAGCGACGCGAGCGACCCGTCGGAGTTGAAGTAGCGGATGCCGAAGGTGGCGACCTCGGAGCGCTCCAAGAAGACGAGGCCGTCGGCCCCCACCCCGGTGCCGTGGGCACTGATCCGCTGGATCGCTTCGGGGGTTTCCAGCTCCCCCGCTGGCTCCGAGCGCGCGTCGACGAAGACGAAGTCGTTCCCCGACCCGCTCATCTTGTAGAAGGACCGGCCCATCCGGATGCTCAGCACGTGCGTCTCCTGGTCAGATCCTGCCGAGAATCGCGGAGAGGCGCAGCCGCCAGACCATCCAGACCGCCTCCCGCACGATGGACTTCGACATCTTGCTCTGCCCCTCCGTCCGATCGGTGAAGACGATGGGGATCTCCACCAGGTGGAACCCCTTCTTCCACGCGCGGAAGCTCATCTCGATCTGGAAGGCGTAGCCGTTCGAGTGGACCTTCTGGAGGTCGATGGCTTCCAGCACCCCACGGCGGAAGCACTTGAAGCCCCCGGTCGCATCCCACACCGGAAGTCCGGTCACCGCGCGGGCATACACGTTCGCGAAGTAGCTGAGGATGAGGCGCCCGATCGGCCAGTTCACCACCGTCACCTTCCCCTGCCGGTAGCGCGATCCCAGCACGAGATCGGCCGACTGGATCGCCCGCAGGAACTCCGGGAGGTGCGCCGGGTCGTGCGAGAAGTCGGCGTCCATCTCGAAGATGAAGTCGTAGCCCCGGGGGATCGCCCACTGGAAGCCGGCCAGGTAGGCGGTGCCCAGGCCGAGCTTCTTCGCGCGGCGCAGCAGGTGCACCTTCACGTTCCCCTGGGCCATCGCCTCCACGATGTCGCCGGTGCCATCGGGCGACCCGTCGTCCACGACGAGCACCTCGATCCGCTCGTCCTGCGCGAGGGCGGTCTCGATGATCCGGGCGATGTTCTCCCGCTCGTTGTACGTGGGAATGATGATCAGCGCGCGCTCAGCCATGCCGCGTCCTCCGGTCCATCACGAGTCCCGCGCCGGCCAGCAGGAGCGCGGCCAGCAGCGCGGCGAGGGTGAGCCCCTTCCCCGTGCCGTAGGCGGGATCGCGGAAGGCCAGCTGCACCTCCGTGGCCCCCGCCGGGAGCTCGATCCCGATGAGTGAGTAGTCGGCGCGGGCCACCGTCGCCGCCTTGCCATTCGCCGTCGCCGTCCAGCCGGGGAAGTAGTTCTCCGAGACGACCAGGGCGTTCCCCGCCTTCGCGGGCTCGTTCAGCCGGAGCGAGATCCGGCCCGGCGCATACGAGACCACCTGCACCTGCGCCGTGGAGGGCGCCGGGAGCGCGGCGGTCGGTGCCTGCCCCTGCACCGCCGACGCGGTGTCGAAGAGCGCGACCTGCCGCTGCACGCGGGCGTCGAAGCGGGGGTCGCGCACGGTGCCCAGCACCGCCTCGTCCGGCGCCTTCACGATGCCGCTCGCCACCCAGGCGAGGGGCGTCTCTTCAGCGAAGCGGTAGAGGTGCACCATCGAGCCGGCCGCGTTCCGCACGGGTCCCGCCACGTGCGTCATGCCCGGGATCACCTTCAGGATGGTCATCCCGTCCTGGGTGATGGGCGCGTCGGGAGCCAGGTCTGTGAGCAGGTAGCGCACGTTGAGGAGCGCGCGCAGCGCCGGGCTCGCGAGGAGCGCGGTGGGCCCCTGGTCCTGCGCGCTCAACGCTTCGTAGCGCGCGAGCGCGTTGCCGTGGTAGCCATAGACGAGCCGGATGTCGTGCGACATCAGCGCATCGCCGTTGAGGAAGGGGTCGTGGTAGGCGGCGTCGGGGGTCATCTGCGTGGCGATCACCCGGAAGGGCGCCTTGTCCTGCTTCATCGCCGCGATGGCCGCGTCGCTCCCGTACACGGCCGCCGCGGACGGGACGAACTGCCAGTACTGCCGCAGGACGCTCCACAGGTCGAGGCCCACCGCGGCCACGAGGGCGATCGCCACGGCGCGTGGCGCCAGGCGTCGCTCCCCCGCCGCCCACGCGAGCCCCAGCGCGACGGCGAGGAAGAGGAAGGACCGCCAGGCGCCCACGACGAGCGACGCGGCGTTCGACTCCGCCAGCTGGTCGCGCCCCTGGAAGGGGAAGCCGCTGGCGATCCCCGCCGCGAAGTTGGTGAGCGCGCCGGTCGAGGCGAGGATCGCCATGAGGAGCCCGAACACTCCCCACCCGATCAGGTACCCCTTCCCCACCCCGCGCGTGAGCAGCCGCTCGGTCCCGAGCGCCGCCAGCGTCGCGATGGCGAGGCCGAACACCATGATGATGGTGCTCGGCGCGCGGAAGAACTTCGTCCCGGGGACGATGGCGTAGATGACGTCGTAGAAGGGGGTGAAGCCGCCGAGCATCCAGAGGAGCGACAGGATCGCCGTGCCCACCCAGAACCAGAGGAAGGAATGGCCGCGCGCGACGCCCGCGTCGCCCTTCCCCACCGGCTGTGCCGCGCGACGCCAGCCGAAGGCGAGCCCCGCGAGGAAGAGCACCACCACGCCGAGGTACTCGGAGTGGAAGTGGATGCCATTGCGTCCCCAGTAACGGTCGAGGATCCCCGTGAACTGCGGGAGCCAGGTGTTGAGCAGCTCCTCCGGGGGAAAGGAGTAGGAGATCGCCCGCTGGTAGTCGATCCCGCCGGCGCGCGGCGACCACTGCACGTACTCGCGCACCGGGAGGTACTGGACCCCGCCCATCAGTGCGCCCAGCACCACGGCGCCGAGGGCGAACGCGAGTCGCCGGAGCGCCACCGGCCGCTCGAGGCGCACGCCGTCGGTGCCGGCGCCGAAGGCGAGCCAGAGGGCGTAGGCGCCGGAGGTGAGCAGCATGTACTGGAGCAGCTGCGGGTGCGGGCTGAGCACCGCCAGCCCGATCACGAGCGCGAGGAGCCCCCAGGCCCAGGGCCGCGCACGACGGATCCCCAGGGTGAGCAGCCAGAGCGCCGCGGGAAGGAGCGCGCTCACGAACAGCTTGCCGTCGTGGCCGGGCGACACCAGCGAGGCGACCGGCCCCCCCATCAGGTAGGCCAGCCCGCCCACGAGGGCGCCCCAGAACCCGATCCCCGCGGCCCGCAGGAACCCGTAGGTGAGGAGCCCACACAGGAACGTGTGAATGACGAACCCCCACGTCATGGCGACGTCGGTGGGCAGGATCATCCGCAGCAGGAAGGTGGGGTAGAAGATGTCGCCGTGCATCGCGGCGATGTACGGCATCCCCCCCTGCAGGTACGGATTCCACTGGGGGAAGCCCTGCCCCGCGCGGAGCGAGGCGGCCGCGAACTCGCGGAAGGCGTAGCCCGCGATGTACTGGTCGCTGTGCGTGGTGACCAGGAAGCGCCCCAGCAGCGCGGGCCACCCCAGCAGGAGGGTGGCGGCGGCATAGGTCAGCGCGGCCCACATCGTGGCCAGGCGCGGCGCGGCGGGCATCGCCAGCGGCGACGCGGAGGGGCTGTCAGGTCGGGCCATTCCGGGACTGGTGTCGTCGAACGGTGTCCCGGAGCAGGAACAACAGCCCGGGGACGACCTCGAGCACGGTGAGCCAGATACGGGAGGCGGCGGCAAGGACCGCCGCTTCGCCCGCGGTGGCCAGCCCCGCGGCCGGCATCACCGCGACCATGGCGAGCTCGCGGAAGCCGACCCCTGCTGGCGCAAACAGCATAATGTAACCGAAGAGGTACGAGAGCGCGTACACGGCGATCCAGGCGGTGACCGAGCCGGGCGCGTGGCCCAGCACGCCGCGCGCGAGGAGCTGGAACGCCACTCCATACAGCGCCCACGCCACCGCGTTCCCCGCCACGGTCACGACGATCGCCCGCGCCGGGAGGTTCCCCCCGCCCAGCGTTCGCCCGGTGAGCCGCTCGGCGAGCCCCACCAGGCGCGGCACCATCAGGGGGAGCAGGGCGACGACCGCGAGCCCCGCGACGAGCAGCGCCACGCTCCAGCGAGCGGCGCCGGGGACCACCCGCTCGGCGAGCGCGCCACCGGTGGCGAGCACGATCACCAGGCCGACGACGAGATTCACGAGGGTGTTGAGCACCGCCGAGCCGGTCGCGGCGATGGGCGACACCCCCCGCCGCTGCGCCATCACCCCCATCGCGCCCACCTGCCAGAGCTTGCCCGGCACGTAGCGACCCAGGCTCGAGACGGTCCAGATGCGGGCGCTGTCGACGAAGGGGAGCGACGAATCCCACGCGGCGAGGGCGCGACGCCAGCTCTCGATGAGCACCGCGTAGGTGGCCAGGAAGACCGCCCCCGAAGCGAGGATCCATCGCCACTCGGGCTCCACCCGGAGGGGCTGGCGCTGGAAGTCGCGCCAGTACCCCGCGAGCGCGCGCGCGGCGAAGGCCACGACCACCGCGCCCACCAGGAGCTGGAGGGCGAGCAGCGCGTACCGCGTGCGCGCGCGTCGCGCCGGCGCGGGCTCACCCGCCCGGTCGATGGAGGGCCCGGGGTCAGCCACGGCCGGTCGCGAGGGCCCGCTCGTAGATCGCCCGGTAGCGGCGGGCGACGGCGGCGGGCGAGAATCGCTCGAGGGCGCGCCGCCGCCCCTCGTCGGCGAGGGCGGCGCCGCCGTCGGGGCGCGCGAGGAGCGAGCTCACCGCCGCCGCGATCCCCGTGGCGGTGGCCTCCCGCGCGACGACGCCCGTGACGCCGTCCACGACGACGTCGCGGAGCCCGCCCGAATCCAGGGCCACCACGGGGAGGCCGCAGAGGTGCGCCTCGACCGCCACGAGCCCCAGCCCTTCCTCACGGGAGGGCATGACGAGCGCGGAGGCGCCGCGGTAGAACGCGGGGAGCTCGTCGTGCGGGCGCGCGCCGCGCCAGCGGATGCGCGCGGCCACGCCCAGCTCCTCCGCCCGCGCGGACAGCCGCTCCCGGTCGGGGCCATCGCCCACGATGTCGGCGGTGAGCCCGGGCAGCTCGCGCAACGCGCCGAGGAGGAGGTCCACCCCTTTCTGCTCGTTGAGGCGGCCCACGAAGAGGAGCCGGCCGGCGGCTCGCTCCCCGGCGGGCGGAGGCTCGAAGCGGTCGACCGCCACGGGCATCGGCGCCACCTCGGGGAGCACGCCGGTGAGTGCCTCCGCCTCCTCGGCGAGCCAGCGCGACACCGCCGTCGTGGCCGCGGAGTGGCGCAGCGTCCAGCGCATCGGGCGACGCGCGGCGCCGATGCCGCGCGCGAGGCGCACGTCGCTGCCGTGCATGGTGGTGACGAGGGGAGCGCCCGCGCGCGGCGCGAGGGCGGCCGAGGCGCCCGAGGGGAACCACCAGTGCGCGTGCACCACGTCGGCGCCGCGTGCCGCGCGCGCCACCTGCGCCGCGCCGGTGGCGAGGAGGCCGCCCATCGCCGCGAGCCCACGCGCCCCGCCGCGCACCTGCTCTGCCATGGTGCCCCCGTAGGCGAGGGTTTCCATCGCCACCGGCGCGTAGCGGAAGCGCGTCACGCCGATCCCCTCGATCGCGTCGTCCATGGGCAGCCCCACGGCGTGCGGGGCGAGGACGTGGACCGCGATCCCCTCGTCGCGCAGGGCGAGGGCGAGGGCGAGGATGAAGGAGCCGGCGGGATCGCCGGGATGCCGGGGGAAGTTGTGCGTGAGGAAGAGGACGCGCACGTCCTCAGCGCGCCCCGCCCGGCGACGAGTCGCCCGCGTCGCGCTCCGCGGCGGTCTCGCGCTCGGCGCTCAGCTCATCGAGGCGGCGGCGCAGCTCCCGCATCTCGGCGCGCTGGCCGGCCACGAGTTCCCCGAGGATTCCCGTGGAGAGGAAGATGCCGCCGAGGATGAGCGTGGTGGTGATGAGGGTCCAGACCCAGCGGACCCCGTACCCGGTGACGGCGAGCCAGGCGAGGGCGAAGAGCCCCGCGAGCACGCCGAGGGCGAACATCGCGGCGCCGAGCATCCCGAAGAGGAGGAGGGGCTTCTGGGCGAAGCGGAGCTCGAACCACACCGACAGCATGTCCAGCACGCCGATCGGGATGCGGTGCCAGGTGGCGAACTTCGACTTGCCCGCGTGGCGCGGGAAGAGGGGGACGGGGATCTCCGCGATGGAGAAGCCCTGCGCGGCGGCGATGACGACCATGTACCGGTGCCAGTCGGGGCGCACGGGCAGCCCGTCCATCACCTCACGCCGGTAGGCCTTCACCGAGTTGAGGTCGCGCACGCGGACGTCGAAGAGGGTGCGGCTCAGGCGATTGTAGATGCCGGAGACGAAGGCCTTCTCGTACTTCCCTTCCTTGTAGCCGGTGACCAGGTCGGCGTCGTCGGCGAGGATGGGCGCGACGAGGCGGGGGATGTCGGCGGGGAGGAACTGGAGGTCGGCGGGGTAGAAGACGAGGACCCGTCCCTCGGAGACGATGTAGCCGGTGCGCAGGGCGTCGGCGATGCCGCGGCGGCTGCGATGGCGGGCGAGGCGCAGGAAGGGGTAGCGGGCCGCGAGCGCCTGGAGCACCGCCCAGCTGCCGTCCTCGGAGCCGTCGTCGATGACGACGACCTCGTAGCGCACCTGCGGGTCGGCGGCGAAGGCCGCCGCCGCCTGCTCCATGAAGAGGGGGAGGTTCTCCGCCTCGTCCTTGGCGGGGACGAGGACGGAGACGTCGGGCGGGGCCTCGGGCCTGGGGCCTGAAGCCTGGAGCGCGGAGCTCACGGGGGCGGGCTGTGGCATCGACGTACAAACTACGTCCGACCGGGCGCGCGCCCTAGACCCTCTGCGCCTTGGGGGGCCCTGCACGGTCACGCGGCTTCGCGGGCCCATATGGCAGGACGCAGACACGCGCGGGAGGCTTCGGCGCGGCGCAGAAAGGCGCGGAGGGGTCCGGTGCCCGGGGGGGGTGCAGGCGGCGCGGCCGGGGATCGCTCGCGTCGGGGGGCCTGGCCACCGAGCGAGTCCATCGACGTCCTTGACGCGAATCCAGGCACTGGGTTCGGGTTCGGGTGCGGGTGGGGGTGTGGGCGTGGGCACGCCGCATGGATCGCGGCAAGACGCCCATCTTGCCGAGCGTACCCTGGCCGGCGCAGCTTTGCGCGATGCGACGCATCGCTTCCCTCCTCGCCATCGCGTTCGCCCTGTGGGGCAGCGCCGCCTCGGCGCAGCGGCCGGTGTCGGTCGACTCCCTGCTCGCCGAGCACTGGCGGTGGGTGCTGGCCGGCTCGCCGCAGCTGGCGACGACGCTGGGTGTCCGCACCTACGATCGCCAGCTCGGCGACCTGACCCTCGCGCACTTCGACCAACGTGCGCGCGAGGCCGAGGGGTTCCTCGGGCGGTTCGACCAGCTCGACACGATGCGCCTCACGCCGCCCGAGCGCGTGACGCTCGCGATCCTGCGGCGCGACTTGGCAGAGCAGGTGGAAGGCAACCGGTTCGGACAGCGTGCGGTGCTCTTCACCACGTACTACGGCTGGTGGACCGGCTTCGCGGACATCGGCGAGCGGCATCCCTTCCGCGATCCAGCTGACTACGAGGCGTACGTGGCGCGGCTGGCCGCTTTTCCGGCGTACAACCGGGGGGGCATCGCGACCACGCGCGTGGCGCTGCGGGAAGGGTACGCGCAGCCCTGCGCGCCGCTCGAGGGGTTCGACCGTACGATCAGCGGGGTGACTGCCCCGCCGCCCGACTCCTCGCGCTTCATGGCGCCTTTCGCGCGGCGGCCGTCGTTCTACGCTGAGGGCGATTGGTCGGCGCTGCGAGCGCGGGCGCTCGCCGCCGTCCGGGACTCCGTCTACCCGGCGTACGACGCGCTCCTTCGCTTCTATCGGGCCGAGTACGCGCCGCGGTGCCGTCAGGTGGCGGGAGTCTCGGCCACGCCGAACGGGCTCGCGTACTACGCGTATCGCCTGCGGAGCGAGACCACCACCCGCATGACACCCGACGAGGTGTTCGCCCTGGGCCAGCGCGAAGTGGCCCGCATCGGCCGCGCGATGGACTCGCTGGCGCGGGGGGCCGGGTATGCCGACCGGACCGCGTGGGCGGAGGCGCTGCGTCGCGATCCCCGCTACTATGCCACCACGCCCGCCGGGCTGCTCGCGGCGGCAGCGTGGGAGGCCAAGCGCATCGAGGGGGAGATGCCCCGCTTCTTCGGCCGGCTCCCGCGCCTTCCCTTCACGGTGAAGCCCATCCCCGACGCGATCGCGCCGGGGACCACCACCGCGTACTACGGCGGGGGCTCGCTCGAGGGCGCGCGGGCCGGCACGTACTGGGTGAACACGAGCAAGCTCGATCAGCGGCCGCTGTACGAGCTGCCGGCGCTCACGGCGCACGAGGCGGTCCCGGGGCACCACCAGCAGATTTCCATCGGACGCGAGATGGAGCTGCCGCCGGTGCGCCGCTACGGCGTGGCCTTCGCCGCCTTCACGGAGGGGTGGGGCCTCTACGCCGAGCGACTCGCCGAGGACATGGGCATCTACGACACGCCCGAGAAGATGTTCGGGCACCTGAGCTACGAGATGTGGCGTGCCTGCCGGATCGTGGTGGACCCGGGGATCCACGCCAAGGGGTGGACGCGCGACCAGGCGATCGCGTTCATGCTCGCCAACACCGGGCTCACGCGCGCGAACGTGGAGGCGGAGGTCAACCGCTACATCACCTGGCCGGGGCAGGCCTCCGCGTACAAGATCGGGGAGCTGAAGATCCGCGAATTGCGGGCGCGGGCCGAGTCGCGGCTGGGCGCGAAGTTCGACGTGCGCGCCTTCCACGATGCCGTGCTGGAAAACGGGGCGGTGCCCCTCGACGTGCTCGAGGGGCTGGTGGACGCCTGGATCGCGCGGCAGCTCGCGGGGGCCGCGCCGGCCGGGCGCTGACGGAGCGGGGTCCTCTCGCCGGCCAGACGGGGGGATGATGAGGGGGTACCAACTGTACCTGCTGATCGCTCCATGACCCTTTGAGTTCCCGTGCTCCACCTGGAGCTCGGAGCGTGGGATGCATGAGGAGCGATCAGAGGTTTCAGATGGTACCCCCTCATCGTCACCCCGTCTCTCCGGTGCAACGAGCCCCGCCTGATGGCCCGCCGCAACGCACCGCTAGCTTGCACGGCATGAGCACCGCCCGCGAGAAGTTCCTGGCCTTCCGCCGCACGATCGGCCGCACGCCGACGCTGCATCGGCAGGCGGTGCGCGCGCGCGGTGGGAGCTTCGCGGTGTTCTCCACGCCCCCTGTCGAGGGCACCGTCCCCCTCGCCTGCGTGAACGGGGGGATGCTGCACGACCACACCCTCCTCTGGCCCGCCCTCGCACCGCTCGCGAGGCACCGCCAGCTGATCCTGTACGACCAGCGCGGCCGCGGGGAATCCGCCCCCCCGGACCAGCCACTCGGGCACCGCATCGAGGACGACGCCGCCGACCTCGCGGCGATCCGCCGGGCGCTCGGCCTCCGGCAGTGGGACCTGCTCGGCCACTCGTGGGGGGGCGGGATCGCCATGCTCGCCGCCGCCCTCGACCCCGCGGGCACGCGCCGCCTCGTGCTGGTGGACGCGGTGGGCACCACGAGCGACTGGATGCACCCCCTGCGCGAGGCGGCCCTCGCCCGGCTGGAGGGCGAGGCGCGCGAGCAGCTCGCCCGCTTCACCGACGAGGCACTCGCGAATCCGGACCCCCGGGTGCACGCCGCGCAGGCCCTCGCGATCTACCCCGCCTGGTTCGCCGACCCGGACTACGCCCGCGTGTTCTCCCCCCCGCGCGCCACCAGCGCGACCGGCGCGGCCGCGCTCGCCCGCCTCCGCCGCGAGGGCTACGACTGGCGCGCGCAGGTGCGTTCCCTTCCGGTCCCCACGCTCGTCATCCATGGAGAGGCCGACGCGCTCCCCCACGACGTGGCGGAAGCGACGGCGGCCCTCGTTCCGGGTGCCCGGCTCGCGCTCATCCCGCACGCCGGCCACATGCCCTTCTGGGAGCAGCCGGAGCAGTTCTTCCCGCGGGTGGAGCAGTTCCTCACCCCGGCCCTCCTGCCGCACTAGCCGTCCCTCCGCAGTACCGCCGTCCAGCTCGTCCCACCCAGCCCTTCCTCCCCGTGCCCGGCTCGCCGGGCTGCCGTCATGCGGCGTCACGCCCGCCTCGCCTTCCTCGCCCCCTGCATCGCGCTCGGCGTCCTCGCCCTGCGCGAGCCCGCCCCCCGCGCCCCGCGGGGCGTCCACGTCGTGTCCACCGCGGCGGGGAGCATCGGCCCTGCCGACGAGCGGCCCGCCCCGCGCGACCGGCGCGAGATCCAGCGCACCCTCC
>DASWVQ010000047.1:0-6417 GCA_036401195.1 Gemmatimonadaceae bacterium
TGCCCGCGCGCAGGTGGGGCAGGGGACGGAGATCATCTCCGGCCGCGTGATCGGACCCGACACGATGCCGATCGCCGGCGCCACGGTCGAGGTGACCTCGGTGGCGACGAATGGCGTGCGTCGCACGCTCACGCGGAGCGACGGGCGCTTCCAGCTCCTCTTCCGCGATGGCGGCGGGCAGTACCGCCTCCGCGTGACCTACCTGGGGATGGCGCCGGCGACGACGACGCTCACCCGGCAGGCCGACGAGGACCGGCTGGTGGTGAACGTGAAGATGAGCCGCGTGCCGCAGCAGCTGGCGGCGGTGCAGGTGCGTGCCCGCGGGAACGCGCCCCAGATGCCCGCCGGGGCGGGCGCCGGCGGCACGCAGGCGGCGCTCCCCCCGGAGCTGCTCCAGCGCATGCCCCTCAACCCCGGCGACCTCATGGCCTCGGCGACGCTCGCCCCGGGCGTCGTGGGCGTGAGCGGCACCGACTCCACCGGCGCGTCGTTCGTGGTCGCGGCGCAGCCGGCGAGCCAGAACAACATCACGGTGGACGGCGTGTCGTTCCTGTTCGGCGGCGTGCCGCAGGACGCGGTGCGCGGCACGCGCGTGATCACCAACGCGTACGACGTGTCGCGCGGGCAGTTCACCGGCGGGCAGGTGGCCACCACCACCAAGAGCGGCACCGGGCAGTTCCAGGGCTCGGCGAACTTCACCGGGCGGTCGCCCTCCTTCCAGGCGGGGGGGAATCCCGCGTCGAGCTTCGCGCAGCGCTACTCGCAGCAGCTGGTGAGCGGGGGCGCGGGGGGGATGCTCCCCGGCCCCTTCACCGACAAGGGCTACTACTACGTGAGCGGGCAGTTCGAGAACCGCCACGACGACGTGCCCTCGCTGCTGGAGATGGACCCGGCGGTGCTGGCGAAGATGGGGGCGAGCGAGCAGACGGTGTCGCGCTTCCTCCAGGTGCTCGGCGCCAACGGCGTGGCGCCGCGTGGCACCGGGGCGCGGCGCGCGCGGGAGACGCAGGCGGCGAGCGCGCTCGCGCGCCTCGACTTCGACGTGAGCGCGGCGCACTCGATCATGCTGCGCGGCGACTGGCGCCGGCAGGAGCAGAAGGGCACCCGCGTCTCGCCGCTCGCGCTGCCGCAGACGGGCGGGTCGAACAGCGGGAACGGGGGCGGGGTGATGGGGACGGTCACCTCGGTGCTCGGCTCCTTCATCCACGAGGCGAAGCTGTACTGGAGCGAGGACCGGCAGGTGGCGGAGCCGTACCTGCGCGGCCCGATGGGACTCGTGTCGGCCGCGTCGACGCTGGACGACGGCGGGCAGGGAGTGGCGAACCTGCTCTTCGGGGGGAATCCCTCGCTCCCGCGCTCGCAGCGGCAGTCGCTGGTCGAGGCGACCGACGAGCTGTCGTGGATCTCGAAGGGGAACGCGCATCGCTACAAGCTCGGCGTGCTGGCCAATCGCGATCGCGCCACGGTGGGGACGATCCCGAATCGCTACGGCACCTTCGTGTATCCCACCCTCGCTGACTTCGAGGCGAACCGTCCGGCGCTGTTCAGCCGCACGATCGGCGGCACCGATCGCCTGAGCGGCACCGACAACGCGGCGCTGTACCTGGGCGACGCATGGCGCGTGTCGCCCTCGCTGCAGCTCACCTACGGGGTGCGCGCGGAGGGGACGCGGCTGCCGGGCGCGCCCGCGCGGAACACCGCGGTGGAGAGCGCCTTCGGCCGGCGCACCGACGAATTCCCGACCGACGTGGCCCTCACGCCGCGCTTCGGCTTCACCTACCTGGTGGGGAACCTCACCGGGATCCCCAAGGGGACGATCCGCGGCGGGATCGGGGCCTTCCGCGGGAAGGTGCCGGGGGCGCTGGTGGGGAGCGTGCGGCAGGCGACGGGACTTCCCGGAGGGCAGGTGCAGCTGGTGTGCGTGGGTCCGCAGGTGACCGCGCCGGACTTCAACGCCTACTTCAACGACGAGGCGAGCATCCCCACCACCTGTGCCGACGCGGGGCCGCAGCTCCCCGCATCGGCCGCGGCGCTGCCGAGCGTGGCGATGTTCGGGAAGGACTTCGGGGCGCCGCTGGCGTGGCGCGCCTCGGTGGGAGGCTCGATCATCCGCAACGCGCGCTGGGTGTTCGGGAGCGACCTGCTGGTGGCGTACGGCACGAACGGAACGCGGGGGACGGACCTCAACCTGCGCGCGGACCCGGCGTTCGGCCTCACGAGCGAGGGGAGCCGGCCAGTGTACGTGGCGCCGGCGTCGATCGCGCCGAGCGGCAGCGCGGCCTTCCAGGCGAGCCGCGCGAACGGGAGCTTCGGGAGCGTGACGTCGATCGGGGCGGGGCTCCGCTCGCGCACCGCGCAGCTCACCTTCACCGCACAGGGGCCGAGCCTGCGGAGCGGCTTCTTCAGCGGGTCGTACACCCTGCAGCGCTCGGAGGACCAGTCGAACGGCTACAGCTTCGGCTCGTACCTGCCGACGACGGCGGGCGACCCCCGGCGCACGGAGTGGGCGACGAGCGACCTGGAGCGCCGGCACATCATCACGGGGATGACGCTCATCCCGCTGCCGCGCGACTTCGAGTTCTCGCTGATCGCGCGCGCGGCGAGCGGGGGGCGGTACACCCCGATGGTGAATGGCGACGTGAACGGCGACGGCACGCGCAACGACCGCGCGTTCGTGTTCGCGCCGTCGGCGTCGCCCGACACGGCGATCGCGAACGGGATGCAGCGGCTGCTCGCGGGCGGCGACTCCCGCGCGGTGAAGTGCCTGCGTGCCCAGCTCGGGAAGGTGGCGTCGCGCAACTCGTGCGCGACGCCGTGGACGCCGGGGGTGGACATGCAGCTGAACTACCGGCCCACGGTGGCGAAGCTGGAGCGGCGGCTCACGATCTCGCTGGTGGCGGTGAACGCCCTCGCCGGCGTGGACCAGCTGCTGCATGGCGACGAGCTGCATGGCTGGGGGCAGCCCACCTTCCCCGATCGCAACCTGCTGAACGTGCGCGGGTGGGACGCGTCGCAGCACCGCTACCTGTACCAGGTGAACGAGCGCTTCGGCGCGCGGGGGGGGCAGCAGAATCCCTTCCGCATCCCCTTCCAGCTCGGGCTGCAGGTGAACCTGCGCGTGGGGGTGGATGCGCAGAAGGCGGCGATGCAGAGCATCTTCGGGACGGCCGACGGCAAGCCGCCCACGAAGGAGGCGCTCAAGGCGCGCATCAAGGCCAACTTCCCGAATCCCCTCCAGGGGGCGCTGCGGGTGGCGGACTCGGTGCAGCTCGACCTCTCGGCGGCGCAGAAGGTGAAGCTCGAGGGGCGGAGCAAGGCGTTCGAGGTGCGCGCGGACTCGATCCTGAACATCTTCGCCGAGGTGCTGCTGGCGGCGGGGCCGAACCCGGATCCCGCGCAGCTGGGGCCCAAGCTGATGAAGCCGCAGATGGAGGCGGTGCGGATGATCGGGGCGGCGGTGACGGACCTGAAGGCGACGCTCACGGAGGAGCAGTTCAAGAAGGTGCCGGAGCGGATCCGGTTGCCCTTCCAGGCGCCGCCGCAGCAACAGCAGCAACGGCCCTGACGCCGGGGGTTCTTCCCCCCCATTCCGGGGCTCGCTACTGTTGTTTTCATGGCCCCAGACGTGTCGCCGCCGGCACCGGCGGAGCCCCTGCTCAGGATCCACGTGTTCGGGGCGGTGGAGATCACCGGCTCCGCCGCCGCGACACGGATCCTCTCGCAGCCCAAGCTCACCTCCCTCCTGGGTTACCTCTGCCTCGCCCGCCCCGCGGGGCTGCAGCGCCGGGACCGGATCATCGGCCTCTTCTGGCCGGAGCAGCCGGCGGAGCGCGCGCGCGGCTCGCTGCGCACCGCCCTGCACGCGATGCGCGAGGCGCTCGGCGCCGACGTCTTCGTGCGGCGGGGAGACGGGGAGGTGGGGCTCGACTTCACGCGCGTGTGGTGCGACGCGCACGCCTTCCTCGAGGCGATCGAGGAGGGGCGCCTCGCGCGGGCGCTGGAGCTGTACCGCGGGCCCGCGCTGGAGGGGTTGTACGGGGACTCCGCCCCGCTCGACCACTGGCTGGAGGAGGAGCGCGAGCACTATCGCGCGCTGGCGGCCGACGCGGCATGGGGGCTCGCGGAGCAGTACGGGACCGGGAGCGACCTCACGATGGCGGGGAAGTGGGCGCGCCGGGCGGCGCGGCTTGCGCGGGCCGACGAGCGGCGGATCCGGCGGGTGATGTCGCTGCTGGAGAAGAGCGGCGACCGCACGGGGGCGATCGCGGTGTACGAGGACTTCGTGCGCTACGCGGCGCGGGAGCTCAACGTGGAGCCCTCACAGGAGACGCGAGACCTCGCGGAGCGGATCCGGCAGGGGTGAACGCGTAGTCATCCTGAGCGCAGCGAAGGATATGGCTCCGGCGCGCCAGGGCCAGATCCTTCGCTACGCTCAGGATGACTGCGGGTCGCTCAGGATGACTGCGGGCCGCTCAGGATGACTGCAGGCGCCTGAGTCCCGCCTCGGCCTCGCGCTTCAGGGGCAGGAACTCGCCGTTCGCGCGGGCGAGCAGGGCGATGACCTTGCGGTAGTGCTCTACCGCCGCGCGCGGATCGTTCGCGCGCTCGCGGAGCAGGCCGCGGCGCAGCCGGCTCGCGGCGAGGTACACGTAGTCGAGCCGCGAGCCCTGCGGCACCGACAGGTACCGGTCGCGCGCCTCGCGGTCCCAGTGCGCGGCATCGAGCAACTCGGCGCGGCGCCAGCGCGCGCGGGTGCGCGCGAAGAACATGGAGCGCGCCGCGAGCTGGTAGGGGACGATCATCGTCATCCGCTCGAGGGCGGCGAGGGCCTCGTCGTTCCGGCCACGCGCCACCTGCCGCTCCGCCTCGAGGCTCAGGTCGAGGTCCGCGCAGAGCTGCTGCGTCGCGGCACCCGTCGCCCGCGCGCAGCCGATGGGTGCGTCGTGATCGGGCTCGAGGAGGGCGCCCAGGTAGGCGCGGATGACCGGGGCGGCGGGGAGGTCGGCGACGAGCTCCAGCGAGAGGGGGGTGCCCTTGGGATCCGGGGCCTCGCGCAGGGCGCGCGCGGCGCTGTCGCGCGCGGCGCGCGGGATGGAGACGAAGGGGAGGGCGGCGAGCGAGGCGCGGGCCATCGCCGCGGCCGATGCGTCGAGGGGCATGGCGAGGTCGAGCTCGCGCCACGCCTCGTCGCGACGCCCCTCGGCCATGGCGAGGTGCGCGAGCGCGACGTGCCCCTGCGCCTGGACCGTGGCGGGGCGCGAGGGGGCGACGAGGCGGCGGGCGATGCCGCGCGCGAGGTCGGGACGCTCGAGCAGCCCCGCCACGGTGGCGTGCAGGAAGTAGAGGCTGTAGTCGGGGAGGGTGTCGAGGGCGAGCTCCGCGGCGGCACGCTCTGCCTCGGTCCCGATCGCGTAGGCGGCGAGGATGCGCGATTCCTGCACCGACACGCCGCTCGCGGAGTCGGCATCGAGGCGCCCGAGGAGGGCGCGCACGGTGCGCGCATCGCCCTGTCGCGCCGCGAGGCGGAGCAGGTGCGTCACCGCCCCCACGTCGCCCGAGTCGATGGCGAGGAGCTGCGACCAGGCATCGCGGGAGTCATCGATGGGGCGGCCGAGGAGGGGGCCCATGTGGAAGCCGATCTCGGCGAGCTGCCGCCAGGCCTCGGGGTCGCGCCATTCCGCCTGGAGCAGCCGCTGGTAGGTGGCCTCGGCGGCGCGGGCGTCGCCGGCGCGGAAGGCGGCGAAGCCTTCCACGAGCAGCCGCTCGCGCAGTGGCAGGGTATGCGCGAGGGCGAGGGCCACGGCGCTGGCGCTGTCGGCGTCGAGCACGCGCACGGACTGCTCGGCGCTCGCCGCGCGGCGATACCACGCCATGGCGAAGCGCGCGTCGGCCTCGGTGGCGGCGCGGAAGTGCAGGTAGGCGGAATCGGCGGCGCCGCGCGCGAGGGCGACCTCGCCGTCGAGGTAGTGCCGGAGGGCGGCGGGTTGCGAGGTGCCGGCGAGGACCGCCGCGCCGGGCGGGGGGTCGAGGGTGGTGTAGAGGCGCGGGAGCAGCGCGATGGCGAGGCGGTTCGCGAGCGCGTCCACGCTGTCGGCGGGGGCGGTGGCGCTCACGCGCACGAGCTGCGAGTCGGCGGAGGGGCGGCGCAGCTCGAGCTCCACCCGCAGGAGGGGGCCGGCGCCGAGCACCCGGCCGTCGAGGGTGGCCCAGGAGGGAGCGGAGCTGGTGTCGCCCACGCCGCTCGTGACCACGGTGAGCCCGCTCACGTCGCGCAGGGCGGCGGCGAGGAGCTCGTCGAGCTGCGCGGCGTTGGCGCGGAGGGCGGCGTCGCCGCCGGCGTCGAGCAGGTGCACGCGCATCACGCGCGGGCCCTTCGCCTCGGGCGCACCGGGGCCGCGGACGCGGGCGCGGGCGACG
>DASWVQ010000048.1:0-4281 GCA_036401195.1 Gemmatimonadaceae bacterium
CCGGCCGTCGCGAGGATCGCGACGATCAGCGTGGCGGTGCTGAGTGGGCGTGAGATCTTCATTTGCGGGGCTGTTGAGGTCATCCTGAGGCGCAGCCGAAGGATCTGGCCCGGGCGCACCGAGCGGAAGGGGTGAGAAAACAGGAAAACGACGAGAAGAGCGATTGCTCCGGTTGCACCGGGGCTTCATCGCGCCGGGCGGAAGGGGTGAGAAAACAGGAAAACGACGAGAAGAGCGATTGCTCCGGTTGCAACTGAGCTTCATCGCGCCGGCCAGACGGGGCGGGGATGAGGGGGTACCAACTGTACCTGCTGACTGCTCCCCTGCATTCATGACTCCGTGCCCCCCTTGGCCCATGGAAACCTGGATGTGCACGGAGGGATACAGCGTTTTCTCTCTTTTCGTCGTTTTCTTCCCCAGAAGGTCCAGCGCACGGAACCCGCCCGCCCGAGGAGCAATCAGCAGGTACAGCCCGTTCCCCCTCATCCCCACCCTGTCTGGCCGGCGAGACGATCCCCCCCCCGCGATCGCGCGCCCGCGGCCCACGCGATAGGATGGAGGCATGCGCCCGCCCTCCCGCCACGCCGCCACGATCGCATTCGCCGCGGCGATCGCCGCCGGCTGTGGCGCCGGCGGGGAGCCACCGCGCTTCACCGGCTCCGCGCGCTGCGCCGGCTGCCACGAGGCGGAATCGGCGGCGTGGGTGCGCTCGCAGCACTCGGTGGCGATGCAGCGCGCCACGCCGCGCGCGGTGCTCGCCCCCTTCCGCGGCGAGCGGTTCACTCATGAAGGAGTCAACTCCACCTTCCTCCGCCGCGGCGACACGTCGTTCGTGCGCACCGAGGGCGAGGACGGGCGCGAGCACGAGTACGCGGTGCGCTACACCTTCGGCGTGTACCCCCTCCAGCAGTACCTCGTGGCCTTCCCCGGGGGACGGATGCAGGCGCTCTCCCTCGCCTGGGATGCGCGCCCCGCGGGCGAGGGCGGGGCGCGCTGGTTCTTCCTCTTCCCCGGCCCCCGCATCACGCACACCGACGAGCTGCACTGGACGCAGCGGCGGCAGAACTGGAACTACATGTGCGCCGACTGCCACTCCACCGCCGTGCGGAAGGGCTACGACGCCGCGGCCGACTCCTTCCACACCACGTACTCGGAGGTGAGCGTGGGGTGCGAGGGGTGCCACGGACCCGGCTCCGCGCACGCCGCGGGGGCCACCTGGCTGGGCCGCCTCACGGGACGCAGCGTCGGCATGCCCTTGCCGCTGGGCGCGCAGCGCGATCGACGTTGGGTGCTCGACAGCGGCGCCCGCACCGCGCGGCTCGCGGTGCCGCCGCGAGGGCGGCCGGAGATCGAGATGTGCGCGCAGTGCCACGCGCGCCGCTTCCACATCGCCGAGGGATACTCGGCGGGGAAGCCCTTCCTCGACTACTACATCCCGATGCTCCTCGAGCGGGGACAGTACTGGCCCGACGGGCAGCAGCGCGAGGAGGTGTACACCTACGCGGCGTTCATGCAGAGCCGCATGCACGCCGCGGGGGTGACCTGCTCCGACTGCCACGATCCGCACACGGGGAAGACGCGCCGGCCAGGCAACGGCGTGTGCGCGCAGTGCCACGCGGCGGGGGTGTACGACACGAGTGCGCACCACCTGCACCGCGCCGGAACCGAGGGGGCGCGATGCACCACCTGCCACATGCCCACCACCACCTACATGGTGGTGGACCCGCGGCACGACCACGGGATGCGCGTCCCGCGCCCCGCGCGCTCCGCCGCGCTGGGCACCCCCGATCCCTGCCTGCGCTGTCACGCCGATCGAGGCGCCGCGTGGGCGGAAGCGCGGATCCGCGAGTCGCGGCCGCACCCATCGCCCGGATTCCAGCGATTCGCCGAGGCCTTCGCCGCCGACGAGCGGGGCGACGCGGACGCCCTCGCCGCGCTCGACGCGATCGTGGGAGACACCACGCAGCCGGCCATGGTGCGCGCGTCGGCCCTCTCGCGCATGGCCGACTATCCGGGCGACACCGCCGCCCGCGCGGCGGCGCGGTGGCATCGCGACCCCAGCCCCCTCGTGCGCCTCGCCGCCCTGGGGATGGCGGAGCGGTGGGCGCCGCGCGACCGGGGCCCGCTGGCCCTCGCGGCGCTCCGCGACTCCACGCGCGCGATCCGGCAGGCGGGGGCGTGGCTCCTCGCCGCCGACACCACCCTGCTGCGCTCGCCCGACGACCGCCGCGCCTTCGACCGCGCGGCCGGGGAGTTCATCGCGAGTCAGCGGTACAACGGGGACCAGCCGGAGAGTCGCGTCGCCCTCGGCGCCTTCCTCGCCATGCGCGGGGACCTCGCCGGCGCCGAGCGGGAGCTGCGGGAGGCGTTGCGCATCGCGCCGGGCTACGAGACGGCACAAGTCACCCTCGCCCGCGTGCTGCAGCGCCGTCGTTGACGACCTTGCGTCCCGATGGAGCAGCGCGCCGTGCGCCGTCATCCCGAGGAGCGATCGCGACGAGGGACCTGGCGTCCCGATAGAGCGGCCGCTCTGCCGGGACGCCAGGTCCCTCGTCGGCCGCTGCGCGGCCTCGCTCGGGATGACGGCCAAGGCCTCGCTCGGGATGACGGCGAAGGCCTCGGTCGGGACGACGGTGGGGCTTAGAACTCCACCGCCATCACCGGCGCTGCGCCGGCATTGATCATGGCCGCCAGCCCCGCGACCTGCGGCAGGATGCGCGTGACGTAGAACCGCGCCGTCGCCACGCGGGCCTCGTTCCGCGCCCCGCCCTGCGCCGCGGCCACCTTCGCCACCCGCACCCACATCCACCCCGTCGCCACCACGCCGAAGAGCCGCAGGTACTCCGCCGCCGCCGCCCCGATCTCCTCCGGGTTCCCCTGCGCCCGCGCCATCACCGCCCCCGTCACCTGCTGGAGCACGGTGAGCGCCTCCGCCACCGGCGTCGCGATGTCGCGCAGCGCCTCGTCGGCCATCGCGGCCTGCAGCTCCCCCGCCGCGAGCGCGAAGAAGCGGTTCACGAGGCGCCCCTTCCCCTCGGGCACCTTCCGCCCGAGCAGGTCCATCGCCTGCACGCCGTTCGTGCCCTCGTAGATCTGCGTGATGCGCGCGTCGCGCACGAACTGCTCCATCCCCGACTCGCGGATGTAGCCGTGCCCGCCCCAGCACTGCAGGGCGAGGTTCGTCACCTCGAACCCCACGTCGGTGCAGAACCCCTTCACCACCGGGGTCATGAGCGCGAGCAGGTCGGCCGCTTCCTCGCGGCGTGCCGCGTCGGGGTGCCGCTCCTCGATGTCGATCTGCAGCCCCACCCAGTAGGCGAGGGCGCGCATCCCCTCGATGTACGCGCGCATCGTCAGGAGCATGCGCCGCACGTCGGGATGCACCACGATCGGGTCGGCGTCGCCCCCGGGGTTCTGCGCGCCGCGTACCGAGCGCCCCTGGAGCCGCTCCTTCGCGTACGTCACCGCGTTCTGGTACGCCACCTCGGCGAGCCCGAGCCCCTGCATCCCCACGCCCAGGCGCATGCCGTTCATCATGGTGAACATCAACTTCATCCCCTGGTGCGGCTCGCCCAGGAGCCAGCCGCGCGCGTCGTCGAAGTTGAGCACGCAGGTGGCGTTGCCCTTGATCCCCATCTTGTGCTCGATGCTTCCCACCGTCACGCCATTCGCGGTGCCGGGGGTGAGGTCCTCGTTGGGCAGGTACGCGGGGATGAGGAAGAGGCTGATCCCCTTCGTCCCCGGGGGGGCGTCGGGGAGCTTCGCCAGCACCAGGTGGATGATGTTGTCGGTGAGGTCGTGGTCCCCCGCCGAGATGAAGATCTTGGTGCCCGTGACCAGGTAGGCGCCGTCGCCGGCGGGGATCGCCTTCGTGCGGATGATGCCAAGGTCGGTGCCCGCGTGCGGCTCGGTGAGGCACATCGTCCCGCCCCAGGTGCCGTCCACCAGCTTGGGGAGGAAGCGCTGCTGCAGCTCGGGATCCCCGAACTGCTCCAGCAGCGTGGTCGCGCCGTGCGCGAGTCCCGGGTACATGCTGAAGGAGAGGTTCGACGAGCAGAGCATCTCGTCGAAGACGAAGCGGGTGACGTGCGGCAGCCCCTGGCCGCCGAATTCGGGCGACGCGGTCACCGCCGTCCACCCCCCCTGCCGGTAGGTCTCGTACGCCTCGCGGAATCCCGACGGCGTCTTCACCCGCCCCTGCTCCAGCCGGCACCCTTCCGCGTCGCCCGAGGCGTTGATCGGGGCGAGCACCTCCTCGCAGATGCGCCCGCCCTCCTCGAG
>DASWVQ010000049.1:0-1906 GCA_036401195.1 Gemmatimonadaceae bacterium
GGTCGGCTCCGGATAGGCCCCGGCTCGCGGCGAGGCGCCGCCGCGCCGCCGAGCCGCCGCGCCGCCGCGGCGCACGCATTCCTCCCTGGCCGGCCGTTCCTCCAACGATGCCGCCGCCGGTGGGTGGCCCGGAGTTCGCCCGACCTGGTGCGGGGCCACCGCCGACGCGAGGCCCCCGAACGCCCTGCTTGACAATAGGGGTAGGGGGTATCATACTATACCCCACGAGGGTATACGTCCCGGATGGGCCGGGGCCCACGACACGAGAGGAACCGACGATGACGAAGCTCGAGATGCAGATCTCCGGGATGACCTGCGGCCACTGCGTGCGCGCCGTGTCGAAGGCGCTGGAGGGGGTCGACGGGGTGCAGGTGGAACAGGTGCAGGTGGGGTCGGCGGTGGTGCACTACGACGAGGCGAAGGTCTCCCGCGGGCGGATCGCCGAGGTGGTGGAAGATGCGGGCTACGCGGTGACCGACGCAGGCTGACCTGAGCGGGGGCGGCTCCCTCGGGGGGCCCGGGAGGACGCATGAGTGGCATGGATTGGATCGTGGTGCTGGCCGCGGCCGGCGCCATCGCCTGGGTGAACTGGTACTTCTTCGTCGCCGGGCAGGGATCGATCGGGGTCGCCGTCGCAGGGCCCACCGTCGCGGGTGCCGGAAGCGGGGCGGGGCCGGGACCGGCGCAGGTGACGGTCGTGGTGGATGGCGGCTACGTGCCGAACACGGTGCGGGTGCGCGCGGGGGAGCCGGTGCGGCTGGTCTTCGACCGGCGCGATCGCTCGAGCTGCTCCGAGGAGGTGGTCTTCCCCGACTTCGGGGTGCGGCGCTTCCTCCCGACCGGCGAGCAGACGGCGATCGAGCTGACGCCACCGAAGGCGGGGCGGTACGAGTTCATGTGCGGGATGAGCATGCTGCGAGGCACGCTCATCGCCGAGGATTGAGCGGTTCTCCCGAACGGGACCATGGTGGACACGATGGCGACGACGACGAAGGTCGAGGGCGCGCACGGCGCGCATGAGCACGAGGCACACGACGGATCGCCGCCCGCTGGGGCGGAGACGATCCGCATCCCGGTGAGCGGGATGACCTGCGCCGCCTGCTCCTCACGCGTGCAGCGCACCCTCCAGAAGCAGGCGGGGGTGGCCGACGCCTCGGTCAACCTGATGATGAAGACCGCCACCATCACCTACGACCCGTCGGCGGTCGCCCCCGACCAGCTGGTCGCGGCGATCCGCGACACGGGCTACGGCGCGGAACTGGCCTCCCCCGACCAGACCGCGTTCGAGGAGCAGGAAGCGCGCGACCGCGCCACGGCGGAGGAGTTCCGCGAGCTGCTGCGGAAGGCGATCGTGAGTGGCGTGGCGGGGGTGGTGGCGATGGTGATCTCCATGCCGCTGATGAGCCGCATGAGCACCGCGGCGGGCGCGCACGCGCACGAGACCACGGATCCCTTCATGAGCTGGGCGATGACGGCGCTCGATCCCGTCTTCCGCTCGGCCACGCCCTGGCTGTACGCGATTCCCGCCGGGGTCACGGCGTGGGCACTGCTCCTGGTCACCCTTGGCGTGATGGGATGGGCGGGGCGGCACTTCTACACGCGCGCCTGGGCGGCCTTCCGCCATCACTCGGCGGACATGAACACCCTCGTGGCCGTGGGGACGGGCGCGGCGTTCGTGTACTCGGTGATCGCCACGGTGGACCCCGGCTTCTTCCTGAGCCGCGGCGTCCCCCCCGACGTGTACTACGAGGCGGTGATCATCATCATCGCCCTCATCCTCACCGGCAACACCTTCGAGGCGCGCGCCAAGCGCAACACCTCGGCGGCGCTGCGCGCGCTCGTGCACCTGCAGCCGAAGACGGCGCGGGTGGTGCGCTTCGACCAGGAGGTGGACGTCCCGGTGGAG
>DASWVQ010000050.1:0-9184 GCA_036401195.1 Gemmatimonadaceae bacterium
CGACGTCGCGACGGGGGTGGTGGTGCTGCTCCAGGAGACGCGCGCGCCGAGGGCGAGCAGGAGGCCGGTGGTGAAAGCGAGCACGAGCCGCTGGAAGGAGGCGGCGCTGTTCTTGTTGCGGTCCATGTATCCGGGGCGCCAGGGGGCGCGGTGAGGCGGGAGGAAACGGGGCGGCGATGCGTGGCACGCCCGTCGGGAGGAGGACGACCGGGGACGGCCTGGAGTTTCGCCGCCCACCGACGTTCCTGCTCCCTACCCCTCCCGCCCCCGCGCGGTTCCCAGCCACTCCACCGCCCGCTCCATGTCGCGCGCGGCATGGCCCACCAGCGCCTGCAGCTCCTCCGCGGGAACGCGGGCGCGCGCGGCCGCTTCGGCGGCCGTGCAGCTCCGCTGCAGCGCCACCGCGCCCACCTGGCCGGCGGCGGCCTTGGCCGAGTGCATCGCCTCACGAACCCCCTCGTGGTCGCCGGCGCCGGCGGCGGCGCGGGCCGCGTCGATGCGCGGGGGGACGGTGTCCAGGAAGAGGTCGATCATCTGCGCCACGAGCGCGGCGCCGTAGGGACGGAGCTGGTCGATGGCGCTGGCGTCGAAGTCGGTCATCAATCGGGGGCGCGGGTGCTGTGGGGACCAGGCACCAGCGTGGGCACGCGACGCAGCTGCACGGCGGGATCGCCGAGCCCGAGCTGCCCGCCATTGCCGAGCCCCCAGCAGTAGAGGTTCGTGAGGGTGGTGATCCCGCACACGTGGCTGCCCGGGCCGGTGGAGAGCTGCGTGAAGCGGAGGGTGCCGGGGAGCTGTACCGGGACGCGGGAGCACGCGAGGTCGGCGGCGGCGCAGGGGGCGGTCACCGCGGGGGTACCGAGCTGGCCGAAGGTGTTGTTGCCCCAGCACCAGGCGTGGTATCCCGCGTCCATGGCGCAACTCTGGAGCAGACCCGTGGTGATCGAGCGGAATCGCGCGGTGGTCGCCACCTGGAGGGGCACGCGGCTCCCGGCGAGGGAGGCGGTCCCCATCTGCCCGTAGCCGTTCGCTTCCCAGCACCAGGCGGCGCCATCGAGGTCCAGGCCGCAGGTCGTGAGCGTCCCGATCGCGAGCTGCGCGAATCGCGGGGCCTGCGGGACCTTGTCCGGGAGGAACTGCCGCCGCGAGTACTCGATCCCGTCCTGGGAATACTGCCAGATGGCGCCCCAGCACGAGGCCTCCCCCGATACCGCGATGGCGCAACTCCGCTCGTCGCCGGCGAACACCTGCGCGGCGCGCAGGGTGCCGAAGGTGGGCGCGGGCACCTCGTCGTCGCGGCCGCTGCCGCGGCCGAGCTGCCCCATCCCGTTGCCCCCCCAGCAGAGCACGACGGCGTCGTCGCGGATGGCGCAGCTGTGGTCCACCCCCGCGGCCACCGCGGTGAAGCGGCCTGGCGTCGCCACCGCCACCGGCTCGCCGGCCAGGAGGGGGGAGGCGACACCGAGCTGCCCCGAGGCGTTGGTTCCCCAGCACCAGATCCGGCCCGCCAGGTCGATGGCGCAGGCGTGGAGCGCGCCCACGCTCAGCGCCTGGAAGCGCAGCGACGTGCGCACCAGGGCCGGTGTGGGAGCGCAGGCGGTCGCCCAGCAGACGTCGGTCGCCCCGCCCGTGCCGAGGGGGGCCGTTCCCTCGGTCCCCCAGCACCAGGCGCGTCCGTCCACATCGAGGGCGCAGGTACGGTCGCGGCCCACCGAAACGGATGCCCACCCCCCTCCCCCCGCCGGAACGGTACCCGGGGGGGGCGGGGTCGAGGGGCTCACCTCGGCCGGGGACTGTTCGGCCGCCCGCGTGGGGCGGGTCAGGTCGCCGCAGGCCGCCAGCAGCGCCAGCGCGAGGGCAGCCGTCCTCCTCCTCGAACCTCGGGTCGCGCCCGCAGGTGGGGGTGGGGACGGGGGGGCGCCGGCGCCCGGGGATGGGGGGCTCACGGGGACACGTTCGCGTGTGGGGAGAGGGCCGTCAACCGGTAGGGCTTCCACTGCTTGCCGATATCGTTGGGAGCATAGACATTTGCGCGCATGACATCCATTCCCCGCCAGACGGCCTACTCCCCCGCCCCGGCGGCAGCCGAGGGCGGCGATGGAGCTTCGGACGACCTCCTCCGCTCGATCATGAACTCGGTCCGCTCCATCGAGCGGGCGGTGCGCATGGAGAACGTGGAGGTGGAACGCGCGCTCGGGATCAGCCTGGCGCAGCTCTACGTCCTGCAGCTCCTGCAACAGCACCCCGCGGCCTCGGTGAACGAGCTGGCCGACCGCACCCTCACGCACCAGAGCTCCGTGTCGGTGGTGGTGCGGCGGCTCACGGAGCGCGGGCTGGTGGAGAAGCGCCCCTCCGCCGAGGACGGCCGCCGGGTGGAGATCGCGCTGTCCGACGCGGGGCGCGAGCTGCTCGCGCGCGCGCCGAACCCCACGCAGGCCGCCCTGATCAAGGGGCTGCGCCTCCTCGACCGGCCCGTGCTGGAGACGCTGGACGACTCGCTCCATTCGTGGCTCGAGGCGATGGGGATGCGCGAGGAAGCGCCGCCCATGTTCGGCGAGGACGAGCCCAAGATGGCCTTGAAGTCATCCTGAGGCGAAGCCGAAGGATCTGGCCACGGTGCGCCGGCGCCGGATCCTTCGCTTCGCCTCAGGATGACTGCGAACTGCGACTACGGCCAGCTGAGGACGTCCAGCACCCCTCGGCTCGCGCGCACGCGCGAGAGGTCGCCGGGGTCGCGCCAGAAGGCGCGGGTGTAGTCCTGCACCGAGAGGCGGACCTGCCACCCGTGGCCGGCGTTGCGCACACCGGTGCCGATGTCGAGGCGCGCGGTGCGCTGCGCGCCCACCGGCGTCGCCGCGAGGATGGACACGCCCGCGGTCATTACCACCGGGGTGGTCACGGCGAGGGCGTTCCCCCCCGCCCACGTGCGCCCCGCGTCGGCGAAGAGCGCGAACCCCAGGTCGCCGCGGCCGCGCACCGGCCCGGCGTACCAGCGCTGCTCCAGCCGGGCGACCGCACGCGAGCTGCCGAGGAGCGTGTCGGTCGCGAGCCCGCGCAGCCCGCCCTCGCGATGCCCCAGGTCGAGGAGCAGCGGGTAGCGCATCAGCCGCCCCCCCGCCCCCTCCAGGGACAGGACGGTGGTCCACGCGGGGGCTGGCTGGAGGTACCAGGCGGCCCGCCCCCCGGCGATGACCCCTTCCCAGCGATTCTCGGCGCGGGCGCGGCGCCCCTCGCCCTCGAGCTGGAGCGCCGCGTACGACCGCGGTCCGCCCATGCCGGCGAAGAGGTCGGCCGCGGCGAGCCACCCGTCGGCGCCGCGCCGCGCCACGCCTCGCTGGAGCATCATCGCGAGCTGCACCCCACGCGCGAGGTCCTGCGTCGCCGCAAGCGCGTCGAGCCCGCGCGCCTGCGTGAACGCCAGGCGGCGCACCCCCACCACGGGACCGATGCGCAGCGCGCGAAAGCGGTCGTACCGATCATTGCCGGTGGTGTCGAGCATCTCGTACGGCGCGGGGACGATCGCCGTGTCCATCACCCATGAGGGACGGCGATCGGGGACGCTCTTCTCCCCGCTCACCGCGCCCCCCGCGAGCCAGGCGGCACCGGCGGAGGACACGCGGAGCACGCCCCCCACGTCCCACGCGTTGCGGCGCACGCCGAGGGAGAGCCACTCCCCCGCCTCGCGCGCGAGGGGGAGGTAGTCGAAGCGCTCGCGGGCGCCGGCGATCCAGGCAATGCGCTGCAGGTCGGTGAGGAAGGGGTGCGAGGCGCGCGCCTCCCACCGGTCGGCGGCGGGCTCGCGCACCTGCTCGGCCACCAGGCGATAGGGGCGACCGAAGAGCTGGTAGTGCGCGAACTCCAGGCTCCACCCGTCGCGCAGCGTGCCCCGCCCGCGCTCGATCCCGGCCTCGAGGGTGAGCCCCACCCCGAGCACGTTCTCGCTCCCCACCGACAGCGCTTCCGGGGTGCGGCCATGGAACCGCACGCCCCCCGTCGCCGGCACTTCGTCCACGGTCTGCACCAGCACGCGCACCCCCCCGCCGCTGTCGGCCACGGCGCGCACGCTGGCGCGCGCGAGGTAGGGGAGCGCGCGCAGGAGGCGCTCCGACTCCGCGCGCCGGAACTCGGTGCAGGGGCCGCCCACGCCCAGGGTGACGAAGCGGCGCACGATGGACTCGCGGGTGGTGGCATGGTGCAGCCCCACCGAGCGCGCGATGCGCCGCCAGACCGCCATCTGCCCCTTGAAGGGGGGCCGGCGCGTGTCCACCTCGATCGCGCGCACCACCTGCCCCTCGCACCGGATGGTGGGCAGGGTATCGGAGGCCACGAGCGTGTCGGGGGTCGCCCCCGAGAGGAGGGCGGCGAGGAGCTGCGCGGCGATCACGCGCGGCCGTCCGCAGTCCGGGTGGCGCTCAGCGCTGCCAGCTGAGGCGCGCCAGTTCCGCCCCGCAGAGGGAGGCCCAGTCCGGGGGGTAGCTCCACACGCGGCGCACGGCGTGCGCGGCCCGGAAGATCAGGCAGCGCTTGCCGCGGGCCGCCGGGACGGTCGCACCATCCACCTCGACGACTTCCCACCGATTCCCGTCCTCATCGGTGAACGTTCGCATTGTCGAGGCCTGGGCCCCGGCCTGCACCTGCTCCCTCATTGCACAGCTCCAGCGAGCGACCGGCGCAGGCGCCTGGTCGCGTGATCTCCGAGCGGTCCGGCCGGAACGACGCCCCCGGCGGTGCAACTCACCATAGCAAGGGCCGAACCGCGGCGACGGCGATGGCCCTCCGGCGATGCGAAACGCCGCCGCGGCAGGCCGCGGCGGCGTCGAGAACCCGGGTTCCGGGGGGTTACTGCTTCGTCGTCGGCGGGTGGCCCGCCGGCATCGCCCCGGCGGGCATCCCCCCCTGCGCCGCCTTCTCGTGCATCTGCTGGAGCTGGCTGTCGGCGAGCGGGGCCTCGGGGCTGATCGCCTTGATCTTCGCCTGGGCACTGTCGGCCAGCGCCTTGTTGTTCAGCTTGGTGGCGACCATCGAGATCCCGAACCAGGGGGCGGAGGAGCTGGGCATCTCCGTGGCGGCGAGGCGGTACTTGGCGAGCGCCTCGTCGTACTTCTTCTGCCGGAAGAGCTCATTCCCCTCGTCGAGCGAGGCGCGGCCCTCGGCCGGCATCGCGAGGCGCGTGGCGTTCTCCTGGGGCGCGGCGCCCAGCGGCGTGCCCTTCTCCTCCTTCCCCTTGCAGGCACCGAGGGTCAGGGCCAGGGCGAGCCCCGTGGCGATGCGCAGTGCGCTGTGGCGATGCAGTCCGGCAGACATGGAATGGGACCTCGCGAACGTGTTGGTCGGGATCGGCAAACGAGAGGGCTCGGCACGAGCCTCGAGGTCAACCTAGGTTCGTGCCGAGCCCCTCGCAGTCCGATGAATCTTATTGCTTTTGTAGGGGATCCGTGAAGTGACAGGCGAGGCACATCTGCCGGTTCCGGCTGGTCATGGACTGGGCGTTGAAGCCCGGCCCATGCGGGTTCACCCCCCACCCCGCCTGCGAGTGGCAGCGCATGCAGTCGCGCTGCTGGTGGCAGGTGGTGCACGAGGTGAGCTCCTGCCGCGCCGCGCGCGCGTGCTGGAGCAGCCAGTTGGGCTGCGCGTTGTGGTAGGCGGTGTTGAGGGCGCCCTTGCTCCCCAGCCCCGACCGCTCGTGGCAGCTCTTGCAGAACACGTCGGTGTTGTGGCAGGAGGCGCAGTTCTGGCTGCGGCCGTACGCGTCGGCGGGATGCCGCTGGACGAAGTTCGCCGGGTGGTAGCGCCGGCGCCCCTCCCCCTGGTGGCAGTCGGCGCAGAAGCGCTTCGTGTGGCACGACGCGCAGTCCAGCCGCTTGGTGGACGCATCCACCTCGTGGGACTTGTCGTAGCCGGCGGGGTGCACGCGCACGAAGTGGCGGGCGGCCCCGGTGTCGGCGAGCGCCTCCTCGATCGGGCGGCGCCCGTCGGCGCGCACCGCGCGCACCGGCGTGGCGGGCACGCCCTCCGGGCCGGCCTGCGAGGTGGACCAGTTGCTGCGACGCACCAGCTCCACCCCGCGGGCGGCTCCGCGCCTGGGCGCGGGCAACTGCGCGATCACCTTCTCCGCGCCGCGCCCCGTGTGGCAGGAGCGGCAGCTCGGCTGGGCGTGGCAGTTCGCGCAGGTCGCGGGCGACGTGCGGGCCGCGTCGCCGTGCGCGGTCGTGAAGTCCGGGTCGCGATGGCTGGCCGGCTCCGGGTAGCTCGGCGCGCGCCCCTTCACCAGCGAGGCGACACGGGCGTCGCGGTCCATCGTGGCGATGCGCGGCACCTTGTCCGCGTTGACGTGGCAGCGCTCGCAGCTCTCCCGCGCGTGGCAGGTGGCGCAGCTCTGCGTGTTGTCGGCCTTCCCAGGCTGGTGGTTCTGGAGGAAGTCGCGGCGCTCGTGCGACGGGGGCTTCGGGAAGGCGGCGATGCGGTCGGTCGTGAGCGAGGCCGCGCGCGACACCGGCACGTGGCAGGTGGCGCAGGGGGAATCCGCGGCGAGGTGGGCGCTCGCCTGGTGGGCCTGGCGCGGCCCCTCGTGGCAGCTGATGCAGTTCGCCGGGGTGGCGCGCTGCACGGCCATGAACTCCGTGCGCCCGGGGATGCGGTGGCAGGCCTGGCATTCCGAGGCGCCGGTGCCGTAGCCCGCTTCCCGCTGGTGCTGCTGGTGGGTGAAGCGCAGGTTGGTCGCGCGGCGCGACGGGCCCTTCCACTCCACCCGCTTCAGCTGCGTGCCGTCGTGACAGCTCGCGCAGGCCTGTGGGTCGGGAAAGAGTTTCGCGGCGTCGGCGGTGCGCACGCCGTCATGGCAGCTGAAGCAGGTGGGGAACACGCGCACGTGCTTCTCGTGCGGGAAGGCGCGCTCGTCGCGGGTGACGCCCCACGCGATCGACGCCGCGGCGGCGACGAGGGCGAGCCCCAGGAGTGTGCGTCTCATCGATCGCGCCCTCCCACGCCCGTGTCGTCGGCGCCGCGTCCCACCGTCCACTCGAGCCGCAGCGTCGCGCGCCGCTGGCTCCAGTCGGTGACCATCGGGTTGTTCCCGTCCGCGCGATGCTTGTAGATCATGAAGTCCCCGGCGAGCCGCGCCTCGTCCGAGAGCCGGATGGCGGCGTCGAACCCGCCCCCGATCACGCGGCCGTCACCGACGCGGAACTCGTAGATGTTCTGGAAGGCGGTGCCATTGACCCCGAGCGCCAGCCGGTCGCCCGTCCAGCGCAGGGCCGCGGAGCCGTCGGTGCGCGAGGCGCCGAAGCCGATGTCGGCGTTGTAGCCGCCGCTCGCCATGAGCGCGTCGGTGACCCGCCAGGTGGCGTTGGCCCCCAGGCGCCAGCCGTCGCTGCGCAGCGCCGGGCTCTCGAGCCCCGCGTCGGCCTCGTCGTAGGTGCGATACGCCCCGTACACGTCGCCGCCGAGTACCCCGGTCCGCGAGCTCCACGCCACCTGGGCGCGACCCTCGTTGAAGGGCACCGGGGAGAAGGCCCCCCAGATCGTCCACAGCTCGAAGAAGGGGCGCGAGTGCCGCGCCTCGAGCATGGGGGTGACGCGCGCGATGGCGGGGAACCGGTAGCGCAGCCGCCCCTCGTTCACCTGCGCGGCGGCGAAGTCGTAGGTGAGCCACCCCTCCACCGTGCCCCCGAGGTCGGGGAGCGCCACGCGCGCGTCGGTGGCGAGCCGCTCGGAGATCATCCCCGCGCGGTCGGTGCGGATCTCCCGCAGGTAGATCGCGTTCGCCGCCGCGCCGCGCCGCGGGTTCCACCGCAGCTCGGCGCCGAACAGGTTGGTGTGCGTGTTCGAGGGGATCTCCTCCCACTGCTCGATCTCGCCCGAGTTGCGCGGCTCGTTGAGCGCCTGCGCCAACCCCCACCCCGCGAACCCCTGCACGCTGAGCTGGCCGAAGGGGCGGAGGAGGAGGGAGGCGCCGTCGAAGTTCTTGTAGCCCAGCCCCGAGGCGATGAACTGCCGGCCGGCGCGGGCGCGGAAGGCGGAGCGGTCGAGCTCGAGGTAGGCGTCGAGCGCGTCCATCCGGTCCTCGCTGCGGGGCCAGAATTCCTTCACCTCGCCGAAGCCCTGGCGGAAGCGGAGTTGCGTGTGGAAGCTGAGCCCCTGCCCGAACCCCCACCCCGTGATCTCGAGGTCCTGCGTGACGGGGAAGGTGTTGATGCGGGTCCCCGACCGCAGGTAGCGGCACACCGGCTCGCCGGCGGTGCAGCGGACGTAGAAGCCCTGGTTGGTGAGGCGGTAGGGGAAGCCGGCGTTCGTGTCGGCGATCGCGCTGAGCGGGACGCTGTCCTCCACGAAGGGACGGAGGTCCACGTACCGCCCGGTCGTGACGCCGGTGATGCGCAGCCCCTGCGCCGCGAGGGCTGCCGGGAGTGCCGCCGCCGCGAGCGCGACGACGGCGAATCTATGTATGAGGCCAGTCCTGGTCATTGTTCCGCTACCCGTCGCGCGGTCGGATTCCAGTTCACCTGGTGGCACTGCGCGCATTCGCGGTTGGGCTTGTGGGTCACCATGGTCTGGTGACAGGCGAGGCAGACGTTGCGGCGCGCCGGCAGGTTGATCGCCGCCTGGTCGGTGTGGCACCCGCTGCCGGCGCAGCCCAGGTGTGCCGTGCGCTGGTGCACCGTGCGCGGCGACGGGGTGGCGTGGCAGCTCCGGCAGTTGCGCTCCACCTGGTGGTGGTCCTGGTGGCAGGAGGTGCAGGTCTTCGTCACCGCGAGCGTGGTGGGGGTGCTGTGGCACTGCTGGCACTGCACCTGGCCATGCTGCTGGTGGTTGAAGGTGAGGGGGCGGGTGGGGGTTGCGTTCCCCGCGGGCCGCGCCGTGACCTTGAAGGGCTGCTGCACCGTGATCCCGCGTGCGAGGGCGCCCTGATGGCACTGCTGGCAGGCGGTCATTCCCTGCGCGACGGTGGCAGGCTTGTGATGGCAGGACTGGCAGTCCTTCATCGTCTTCACCATCACCTCGCCGTGCTTCGTCTTGCTGGAGTGGCAGCTGGTGCACTCGACCTTGCGGTGGCGCGCGTGACGGAAGGGGGCGGTGTCGGCTTTCGCCGGCGCGGCCTGCGCCGGGGCCGGGGTCACGCGGGCGAGGGCCTCCGCGATCGGCCGCGTGCCGTCGTCATCGTCGGGCGCGGAGGGCCCGCGCGGGC